>DASXMA010000284.1:0-19072 GCA_036495965.1 Mycobacterium sp.
GGCCCGCCGCCGATCTACGTCGGCGCGCTCGGGCCGCGGCTGACCCGTGCCGTCGCACAGCACGCCGACGGTCTGCTGGTGATGCCGTTCGGCTCGAAACGGTTCCTCCACGAGCACACCATGCCCATGGTGCGCGAGGGCCTGGAAGCTTCAGGCCGCCAGACCACCGACTTGGCCGTGCTGCCCGAAATCATCGTCTCCGCAGGCGAAAGCGATGCTGAACTCGAACAGGCCCACGCGCGGACACGCGCGCTGCTGGCGTTCTACGGCTCGACACCGGCGTACCGCCCGGTGCTGGCGGCGCATGGCTGGCAGGATCTGCAGCCCGAATTGAACACGTTGTCCAAGCAGGGCCGCTGGGACGAGATGGCCGGGCTGATCGACGACGAGATGCTGCACACCATCGCCGCATGCGGCACACCGGCTGACGTCGCAGCCCACATCCGGGACCGCATCGACGGGATCGCCGACACCGTCTGCCTCTATCAGGCGGCGCCGTTGAGCCTGTCGACCCTGTCCGCGATCGTCGACCAATTACGCTGAGAGACCTTACGGCGCAACCGTTAACCAGTCCTTGAAGCCGGACGGGTCGTGGCGGCCCAGCGCGCCGTGCTCGTAGAGGCCCCAGCCTTCGACCGGATCTCCGTTGCCGTCGCGGCAAACCGCGCGCCCGACATGGTCGATGACGCCGAAACCGGATCGCCCGATGATCGCCGGGTCGGTCATGTCGTAAGTCAGGCGCTCGACGAACTTGTCGCCCTTCCACATGCCGTGCAACCAGTCCGAATCTCCGCCATAGCCGCCGCCGACGTGGATGGGCACCGGCAGCTTGGACTCCACGTCGAAGTGGACGGGAGTGCCGTCGGGGGCGGTCGCGTCGATCGTGGCGCCGGTCGGGATGCGGGTGCCGGAACGGTAGTGAATTTTGACCCGCGGCCAGCCCAGCTGCTCGACCCTGCCGTCGCGCCAGACCCGGGTGCAGTCGTTGAGCGAGCGGAACCCGTTGGGCTCCTCCTGGATGATCAGCACAATCGCAAACTCGTCGAACGCCATCGGCACATAAAGCCACCACATGCCCTCGAATGGCGGGTCGGCGGGCCGGCCGGCCGGCTCGGGCTCACCGATCGGCCTGATGCCCCAGGACCGGTCGCGGCTGCCGAGCCAGGTCGCGGGATCGACGGCGATCTCTTCACCGTCGATGGCAATGCGGCCGCTCCAGGTACCGAGCTGGGCGAACCGCTGCGCGTCTAGTGTCACCCGGTTGCCGGACCGCAGGATGTGTGGCTGTTCCTGCACGACGTCGAACAGGCCTTCCCAGGTGAGATCGGCTGCGATGCCTTCGGTTTCGTCGAGGACCAGCCGCAGTTTGTGCAGCGGCTCGATCACCGCGATCCGGTAGCCGTTAACGTTCTGGTTGAGCCTATCCTGGTCGATGGCGTCGGACAGGTGCACCGCGGTCTGCGTGTCCCCACGCCTGACGAGCACGAACGCATCCTTGACCCCGAGGTTCGGGTAATAGCCGATGCCGCTGATCACAAAGATGTTCCCGGTGCGGTCGTGGGCATTGAAGTAGGAGCGGTCGTAGAAGTTGCGGTCCGAAGACCCCGGCCACGCGATCGGCTGGGGAACTTGATGTACCGGGAACTCATCGAGCGGTCCGAGCATTACTGATCCTCTCCGATAAGACGCTTCATCAATCCGGCGTGGTAGAAGAGCGACTCGACATCGTCGGGTTTCTCCACCTCGCCGAAGTGCACCCGTCGTGCGCCCGTGCGCATGAACACGCAAGCCCACATCACACCTGAGTACGCGTAAAACCAATGCAGGTCGCCTACTTCAACGCCGGTGAGCCGCTGATAGGTGGCTCGGACGTCATCCTCGCGCATCACCTCGGGCAGGCCCGGCAGCGTCGCCAGACCGGCGAGTTCTTGAAACACCATGTGCGCGAATATCATCCATGCGATGTCGAGCTCGCGTGGGCCTAGCGTCACCATTTCCCAGTCCAACACCGCCACTGGCGCAAAGTTGCGGTACAACACGTTGCCCACCCGAGCGTCACCCCACAGCAGCACGGGCTGATGCGCGGCCACCTGGTGCGGCCAGTTCTCTTCCAGCCAGCCGAATGTCCGCTCCAGCAGCAGCGATCGGCCGATGTCGGGCACCGCGAAGTCGTACCACGACCGCACCCAATTGAAATGCCTGCGCAGTGCGGTGTCGCCGAGTTGTCCCTGCGCGAGGAAGCCGAACGTGCTCGCCGCGTTCGGGATTGAGTGCAGCTTCGCCAGCACCCCAACTGTGGCGTCTTGCAGCTCGCGCTGGCGCTCGTCCGACGCATCGGCGAACCAGTTTCCGCCGAAGGTGTAGGGCATGACGTCGGGAGGTACCACACCGTCGACGTAGTCCATCAGAAAGAAAGGTGTTCCCAGGACGTCGCCGGTGGCCTCGAGCCAGCGCACTCGGGGGACGGGAACGTCGGTGAGTTCGCCGACCTTGCGTATGACTTCGAATTGGTGGTCTAGGCGATAGGTCGGAAAGACTCGGACGTCCTCGGCGCTGGGCGCCACCCTAGCCACGAATTTCTGCTCGATCGGCTGCCCGTCCTGCTGCCAGCGGGTGGTCAAGATGATGGTTTCTGACGACATTCCCGTCGAGTCCACGCCGCTCTCCACGATCACCTCAGGTTTTGCGCCGCCGGGCAGTACGGTCGACAGCCATCGCGACATGACTGCGGGCAGGGTCGTTACGTCGCGGCTGGACCGCTGCAGTCGGTCGATATTGTCGACCGCCGGTTCATTGGGCACGGGTGCGTCCTTCGCGAGGCAATTACGATACGGTAGGTAGCGTTATGAAAGCAGACCCATCCGCCCTTGACAAGGCCCCGGGTGCCGGCCGCCCCCGGGATCCGCGCATCGACTCGGCCATCCTGTCGGCCACCGCGGAACTGCTTGTGCAAATCGGTTATTCAAACCTCAGTCTGGCCGCGGTTGCCGAGCGCGCGGGCACCACGAAATCAGCGCTGTACCGCCGATGGTCGAGCAAGGCCGAATTGGTGCACGAGGCAGCTTTTCCGACGGCACCCACCGCGCTGGAGTCTCCGGCCGGCGACATCGCCGCCGATGTCGCGATGATGATCGCGGCCACCCGCGATGTGTTCACCACTCCGGTGGTGCGGGCCGCATTGCCCGGGCTGGTGGCCGACATGACGGCCGATCCTGACCTCAATGCCCGGGTGATGTCGCGCTTCACCGGCCTGTTCACCGCGGTGCGGATGCGGCTGCGCGAGGCTGTCGACCGCGGCGAAGCCCATCCCGAAGTGGACCCGGACCGCTTGATCGAGTTGATCGGGGGAGCGACGATGCTTCGCATGCTGCTGCGCCCGGACGAAAAGCTGGATGATGCGTGGGTGGATCAGACCACCGCAATCGTCGTGCACGGGGTGACGGGATGACGCAGCGACTCGCCGGCCGGGCCGCAATCGTCACGGGCGCCAGCCGCGGCCTGGGCCGTGCGATCGCGCTGGCGCTGGCGGCCGACGGTGCCGCAGTGGCCGTCGCCGGGCGCACCGAACAGGTGTGGGATGACCGGTTGCCGGGCACCATCGGTGAAACGGTCGCCGACATCGAGGCGGCCGGCGGACGCGCGATGGCGGTCCGCGCCGACCTCACCGACCGAGACGACATCTCCCGGTTGGTGGATGCCGCGCGAGAAGCGCTGGGCCCCATCACAATTCTGGTCAACAACGCTGCCTTCACCGCGCCTGGCCGCCCCCCGACACCCGGTGCGGAGCAGCGCCCCAAGTCCGCCAAGCCGGCCCCGGCCGGCAACAAACCCGGCTGGCCGGCGTTCCTCGGCACACCGTTGCGCGCATTCCGCCGGCACTTCGATATTGCGGTCTTTGCCGCCTACGAGCTGATGCAAAAGGTGTGCCCGGACATGATCGACGCAGGCCGCGGCTCAATCATCAACATCACCTCGGTCGCGTCCCGGATGCCCGGCGACGGGCCCTACCCCGACCGCAGCGGCGGAGTCCTGCCCGGTTACGGCGGATCCAAGGCGGCGCTCGAGCACCTGACCCAGTGTGCGGCGTTCGATCTCGCTGACCACAACATCGCGGTCAACGCGCTATCACCGTCGAAACCGATCCTCACGCCGGGCCTGGCGTATTACGCCCGCGAGTTTGTTGACACGGCCCCGGTGGATGAATTCGCCCGGGCCGCAGTGCAGTTGGCGCTGGTGGACCCGAGCGTGGTCACGGGGCGCACGATCGGTCATCGCGAGGTTCTCGACGGCAGCTTCCGGCCGTTCACGCTTGGCTAGGCCGGGTGCTGGGCATACAGCGTTTGCTGGTGCGGGCTTGCCCCGACGGTTGTTCGCCAACCTTGGCGACAGCCACGTCGTGAACTGGTTGGCCAGCACTAAGCCGGCCGCGGGACGCAAGACTCGGGCGCATTCGACAAGCCCCGCTTGCGGGTCGGTCGAATGATCCAACGATGTCGTGCTGGCGATGAGGTCGAAGGTCGCGGTGGGCGGCCAGAATAGGCCTGAAATGGTCCATTCGATGCTGCCGAGGTGTAACAATCCGTGGGTTCGAAGAATCCGTCCTCGTGCCGAGTTGGTGACCTTGAGCCAGACCGACAGCGTTAGCGCCCCCGAAGGGATGCAGGGTCGGCGCTCGGGACAGAGGGAATTTCGCCCGGACATCGAGGGCCTGCGCGCTGTCGCGGTGGTGGCCGTCGTCCTCTTCCACGCTGACGTGCCTGGTATAGGTGGTGGCTACGTCGGTGTGGACGTGTTCTTCGTGATCTCGGGCTTTCTTATCACCGGGCTACTGTGGCGCGAGGTCAGCACTACCGGCACCGTGCGGCTGCGCCGCTTCTACGGGGCGCGGGCCCGCCGACTGCTGCCGGCCTCGGCCACCGTAGGCGTCATTACCATGATCGCCTCGGCAATCCTGTTACCTCCGCTGCAGGCCCGGACCGTCTTTGGTGACGGCATCACCAGCGCGTTGTATGTCGGAAACTACTGGTTCATCCTCCAAGCCGTCGACTACTTCGCCGCCTCCCTGCCGCAATCGCCGTTCCAGCACTACTGGTCTTTGGGGGTGGAGGAGCAGTTCTACCTGGTGTGGCCGGCCTTGATCATCGGGACGGCGTGGCTGATCCGGCGGGTGCGTCGGCGCACCAAGTCCGACGCCACCTCGTCGCAAAGCCCGTATCTGGTGGTCCTTGCGCTGGTCGCGGTTATATCGTTTGCGCTGTCACTGGCGGCTACTTACGTGGCGCCTTCGGCGGCGTTCTTTTCGCTGCCCACGCGGGCCTGGCAGTTGGGCGTCGGCGGCCTGGTGGCGCTTACGGCCGGCCAGTGGCGCCGATTACCGGCAACAGCTGCCGCGATCGCGGGATGGGCAGGGCTGGCCCTGATTCTGCTGGCTTGCACGCTATTCGAACCGACCACAATCTATCCGGGTATCGCCGCGTTGTTGCCCGTGCTCGGCGCGGCGCTGGTGATCGGCGCCGGCTGTGGCGCAGCTTCGCAGGGATGCGGTCGCGCGTTGGGATTGCCGCCGATGCGGGCGGTCGGCCGGGTGTCCTACTCGTGGTATCTGTGGCACTGGCCGGTGCTGGTGCTCGCACCGGCATTGCTGGGCCACCCGCTAGGACTGGCGGGCAGGTTGGCGGCGGTCCTGGTCTCCGCCGGGCTGGCGGTGCTCACCCTACGTCTCATTGAAAACCCGTTGCGCTTCGCGGCTCCCCTGCGCCGGTCCCCTCTCCGCAGTCTTGCGCTTGGCGGTGTGGCCACCGCGGTAGCGGTCTGCGTGGGCGTGGCGCTGCTGGTAACGCTGCCTACTCCGGTCGGGCGCGGCGCGCCTGCTGCGGCGCTGACCGTCACGGCGGCGCCTTCGCCCACGGGCCCCAACGCTGACGCCTACAACGCGGCGGTGCAGCACGCATTCGCCCAAGTGCAGGCGGCGGTCGCCGCGGCCGTCGACTTGAAGGCCGTACCGTCGAATCTGGACCCGCCACTTGCCGACGCGGAAGCCGCACTGAAGGCCATGGCCCGCAACAGCTGCATGCGCGATTTTTTCCAAGTTGCGCAGCCTGAGTGCGCGACGGGCGATACCGCCTCCGCGACGACGGTGGCTCTGGTCGGCGACTCCCATGCCTCGATGTGGAGTCCGGCACTCCAGCAGGTCGCCGCGCAGCGGCGCTGGCGACTGGAGATGCTGGAAAAGGCGGGCTGCCCATTGATAGACGTGCCCATCGGAAACACCCGCAGTTTTCACTGCGATCAATGGCGCGGTCAGGTCATCGCCCGATTACGCGCCGAGCACCCGCGGCTAGTCGTGATGAGCATGTGGCGTGGGTACGGTCCCAGCTACGGTTGGGTACCAGATTTCACCACATACGACCCGACGTGGATCAACAGTTTGACCCGCCTAGTGCAGCAGCTGCGCGGCACTGGTGCGCAGGTGCTGGTGCTCGGGCCGACCCCGGACCCGCACTCAGTGGTGCCGATTTGCTTGTCCGGGCACCTCGATGACGCGACGGCCTGCTCGCCGCCAAGGTCGACGGCGGTGAACGAATCCGGCATCGCGACTGAGTCCGCCGCCACCGAAGCCGGCGGCGGACTATACGCCGACATCACCGAGCTGTTCTGCACCGCTGACCGCTGCCCGGTCATCGTAGGCAACACTCTCGTTTACGCTGACTGGAATCACCTGACGGCCAAATACTCCCGGCTGTTGGCACCGGTAATCGGGGCGCTGGCCGACCGCGCGCTTGCCGGCAGCTGACATCAGTGGATCGTTGGCGACGCCCAGCACCAGATGAGCCGCGGCGGCGCCGCTCGGTTCCCTGGTAACCCGCGAGGAGCTGGCGACCACGCGCCTGATCAAGATCGATGTGGAGGGCGCCGACGACCGCGTGCTCGTCGCCATGCTGGGGTCCGTCGACGCGCTCGCCGCGGATGCAGAGATTTTTGTTTAAGTGAATGCGACATGGTGGAGCGATCCGCAGCTGCGGCCGATCGACGTGCTGCGGCCCTTCCTTGACCGCGGCTTCCACACCTACCTGCTGCCAGCCAACTATTGGCCGTGGCGCTACCTGTGGTCCAAGGATCTCCGCGCTCCGCAGCGGCTCCGCGAAAGCGGTACTCGAGCAGCGCGGAAGGCTCGATATTGTGCTGTCACGCATCGATGCCGATGCGCTGTGACGAGGGAGCCGATCGGCCAGCTTTTGGCCTGTCGCGGCGAAATTGAATGGCCAGCTTGGCGAGGTGCTTTTCGGCGCATCCGCGCGTCTGCTTGTAACAGCTGATCGGGAAACCCACATCCAACCCTGAACGTACGAATGCGGGTCGGCCCACCGGGTGGGCGCCCGACCGTGGATGAATTGCCGACTGTGCAGAATTCGTACGCCGGCCGCGTTGTTCCTGGCGTTGTGCCTGCTTGACGTGCAAGTATGAAGAAAGCGCGTGCCGCAACGGCGGCAGGCAAACCGGTCGAGTGGTGTGCCAATGCCCGGTATTGACAAGCCGACAGGGCGCGTTGTCGCGCTGATCGTGCTGCTCATCGTTGTCGCTGCTGCCCTGCGCGGATACCTTCCCGCTCAAGAACGCGCGGCACACACTGAGTCGGGTGCCGATCGGGCGGCGCTGATATTCGTCGTCGCGGCACTTGGCGTGACGCTCGCGCTGGTGGCGGTCGCTGTCATCGTGCGATTGCGGGATCCACATGTGGTTGCGCCCAATACCGGGGATCTGTCCGACATGCTCGGCACCGGCAGGGGGCGACCGAATTGGCGCGTGTTGCTGATCGGACTCGGCGTGATCGTGGCCTGGTTGCTGATTGTGATGCTGGTGAGCCGACTATTGGGCCCGCACGGTGTCGCTCCTCCACCGACCACTCCGGATACCAGCGGGCCGCCGACGCATGTCAACGCTCCACCGCCCCCGCAGCAGCACCCGCAAAACAACACCGGCGACATGCTCGGAATCCTGCTTGCCGCCACCGTCCCGATGCTGTTGATCATCGTTGCGGGGACGGTCATCATGGCGCGGCGGCGATGGCGAGCGTACGCACCGGCCACCATCGTCGACGACCACATCGAGTCCGTGCCACCACCGGAGCATTCCGAATCGCTGGTGCGGGCAGCAGAACTCGGGCTGGCCCAGATCGGCGACCTCAACCGCGAACCTCGCGAGGCCATCATTGCGTGCTATGCCGCGATGGAACGTGAGCTCGCCATTGTGCCGGGGGCTGCCCCACAGGACTTCGACACCCCGACTGAGGTACTGGTCCGAGCCGTCGAACACCAAGCGTTGCATGTAGATAACGCAGTGGAGCTGGTGAACCTGTTCGAAGAGGCACGATTCAGCCCGCACGTGATGAATGAGAGACATCGTGAGGTGGCGGTGCAGGTGCTGCAACTGGTCCTCGCGGATCTGCGGAGCCCTGTATGAAAAAGCTTATTTCGCTGGGTGTTTGCCTTATTGTCGGGATAGAGCTGTTGGCGCTGATAGTGCACGATCGCCGGTTCGTGTTGGCGGCCTCCGGTGTCGCCCTGGCTCTGGTCCTGCTCAGCGTCCGTCGTGTCCTGGGACACGGGATGCAATCCGCGGCCGAGCCGGATCCCGACGATCTGGGGGATCCGTTTCGCCGCTGGCTTTCCACCACCGAGACCACGATCCGTTGGTCGGAGTCCACCCGATCCGACTGGGACAGGCATCTGCGCCCGATGCTTGCGCGACGGTACGAAATCGCAACGGGTCAAAGGCAGGCCAAAGATCCGGCGACATTTCACTCGACCGGCCAAATACTGTTCGGTGCCGAATTGTGGGAGTGGGTGAATCCAAACAACGTCGTGCGCGGCGGTGACCGCCAGCCCGGTCCCGGTCGTGCGGCGTTCGAAGAGATACTGCGGAAGTTGGAACAGGTATGACAGGGGGCACGACCCGGATATGACGCGGATATGACGACGATGCCGGCCGAGACGACCACCGCACACTGCGAGGCGGTGCTCGACGAAATCGAACGTGTGGTGGTGGGAAAACGTTCCGCACTTACGCTGATCCTCACTGCGGTCCTCGCGCGCGGCCACGTACTCATCGAAGACCTGCCTGGCCTCGGTAAGACGCTGATCGCCAGATCCTTCGCCGCAGCGCTGGGGCTGCGATTCACCCGGGTGCAGTTCACCCCGGATCTACTGCCCGCCGACCTGCTGGGCTCGACGATCTACGATATGCAGTCGGGCCGCTTCGCGTTCCGCGCCGGGCCCATCTTCACCAACCTGCTGCTTGCCGACGAGATCAACCGCACGCCGCCCAAGACCCAGGCGGCGTTGCTGGAGGCGATGGCCGAACGCCAGGTGAGCATCGATGGCGAAACCCACAAGCTGCCAGCACCTTTCATCGTTCTGGCGACCGACAATCCGATTGAGTACGAGGGCACCTATCCGTTGCCGGAGGCGCAGCTGGACCGGTTCGCGATGCGGCTGGAACTGCGATACCTCTCCGAGCGTGACGAGACCTCGATGCTGCGCCGGCGTCTCGAACGTGGGTCGGCCGAGCCGACCGTTAATCAAGTTGTGGACACGCACGACCTGCTGGCAATGCGCGAATCGGTCGAGCAGGTGACGGTGCACGAGGACGTTTTGCATTACGTGGTGTCCCTGGCCAACGCTACCCGGCACCATCCGCAGGTCGCCGTCGGAGCCAGCCCGCGCGCAGAACTAGACCTGGTTCAACTCGCACGTGCCCGCGCCCTGTTGCTTGGTCGGGATTATGTGATCCCCGAAGACGTCAAGGCGCTCGCCACTGCGGCGGTCGCGCACCGCATCACCTTACGGCCGGAGATGTGGGTGCGGAAGGTTCAGGGCGCTGATGTCGTCGAAGAACTGCTGCGCCGCTTGCCGGTGCCCCGGGCGCGCGGGGGGACCGGATGAGCTCGGTGTGATCGAAAGCCGTGAAGTCGAGTTTCACTGGCGCGCATCGAAACTGACGCGCGCGATCGCGACGTGTGCCTGGGTTGCGCTGGCGGTCGCCGTGATCACGGCGCACTGGCAACTGATTGCGTTCGCGGCGCCGCTGCTGGGCGTGCTGTGCTCGATCAGCTGGCAGCGCCCGGTGCCGAAGATCCATGTGCACGGCGAGCCCGACTCGCAGCGATGTTTCGAAAACGAGCAGGCACGACTGACCGTGTGGACAACGGCGGACGCGGGGGCCAACGGCGCCTCGGCAGTCGAACTCACGGTTGTTGCCGTCGAGGGCATGCAGCTCGAAGTTCTCGATTCGGATTCCCGTCACCAAACGGTTGCGGCAACCGCACAACGCTGGGGCCGATATCCGGTCCGGGCCCGGGTCGACGTGATCGGGCGCGGTGGGTTGCTGGCGGGAACCGCCATCGTCGACGCCGCCGATGTCCTCGTGTTTCCGCTGACGCCGCCGCAGTTGACGCCAATCCCGCAGACCGAGTTGCTCGACCGGTTGGGTGCCCATCTCACCCGGCATGTCGGGCCGGGCGTCGAATACGCCGACATTCGCGCCTACGTGCCCGGGGATCAGCTGCGGGCGGTGAACTGGCCGGTGAGCGCGCGGCGCGGCCAGTTGCACGTGACGGAGCGTTTGACCGATCGCGCCGCCGACGTGGTGGTGCTGATCGACACGTACCGGCAACCGGCGGGCCCGGCAACCGATGCCACCGAACGGGTCGCTCGAGGCGCGGCTCAGGTGGTGCAGACCGCATTGCGACACGGCGATCGCGCCGGAATCGTCGCGCTCGGGGGCAACCGCCCTCGCTGGCTTGGCGCTGACATCGGGCAGCGCCAGTTCTATCGGGTGCTCGATACGGTGCTCGGTGCCGGCGAGCGATTCGAAAACACCACCGGCACACTGGCACCGCGCGCGGCCGTTCCGGCAGGGGCGATCGTCATCGCATTCTCCACCCTGCTGGACACCGAATTCGCACTGGCGCTGATCGACCTGCGGAGACGCGGCCATGTCGTCCTTGCCCTCGACGTTCTCGATAGCTCCCCGTTTCAAAACGAGCAGGACCCTCTGGTGGATCGGATGTGGGTGCTGCAGCGCTCTGCGATGTATCGCGACATGGCCACCATCGGCGTCGACATAGTTTCCTGGCAAGGGGATCGCAGCTTGGACCAGTCGATGGGTGTGCTGCCAGACCGCCGCCGCCGGGTGCGGGGACGGCTCCGGGGGTAGCAATGACACGTGCCGTCTCAACCGCTTTCGGCCTCCTGATGGTGGGTCTGGTTGCGGTCGGATCCCACGGGCTGGCAGCTGCCGCGGGCGTATTGACACTGATTGCGGTGGGTGTGGGAATAGTCTTTCGACCGGCCGCCACGGTCGCCGTGCTGCTGGCGGTGGCCACGATCGTGCTGTCCGATTCACCGCATATGCTCACCGCAGTGTCCGGACTGTGTGCCGCAGCCTACCTGGTGTGCCGCTATGCGGCCGGCGCGTCCACAAGTGTCGTGTTGGGAAGCTGGCCGACAGTTGTTGCCGCCGGAGGGTTTACCTTCGCCGGGATCGTCGCGACGTCGTTCCCGCTGCAGTTGCCATGGTTACCGCTGGCAGCGCCGCTGGGGGCGTTGGCGATCTACGTGTTGGCCACCCGGCCGTTTCTGGGCTCAGACTAACCGGCGCTTGTGGCTAAGTCAGCAGCTGTGCGGCGTGATCGGCCAGATCGAGCAGCGGCTGAGGGAAGATCCCCAAAACCACTGTGACTTCCGCACATACCGCAATCGCAACTTTGCTCAAGAATCCGGGCGCTACCACTTGCGGTGTGTCGTCGGTCGGCTCGGTGAAGAACATCGACACGATCACCCGCACATAGAAGTAGGCGGCGATCCCACTTGCGATCACACCGATGACCACCAGCGGTACCGCGCCGCCCTGGGCGGCGGCCTTGAACACTGCGAGCTTGCTGACGAATCCACTGGTCAGCGGAATACCCGCGAAGGCCAGCAGGAACATCGAAAGCATCACGCCCACAATGGGTGAACGCTGCCCAAGCCCGGCCCAGTGGGACAGGTCGGCGTCTTCGACGCCGTCGCGGTTGCGGATCAGGCCGACGATGGCGAAAGCACCGACCGTGCTGAAGCTGTAGGCGACCAGGTAGAACAACGTGGCGGAAAGACCTGCCGGGGTGTCGGCGATCACGCCGGTGAGGATGAAACCGACGTGCGCGACCGACGAATAGGCCAGCATCCGTTTGACGTCGGTCTGGTTCACCGCGGTGATCGTGCCAACCGCCATGGTCAGGATCGAGATTGCCCATAGCACCGGCCGCCACTGATCGTGCAGCGGGGGCAACGCGACGTAGACCACCCGGAGCAGCGCGCCGAACGCGGCGACCTTGGTAGCCGCGGCCATGAACCCGGTGATCGGCGTGGGCGCGCCCTGGTAGACGTCGGGAATCCAGGAATGGAACGGGACCGCGCCGACCTTGAACAGCAACCCGACCGACAACAGTGCGACACCGACTAACGCCATCGAGCTATCCCCGTGGGCTGCAAGCGCATCGCGGATACCGGGCAGCATCAGCGTGCCGGTCGCGCCGTACAGTAACGCCACGCCGTAGAGGAAGAACGCTGAGGAGAAGGCGCCCAGCAGGAAGTACTTCATCGACGCTTCCTGGGACAGCAGTCGGCGGTGGCGGCCGAGCCCGCACATCAGGTACAGCGGCAGCGATAGAACTTCCAGCGCGACGAACATCGTTAGCAGGTCGTTGGACGCGGGGAACACCATCATGCCGCCGACGGACAGCATGAGCAGCGGGAAGAGCTCCGTCTGGGCGACCCCGGCCCGCTCGGCCTCGCGCTCGGCTTCACTGCCCGGCACCGCGGACGCTTGCGGGGCAAAGGAATCCAGCCCGGCATTGTCTCCGGAGGCCCCCGCCGCCACTGCCACCTTGCTTTCTGAACCCTGCGCGACGGCGCTGCGTTCAGCGATGAAAATCACTGCCATCATTGCGACCAGCAGTATGGTGCCTTGCAGGTACAGTGTCGGTCGATCAATGGCCATCGCGCCCAGCACAGCGCTTTGACCGGACGGCTGAATCGAGCGGCCGACGACGATGACCGCGATAAATGCCGCGACCAAACCGCCGAGGGCAAGCATCACCTGGGCAACGTAGCGAATTCTCCTGGGCACGAACGCTTCAACTAGCACGCCGGCCACCGCGACGCCGAAAACGATGAGCATCGGGCACAGCAGGAAGTATTCGATGCTGGGGGTGGGGAGGGTCATCGGTGCGGTCCTTCGGCTGCCCGGGGTGCTTGGGCCGGTGCCGAGGCACCTACTGGCACGCTCGGCGCGGGGTCATGCTGGCCGATGGTGGTCATGGTGTTCTCGACTGCCGGGTTGATGACGTCGAGTACCGGCTTGGGGTAGACGCCGAGAACGATCAACAGCGCGATCAACGGTGCGACGACGATCATTTCGCGTGGCCCGAGATCACGGATTCGTTCGTTGTCGCGAGCCACCGGCCCGGTCATCACGCGCTGGTACAGCCAGAGCATGTAGATGGCCGAGAGGACCAGTGCGGTGACGCCGAATGCCGCCGCCAACCAGTACCGGTTGAAAGTTCCTAACAAGACCAGGAATTCGCTGATAAATGGGGCCAAACCGGGCAGTGACAGGGTGGCCATGGCCGAAACCATGAACGTGCCGGCCAAGATCGGGGCCACCTTCTGCACGCCGCCATAGTCGGCGATCGCGCGGCTGCCGTGCCGGGAAATCAGGAAGCCCGCGATCAAGAACACCGCCGCGGTGGACAGGCCGTGGTTGAGCATGTACAGCGTCGAGCCACTCTGGCCCTGGCTGGTCATCACGAAGATGCCCAAGATGATGAACCCGAAGTGCGAGATCGAGGTGTAGGCGATCAGGCGCATGATGTCGGCCTGGCCGATCGCCACGACCGCACCGTAGATCACCCCGATGACGGCCAAGACCACGATGAGCGGGCGGAAATACGTTGAGGCGCTGGGGAACAGCTGCAGGCAGTAGCGCAGCATGCCGAAGGTGCCGACCTTGTCCATCACTGCCATCATCAGCACCGCGCTCGCCGGTGTGGCCTCGACCGCTGCGTCGGGCAGCCAGCGGTGGAACGGCCACAGGGGGGCCTTGATCGCAAACGCGAACATGAAGCCCAAGAACAGCGCCTTGATGATCGCGGGGTCTGCGCCGTAGCGGCCTGACGAGAATCCGGCCACGATCTCTCGGAAGTCGAACGTGCCCGAACCGCCCTGCGCGGTCACCACATACAGCCCGATCACCGCCGCCAGCATGATCAGGCCGCCGAACAGGTTGTACAGCAAGAATTTCACCGCGGCGCGGGACCGGCCGGGGCCTTGGCCGAAACCGCCGATGAGGAAGTACATCGGGACGAGCATGGCCTCGAAGAACACGTAGAACAGCAACACATCCAGCGAGATCAGCGAGATCAGCACCATCGACTCGATGGCCAGCGTCAGGGCGACGTAGGCCTGCACGCCGCGGGTACGCTCGCCGCCGTCGTTCCAGCCGGCGACCAGCAGCAGGGGAATCAGCACCGTGGTCAGCAGCACCAGCACCACCGCGATGCCGTCCACGCCGAGGCTGTATCCGGCGCCGAACGCCGGAATCCAGCGCTGGCTTTCGACGAATTGGTAAGCAGCTGTGCCAGTTTGTGAGCCGGTCTTGAAGCCGACCGCGATGACGATCGACACAGCCAGCGTCAGGGCGCTGACGACCAGGCCTGTCCACTTGGCGACCCGCCCCAGCCCGGGGGGCATCAGGATGATCAGCACCGAGCCTGCCAGCGGCACCAGCCACAGCACGCTGAGCCACGGAACGTTCGAGCTCACCACAGCTGCACCGCCAAGATCACCGCGACCAGCAGCGTCGCACCCGCCAGCATCGACAACGCGTAGTTGCGAACGTAGCCGGTTTGCAGGCCCCGCAGGCGATTTGAAGTCCGGCTCACCAGTGCACCCAGCGCGTTGACCGCGCCGTCCACTCTCGCGTTGTCGACTGCGACCAGCGCATCGGTCAGTTCGGCGCCAGGGCGCATGAACACCTCCTCGTTGAAGGCGTCACCGTAGAGGTCGGCGCGCGCGGCCGTCGTCAGCGGCGAGACCCGAACCGGGGCCACCCTCGGAATGGCCTTGGTGGCATACATCTGGTAGGCAACTGCGATGCCGACCGCGACGACGGTCAGCGCCAGAGTGGTGCTGACCCAGGCCGGGAGGGCGTGAGCAGATTCTTCGTGAGTTCCGACGACCGGCTCGAGCCAGTGCTTCAGGGTGCCTCCGACCGCGAACAGGCCGCCGGAGAACACCGAGCCGACCGCGAGCAGGATCATCGGCCACGTCATCACGGCCGGCGCCTCGTGCGGATGGGAACCTGGGGCCCAACGCTTTTCACCGAAGAAGGTCATCAGCATGACCCTCGTCATGTAGAACGCGGTGACACCCGCGCCCAGCAGCGCTGCCCCGCCCAGCACGTAGCCCCGTACGTCGCCGGCACCCAGGGCCGCTTCGATGATGGCGTCCTTGGAGAAGAAGCCCGCAAACGGCGGCACACCGATGATCGCCAGATATCCCAGCCCGAACGTGGCGAATGTGACCGGCAGGGCGGCGCGCAGGCCGCCGTAACGGCGCATGTCCTGCTCTTCATGCATCGCATGGATCACCGCGCCGGAGCCGAGGAACAGTCCAGCCTTGAAGAAACCGTGGGTGAGCAGGTGCATGATCGCGAAGGCGTAGCCAGCCGGGCCCAAGCCGGCGGCCAGCACCATGTAGCCGATCTGGCTGATCGTCGATGCCGCCAGCGCGCGTTTGATGTCGTCCTTGGCGCAGCCGATGATCGCGCCGAACAGCAGTGTCACCGCGCCGACGATCACCACCGCCAGCTGCGCGTCGGGCGCCAGGTTGTACAGCGGGTTGGACCGCACGATCAGGTACACCCCGGCGGTCACCATGGTGGCGGCGTGGATCAGCGCGGACACCGGGGTGGGACCCTCCATCGCGTCCCCCAACCAGGCCTGCAGCGGAACCTGCGCGGACTTGGCGCATGCGCCCAGGAGCAACAACAAGCCCATTGCGGTCAGCGCGCCGCGGCTGGCAGTCGGAGCGCCGGCGAACACTCCGGCGTACGACAGTGTGCCGAAGGTGCTGAACATCAGGAACATTCCCAATGCCAGCCCGGCATCACCGACCCGGTTCATCACGAACGCCTTCTTGGCTGCCGTCGCCGCCGACGGCTTGTGGTACCAGAAACCGATCAACAGGTAGGACGCCAGGCCGACGCCTTCCCAACCGACGTAGAGCACCACATAGTTGTCAGCGACCACCAGCAGCAGCATCGACGCCAGAAACAGGTTGAGATAGCCGAAGAACCGACGGCGGTCCGGGTCCTCGGCCATGTAGCCGACCGAATATATGTGGATCAGCGACCCGACCCCGGAGATCAGCAGCACGAAACACATCGACAGTTGGTCGATCTGCAGCCCGAAGTCGACCTGGAGTTGCCCGACCGGAATCCAGCTGAACACCTTCTGATGGATGACCCGGTCGGCATCGTTTCGGCCGAGCATGTCGGCGAGCAGCGTCGCGCCCACCCCGAACGCCGCAAGCGCAGCGGCGCAGCCCAGCAGGTGCCCCCATGCGTCGGTGCGCCTGCCGCCGAACAGCAAGATTGCGGCGCCCGCCAGTGGCAGTGCCACGACCAGCCAGGTGTAGTGAGTCATCTTGGCGTTGTCAGCCTTTGAGGAGGTTCGCGTCGTCGACTGACGCCGATTTACGGGCACGGAAAATCGTCATGATGATGGCCAATCCGATGACGACCTCGCAGGCAGCCACCACCATCGTGAAGAACGCGATCATCTGCCCGTCCAGATGGCCGTGCATCCGCGCGAAGGTGACGAACGCGAGGTTGACGGCGTTGAGCATCAGCTCGACGCACATGAACATCACGATGGCGTTGCGGCGCAACAGCACACCGGCGGCCCCGATGGTGAACAACAGCGCCGAAAGATAAAGGTAGTTAGCCGGATTCATGAAGTGCCGCCCTTGACAGCTTCGGGGGAGGGGGTCTCTTTGCCGTCCGCACCGCGGCTGCGCAGCATGCGTGACACCGACAACTGCGAGTACGAGCCGTCCGGCAGCATCGCGGCCACGTCGACCGCGTTCTGGCGTGCGTACACACCAGGGTTGGGCATCGGGGTGGGGTGCCCGCCGGACCGGAAGCGCTCCTGGGAGAGCTCCCGCTGTGTCTTGCGCCGCTCGAAACGCTCGCGGTGGGCCAGCACCATCGCCCCGACGGCGGCGGTGATCAGCAGCGCGCTGGTCAACTCGAAAGCCCACAGATAACGCGAGAAGATCAGTGCCGCGAGGCCTTCGACGTTGCCGTTGGCGTTGGCGGTGGTCAGCCCGGCGAAACCGCCGACGGCGACGTTGCCGATGGCGGCGATCAGCAGGACGCCGAACCCGACACCGGTCACCACCGCTGCGACGCGCTGTCCGCGCAGCGTCTCTTTCAGGGATTCCGCGGAGTCGACGCCGATCAGCATCAGCACGAACAAGAACAGCATCATCACCGCGCCGGTGTAGACCACGACTTGAACGACACCCAAAAACAGGGCGTCCTGGACCATGTAGAACACCGCCAGGATGATCATCGTCATCGCCAGGAACATCGCCGAGTACACGGCGTTGACCGCCAGCACCACCCCCAGCGCGCCGATCACGGCCAGCGTGCCCAACACCCAGAACGTCACCGCTTCACCCGTCGAGGTGCGAGTGATGGTGTCTTGCGCGAAATTAGCGGCCGGATTCGAGACCAGCACCGCGATCACTGGCCGTCTCCGCCGTTCTGATTCTGGCGCAGGCCATTCGGGGTCACATTGCCCTGGTAGTAGTCCTTGTCGGTGGCGCCCGCGGCCCTGGGGTGCGGCGGCGCAGACATATCGGGCAGCAGCGGGGCGAGTAACCGGTCCTTCTCGTAGATCAGGTCGGCGCGGTTGTCGTCGGCCATCTCGTAGTCATTGGTCATGGTCAGTGCCCGCGTCGGGCAGGCCTCGATGCACAGGCCGCAGCCGATGCAACGCAGGTAGTTGATCTGATACACCCGGCCGTATCGTTCCCCCGGCGAGAACCTCGCCTCGTCGGTGTTATCCGCGCCCTCGACGTAGATGGCGTCGGCCGGGCACGCCCAGGCGCACAACTCGCAGCCGATGCATTTCTCCAGCCCGTCCGGGTACCGGTTGAGTTGATGACGGCCGTGGTACCGCGGAGCTACCGGGCCTGGCTTCTCCGGGTACTCCTCGGTGACCCGCTTTTTGAACATCGACCCGAACGTCACGCCGAACCCTGCTACGGCGTCCAAGAATCTAGCCACGCGCGTTCTCCTTGCTCGCACCAACTGGCAGCGGCGGTGTCGGGAACGCCGGTTCGGCGCTCTCCGGGCCGTCGGTAGTTGCCGAACTTTCGTCGCGACGCTTACGGTTCTCCCGCGCCAGCGCGCGAACGCTGGGAGCGGTGAACGGTTTTCGCAGAGTCAGCACCAGCGCCATCGCGACGACGATGCTGCTGACCACCAGCACAGGGGTCCAATGCTGGAAGCCTTGGTTGCTCGCCGAGCGGATCACCGCCGCGATCATCACCCACACCAGCGAGACTGGGATCAGCAACTTCCAGCCCAGCCCCATGAACTGGTCGTAGCGCAACCGGGGCAGGCTGGCGCGCAGCCACATATAGATGAACAAGAAGGTCCACAACTTGGCGGTGAACCAAAGCACCGGCCACCAGCCGGTGTTGGCTCCCGGCCACATGTTGAGGGGCCAGGGAGCATGCCAGCCGCCGAAGAACATGACTGTGGCAAGGGACGAAACCGTCATCATGTTCACGTACTCGGCCAACATGAACATCGCGAACTTCAGCGACGAGTACTCGGTGTGGAAGCCGGCGACGAGTTCACCCTCGGCTTCCGGCAAGTCGAACGGGGCGCGGTTGGTTTCGCCCACCATGGAGATCAGGTAGATGATGCACGACGGCAGCAACAGGAACACGTACCAGAC
>DASXMA010000285.1:0-17977 GCA_036495965.1 Mycobacterium sp.
GGAGCACGCCGCCACTACGACGCCCGCCGCACCGGCGGAGACTGGAACCAACAAGCCCAACGACACCTGTTCAACAAGTTCCTCGGTCAACTTCACCACTGCCTGCACACCGGCCTGCTCTACGACGAACACGTTGCGTTCACACCTCCTCTCCAGCTCGCGGCTTGACTTATAACTTCGTGAGATGTCTTTCGTAACGCGATGACCTCGTCTTCGATGTCTTGGGCGGTGCGGTTGGGGCTGTGAAGCGGTCTTCGTGGCCGTTGTCGCAGGCCTGCCTCGCCCTCGGCGAGGTAGCGCTGGACCAGGGTAATCACCCACCGACGCGAGACCCCGTACTCGCGGGCAACCTCACTTTTACTACGCCCTTCGACTAGTACGGCCGTGACTACCAGGTGCGGCATTCCCATCGCTCAACCCTTGTCTTCGGGTGTAAACGATGTCCCGAGACAGCTGTGAACGATGTCGTGAACTCACGCAGGGCCGCGTCGGGCGGCGATCCGGTGGTGCTTGGCGCAAAAATAGGTGTTGCGCGAACGTACGGCTGATGGCGCCGCGATCCCGAGTGCGCCCTTTAGTAGCGATTGCCCGGGCGAGTAGTGGTGGACTTGACTGGGCCGGTGGACTCGTCGGCGCGTTCTTCGGCTAGGTCCCACCCGGCGCCGATGAGGGACGACCACGCAGACACACAGCGACCCGCGGCGCTGCCGGTTGCATGTCCGGAAAGGAGATGAGAAGCCAAACTCGACAGTTCCTCCTTGTGCAGTCGTGGCATTGCGATTTCTAAAGACGGGTACCGCGCTACTCGCGTCGAATGCGCGTTACTGCCGCATGCTGTTGGAAGGCCGCGACGTAAGGGAGATATGACAATGACCGATCTGCAGCAGCAAGCACTCGATTCGTTTTATGCGCTCGACAACGTGATTACGGTCAAGATCACGATGCCGCAGGCGGAGTGGGATGCGGTCCGAAACGAGGAGCCAGCCGGCGGCCGGTGCAACTTCGAATGGACCGGTGACAGCCGGTTCACGTGGCACAAGGCGGCTTCGGTCGAGATATCCGGAACCAGATTTCCCGCCAAGACCACGTTCGCCGAGGTGGGTGTCAAGAAGAAATCGTTCTGCGGATCAATCGACAGCGACAAGCCGTGCCTGCACGTCGACTTCGGCAAGTTTGGCGACGCCAACGTCCCAGCGATCGAAGCCTTGATCGGGTCGCGCTACGTGACGCTCAACAATTCCATTCAGGACAAGTCTTACATCAAGCAGACGCTGGGCTACCGGTTGCTGGATATGGCCGGGTTGCCCAATTCGCGATGCAACTATGCCCGGGTGTTCGTCAACGGAACACTGATCGGTCACGGCGTCGGCGGCGTCAACAGCCCCGGTATCTACGTCAATGCCGAGCCAGTGATGAAGCGCTACATCGAGCGCAACTTCAACGGCAACATGAAGGGGAATCTCTACGAGCTCGAGCACCATGACGATTTCCTCGAAGAGAGGCTGAGGTTCATCGGGGTGGAGTCCCTCTCCAAATTCGAGGACAAAGCCGATCTGAAGTTCGCGTGCCGTCACATCAAAGCGCACGGGTTGGCCGGCGCGGACCAGATGCTCGACATGGACCAGTTCCTCAAGATCTACGCGATGGAGTTCTTCCTCAAGCACTGGGACGGCTATGCCGACAACACCAACAACACCTACATCTACAACGACGTGACCGCCGTCGCAGCACCGGGCGTGGGCAACATCAAGTTCAAGATGATCCCGTGGGGGATCGACCAGACCTTCCAGCCCGCAAGGCCGTTCAAGCTGGGTCGCGATGGGGTCATCGCACAGCTCGTGCGTAACGACGACACCCGCCGTAAGCAATTGTTCGACCAGATTCGGGCGTATCGGGAGACCTTATTCAGCCGCGAGCATCAGCAGACGGTACTGAAACCCCTGATCGACCAAATGCAGGCCCTAGTCAAAGGTTTCGGCGTGCCCAATGCCGAGGCGGAGATCGACTCCGTGCGTCAGCAACTACGGCTGGCCGAATCGGCCGGATATATCGCTGCGGGTCTGCCTGGCCCCGCCAACCCGGTCTACATCCTGAAACACGACACCAGTGCCTGTCTACATGCAAGCAATACCGAGTCGATCCCGCCGGGCATACCCGCTCCGGTGAACTTCGAGGTCTACCACTTGCCGCTGCCGGACAACAACGACAAGACCGACCTGTGGGTCCTCAACGACCTCGGCGCCGGAAAGTCACTGACCAATCAGGCCTACAACCGGGTTCTGCACGCCAGCGCTACGCAAGTCACGCCGCAAGGGCACAAATACCTATACACCTGTGCGCCCAGCAACGGCGAACATGCAGAAGAGTTCACGATCGTCCCCGTACCCGTGCCCGTCACGGACCCCGCCAATCCGCCGGGCCGGTTCGCGTACACCGGCTACTTCAACCTCGTCAGCGTGCGGACTGCTGAGATGGCTAAGTATGGGCTCGACATCACACCGGCCGGCAGGGCCAGGGTCCACCAGGAACTCCCTGGTTCCAACCTCTACTTCTACTGATCACGCTCGGGGTAGTCGAACGCTGCGTAGCCACCTCGGTCGTCGACGACGAGCAGTCTCCTTTCGTCGCCGCTTGAGAATGCGACGACGCCCTCCGGCTTCATCGATCGATGGAACGTGACATCGAGCAGCTGGACGTCGTCGCTGCTGCCGTTCCACGCGCAGAGCTGAAACGGTTCGTTGCCCGTGCTCGTCGACCGCCCGAGCAGAATAAGGAAGTCTCCGGTCTGCTCGTCGTACGAGATGTCGCGGATGCCCTGCATCGCGGTTGATCCTGGTACACGGGCGCGCACGATCGATGGCGCCGTCAGCGCCCCTAGAGCCCAGGGAGCAACGCCCGCATGGATGGGAACCCGAATCATCGTGATGCTTCCCGGGTCCGCGGGCCCCCGCTGGCCGAACAGGAGCGTCCGCGTACGCGGGTCCCAGGCAAGGCCTTCGATGTTCAGCCCGCCTGCGTCCGGTTCTCGCTGGCCGGCTGCGGCCAGCGAAGGCACGCGGCGCAGCAACCAGTCGCGGAATCCGTGCATCGCTTCTGCGTGCAGGTCACCGTGGGGTGTGTAGCGAACACGCACCAATCCGTCACTGACGTGTTGTCGCGCTGACCCCTTGCCGTCCAGGACGCAGAGCGAGGATGCGACGATGAGAAAGATCTCGCCGTTGCCGCCGACGCGGGTCAACCCCTCGGGATCACGCAGCTGACCCTCTGCCACGCCGGCCATCGGGCGGCGCGAAATCCGTTCGACTTGTGTGCCGTCGGCGTCGAGCGCGAGTTCGAACAGGGCTGACGGGTCGTGGTTGTCGATGAAGACGAACCGGCCCGGACCGACTTGCGCAACGCCCGAGGCGTTGAACGGCGCGTTTCCGTTCCTCTCGTCGAACGACGTCGACTTGACCTTCTTCCGTCGGCCCAGACCACCCGCGATTGCGTGAAACGCCGCCGCGACTTTGGCAGTCCAGTTCCCCACATCGTCCTTCCCTGCCGCAACTTACCGGCAAGCGCCTTTGCTAACGCGACATCAGAAACTCAAGAGAACATTCGCCATTACGGCTTCCGCAAGTGCTAATACTGCAGCCGTCGATCGTGGTCGGTGGCGTCGATAGTGGGATGCGTCGATCGGTCGGGTGACCGGTCTGCGGATCCACTTCGGAGACGCGGCGATCTTGTAGAGCGGCGAACGCCCCCATCGAGCTTGCTCTCAGAACTAATGTTCTCAGTTTCTCGAATGTTGCTGCCAAACTCGAGTCGCACGACCAGCCGCATCAGCGACCGCGAACCCCACCACCAGCGGCGCGATGAAGGGCTATAGTCGCTCGTGCCGGCATGGCAAAGGTCAAAGCGTTGGCACTCGCGTTAGGCACGCGCGTAATATGTTCCGTCTGCGCATCCTGCGAACAACGGCAACCAGCTGGATGTTTGAGGAGTCCAACGATGACCGAGACACCGCACACGACCGGGCCGGTATGGGCGGAATTCTCTGATGACGTGCTTGAATCGGTTGAGATCGTCCGCACCGCGGCAATCGAGTAACTGTGCAGCGCGAGCTAGAGTTCGTCACCTCCGTTGCCGCCCAACTGATGGAGGCTAACGCATCCACCGCTGCAACTGTGAGCGAACAGGTACTGGCAAGGCTCGTCCACCTGTTCGACGCGGACACCGGCTTCTTACGCCACAACGACCAAACCATCGGGGCCTCCAAATTGATCGCGGAATGGCCACCGCGACCCAGCCGTCCACTCGCGGATCTCCTGCCGATTGTCGACTCCACTGGCGACGACGACGTCTTCGCCCCTTGCGCGCACGGCAAGGAACCGCTTGTGATTCAGCCCCCGGAACCAGTTGTGATTCTGCCGCCGGCCTCCACAAACTATGCTTACAAAGCTTTCCGGCGCCAGATCACGGGAAGGCGCCGCGTCGCGACACCCTCGATGGCCGCTGCACCGCTGGTTTCAAAGGGCGCGACCACCGGTGTGCTTGGTTTCGTTAACTTTCGTGGCAGGAAGTGGAAGCAGCAAGAGGTGCGCACGTTCGGAGCGGTCGCCACTTTATTTGCACAGCTCCAGGTCCGCATCGCGGCCGAAGAAAAGCTTCGATACCTGGCTGAGCATGACGATTTGACTGGTCTGCACAATCGTCGATCGGTTGTTGCGCTGCTTTCCGAGAGACTCGCGGCGGGACGCCCCGGACCCGTCGCGGTCTTGTATCTCGACCTCGACCGATTGAAGTCGATCAACGATTACTTCGGCCACGCCGCCGGCGATTTTTTCCTCCGGGTATTCGCCGAACGGCTTCAGGCGGGCATGCGAGGGCTGGGCACAATCGGTCGGATCGGCGGGGACGAGTTCCTGGTCTTTCCGGACCGGGCGATGCTGACTGGAAACGCGGAATCACTCGCCCACCGGCTTCAGACGACGTTGCGCGGTCCCCTGAAGATTGGCGACGATGTGATCACTCCCTCCGTCAGCATTGGGATGGCGGTGGGCAGGCCGGGACGCGACAATTCCGCGGATGTACTCCGTCGTGCCGACGAGGCCGCCCTGACGGCCAAGCGCGCGGGCGGCAACCAGGTCGCAGTGTGCACGACTGACATCTCCCGCAACGTCGTCTTCCGCAACGATATCGAACTCCATCTGCAGGCGGGCATCGAGAGCGACGCTCTGCTGTTGCATTACCTGCCCGAAGTCGACCTGCTGACCCGGTCGATCCTGGGGGCCGAGGCACTGGTCCGTTGGCGACACCCGACGCGCGGGTTGCTGCTACCGGATTCGTTCATCGGCGTAGCCGAATCGACCAACCTCGCCGCCGAGTTAGGCCGATGGGTGATGCGAAGCGCCTGCGCCGAATTGAGCCGGTGGCGATCCAACGGGGTGGGGCAAGGCGCGATAGTGCGCATCAATGTGTCACCCGTTCAACTGATCACTCGCGGCTTCGTCCGTAGTGTTGCCGACACCATTGAGGAGTTCGGCATCGACGGCGGATCGGTATGCCTCGAAATCACCGAGCGTGCCGTGGTGCACGACATCGAAACCACTCGCAAAACGCTGTCGGCGCTCAAGGAAGTCGGGGTCCAGATCGCCATCGACGACTTCGGCACCGGCTATGCGGTGCTATCGCACCTGAAGTCCCTTCCGGTCGACATGCTCAAGATCGACACCGGGTTCGTCCGCGACTTGGGCACCAACGCCAGCGACCTGGCCATCGTTCGCGCCATCATCGGGCTCGCTGAGGCGTTCGGCCTGCAACTGGTCGCTGAAGGCGTTGAGACGCCGGCTGCCGCACAGACTTTGATAGAGCATGGATGTCACCGGGCCCAGGGTTTCCTGTTCTCGCGCCCCGTGGCAGGCGACGCCATGGAGTTACTGCTGTCCAAGCGCCGGGTGCCGATGACCTGCTTCGCTGCCGACGAGGCGCGGAGCGTGGCCGCAATCTAGGGCAGGCGTCAACACGCTGACCTTCTGCTTTCTTGCCTCGCCAACGCAGTCAACCGCTACAAACACCCAAGTTGACTCGTTCGCTTCGAGTAGGTCAGGGGTCCGAATCCCGTTAGCTCCACACGAGAAAGCCCATCTAGATCCTATTTCAGCGGTTAGCTAGCCGTGGCCCTGGATTGCCCGCACAGCTTGGGCCCCAGTTAGCGTCACGACCTGATAGCGATCCGCTAACATGTGTAAGCACTGATCGCGTGTCCAATAACTCGCAGCCGCCGCGAGGCGGCTGACCTGCGGGAAAGCTCCAGCGTGACCACACACCCCCAATAATGACGTCGCCGTAGGCAGCCCGACAACCGACAGGTTTGCTACCCAGCGATAAGGCAGCCCACAGCGCAACTCCACCGTTGCTGCGAGGAGGGAATGGTTTTGTTCGGGCCAATACGTATCGGGGTGCGGACTCGAGATCGGCTATATCTTTGGTCGCGATAATCAAGACGCCTCATACTCCGATTGCGGTCATCGGTATGGCGTGCCGGCTGCCTGGAGGCATCGACTCCCCAGAACAGTTATGGGATGCGTTGCTGCGCGGCGACGACCTGGTCACCGAAGTTCCACCCGACCGATGGGACGCCGACGAGTACTACGATCCCCAGCCTGGTGTGCCTGGTCGGTCGGTGTGCAAGTGGGGCGCGTTCCTAGATGACGTCGCCGGCTTCGATCCCGAGTTCTTCGGGATTAGCGAAAAAGAAGCGACCGCGATGGATCCGCAGCACCGCTTGCTGCTGGAGACCTCCTGGGAGGCCATGGAGCACGGCGGTCTGGATCGGAACACGCTGGCCGACTCGCGGACCGGCGTGTTCATGGGATTGATGCATGACGACTACCAATTCGTGCACGCTGATGCCAATGCATTGGAGGGGCCGTACGGATACATGGGCAACAGCTTCGCCATGGGCTCCGGGCGGATTGCCTACACCATGGGACTATGTGGTCCGGCGATGACGGTGGATACCGCCTGCTCGTCCGGCCTGGCCGCGGTGCATGTCGCTTGTCGCAGCCTCCATGACGGCGAAAGCGACATTACCCTGGCGGGCGGCGCCTCGGTGTCGTTCGAACCGCGCAAATCCTCTTCGGGTTCCGCCATCGGAATGCTGTCCCCGACTGGACGCTGCCATGCGTTCGACATCGCCGCCGACGGGTTCGTGGCCGGCGAGGGTTGTGTCGTGCTGTTGCTCAAACGGCTGCCGGATGCGCTGGCCGATGGCGACCGCGTCCTGGCCGTGATACGCGGCACGGCCGCCAATCAGGATGGCCACACGGTGAATATCGTGACGCCGTCACGGCCCGCACAGGTCGCGGCCTATCGGGCGGCGTTGGCTGTGGCGGATGTGGACCCCGGCACCGTCGGCATGGTGGAGGCGCACGGCCCCGGCACCCCCGTGGGTGACCCCATCGAATACGCCAGCCTCTCCGAGGTGTACGGCATTGACGGCCCCTGCGCGCTCGCATCAGTGAAGACCAACTTCGGACACACACAGTCGGCTGCCGGAGCGCTGGGGCTGATGAAAACGGTCCTCGCGCTGCAGCATGGTGTGGTTCCGCGCAATCTGCACTTCACCCGGCTTCCTGATGAGATGGCCCAAATTGAGACCAATCTCTTTGTGCCGCAGGAGAATACGCCGTGGCCCAGCAACGGTAACCATGGACCCCGGCGGGCGGCGGTGTCGTCGTACGGGTTCTCGGGAACCAATGTGCACGCGATTGTGGAGCAAGCTCCCGAGACGGTCGCACCGGCCGACGCGCCAACCACTCCTGCCATCGGAGGACCGCTGCTTTTCCCGCTGTCAGCCACGTCGGCCGACGGACTGCGGCAAACGGCTGGGCGGCTCGCTGACTGGGTCGACGCACAAGCGCTGGACCTTGCGGCATCGGATCTGGCGTATACCCTTGCTCGCCGGCGTGGGCACCGGCCGGTGCGCACGGCGGTTCTCGCAGGCAGCCTCGAGGAGCTGACGGAGGGTTTGGGCAAGGTCGCCGAAGGCGACTTTCCGTATCAGTCCACGGTCGGGCATGACGATCGAGGACCGGTATGGCTGTTCTCCGGGCAGGGTTCGCAATGGGCGGCGATGGGCGCCGAGCTGCTCGCGACCGAACCGGTGTTCGCCGTGACTGTCGCCAAGGTGGAGCCGCTGATCGCCCGAGAGTCCGGATTCTCAGTGACCGAAGCGATTTCGGCGCCCGAGACCGTGACCGGGATCGATCGGATCCAGCCCGCGCTGTTCACCATGCAGGTCGCACTGGCAGCCACGATGAGGGCATACGGTGTGCAGCCGGGGGCCGTGATCGGCCACTCGATGGGCGAGGCCGCGGCCGCTGTTGTGGCGGGAGCGCTGTCGCTGGAGGACGGGGTACGCGTGATCTGCCGCCGCTCGCGGCTGATGTCCACGATCGCTGGTTCCGGGGCGATGGCGTCGGTGGAACTGCCTGCCGAGCAAGTGCTTTTGGAACTGATGGCTCGCGGTGTCGACGACGTCGTGCTGGCAGTGGTGGCCTCGCCGCAGTCCACGGTGATCGGCGGTGCCACGCAGACGGTGTGCGATCTGGTCGCGGCATGGGAGCAACGGGACGTGTTGGCCCGCGAGATCGCCGTCGATGTCGCCTCGCATTCCCCACAGGTCGATCCGATCCTCGACGAGCTGTCCGACGTGCTGGCAGAGCTTAACCCCATGACACCGGAGGTGCCGTTCTACTCCGCGACCGCGTTCGACCCGCGCGAGCAGCCCGTGTGCGATGCCTGGTATTGGTCGGACAATTTGCGTCACATGGTGCGTTTCGCCGCGGCTGTACAGGCGGCGTTGGAGGACGGCCACCGGGTCTTCGCGGAGTTGGCTCCGCACCCCCTCCTCACCCACGCTGTCGAGCAGACTGCCGGCAGCCTCGGCATGCCGCTGGCCGCACTCGCCGCCATGCGCCGCGAGCAAGAGCTGCCGCACGGGGTGCGCGGCTTCCTGGCGGATCTGCACTGTGCCGGCGCGGCGATCGAGTTCTCGGTGATCTACCCGGGCGGTCATCTGGTGGATGCACCGCTACCGACATGGAGTCACCGCCCCCTGCTGCTGGCCCGCAGCGGTCAGGATTCGCGGGTACGCGGCGCTTGCACAGTTCCGGTGCACCCGCTGATGGGGGCGCATGTGCGATTGCACGAGGAGCCGGAGCGCCACGTTTGGCAGGGTGAGGTCGGCACCGCGGCGCAGCCCTGGCTAGGCGACCACCGGATACACAATGTGGCCGTTCTTCCGGCGGCTGTCCACTGCGAGATGGCGTTGGCAGCGGCTCGGACCGTTCTCGGCGAGGCGTCCGAAGTCCGTGATATCCGCTTCGAACAGATGCTGCTGGTTGATGAAGAGACCCCGATCGGCGCGGTCGCGTCAGTGGAGGCGCCCGATGGCGTCACATTCACGGTGGAGACCTACAACGACGGTCAACGTGATCAGATCGCCACTGCGGTCCTGGTGGCCCAACACGATGAGGGTCACGCACCCGGGTACGACGTTCTCGCCCTACTCGCGGCCCACCCTCGCCGCCTGGAAGGGACCGACTTGCGGAAGTGGTTCGACACCCGGGGTTTTCGGTACGGTCCGGCTTTCACAGGCCTGGCCGCTGCGCACATCGGCGAAGGGCCGGTCGACACCGTGCTGGCGGAAGTCGGATTGACGGCACCGCTGCGCTCACAACAGAACGCCTATGGGATTCACCCCGCCCTGCTGGAGGCGTGCTTCCAGTCTGTCGCTGTCGCAGCTGCCCATCCCGACATCCAGGGCGAGGCCACCGGCAAAATGCTGATGCCGCTGGGTGTCAGTCACCTACGTGGGAATGGTCCGGTCCGCAACGCCCGCTACTGCTTCACCCGGGTGACTACAGCCGACACCGCAGGTTTCGAGGCCGACTTTGATGTCTTGGACGAGCACGGGACAGTCCTGCTGACCGTCCGTGGCCTACAGATGCGGATCACCCAAGGCGGCGAAGGCGAGCACGTACTGGCCGAGCGACTGCTGACCATCGAGTGGGAACAGCGAACACTGCCGGATGTGGACCACGTCGGCCCGGGAACATGGTTGCTGATCAGCACTTCCGCCACTGCAGACGTCATGGCGACAAGGCTGACCGATGCGTTGAAAGCCAGGGGCGCCGGGTGCACGGCCATGACATGGCCGCAGCATTCCGATCACCAGGCGAACACCGAATTGCTCGGCTCGCATCTTGGTTCCGACGAGGTCAGCGGAGTGGTCATACTCACTGGCCCCAAGGACGGCAACCCGGATGGGGAGTGTGCCCAGCGTGGCGGGGACTATGTGCGTCACCTGGTGCGTATTGCCCGCGAGATTGCGGATATCGACGAAGAACCACCGCGTCTAAACGTCGTAACGCGGAATGCCCAGACCGTGTTGCCGGGCGACGTTACGAACCTGGAGCAGGCCGGGCTCCGTGGGCTGGTGCGAGCGATCAGCACTGAATATCCGGATCTACGCGCCATGCAGATCGACATGGACGAGGATACCGAGGCCGAGCAGCTGGCACGGCAACTGCTGGGGACGTTGCAGGAGGACGAGACGGCCTGGCGGAACGGCCAATGGCACACGGCGCGCCTGAGCCCGGCACCGCTACGTCCCGGGGAGCGGCGAACCGCCGTGGTGGAACACCCGTTCGGAGGTATGCGCTTGCAGATCCGCACGCCTGGTGACCTGGAAACGATGGAACTGGCCGCCTTCGACCGCGTTCCGCCGGGGCCGGGAGAGATTGAGGTCGCGGTGACTGCATCCAGCATCAACTTCGCCGATGTTCTCATCGCCTTCGGTCGGTATCCGGGTATCGACGGGGATACACCACAACTCGGTATGGATTTTGCCGGCGTGGTGACCGCCGTCGGTCCCGATGTGATAGCTCATCGGGTGGGTGATCATGTCGCCGGCTTCTCCAAAAACGGTTGCTGGGCCACATTCGTGACCTGTGACGCCCGCCTGGCCGCGACGCTGCCGCCGGGCCTCACCGACGGCCAGGCGGCCGCGGTGAGCACCGCGCATGCCATCGCCTGGTATGGACTACACGACCAGGCCAGGATGACCACTGGTGACCGTGTGTTGATTCACTCCGCCACTGGCGGCGTGGGGCAGGCGGCGATCGCGATCGCCCGCGCCGCGGGAGCCGAGATCTTCGCCACTGCCGGCAGCGAGCAGCGGCGAGCACTGTTGCATGACATGGGTATCGAGCATGTCTACGACTCCCGCAGCACCGAGTTCGCCGGGCAGATCCGCCGCGACACCGACGGATACGGCGTCGACATCGTACTCAACTCCCTGACCGGCGCCGCACAGCGCGCCGGGCTGGAAGTGCTTTCCATCGGCGGACGATTTGTGGAGATCGGTAAACGCGACGTCTACGCCAACACCCGGCTCGGGCTCTTCCCGTTCCATCGCAACCTCACGTTCCACTACGTCGATCTCGCACTGATGTCAGAGAGCCACCCGAAGCGGATCGGCGACCTGCTGGGCACGGTGTACCGGCTAGTCGCAGACGGTGAGTTGCCATTACCGGAAAGCACTCATTATCCGCTTGGCGATGCGGCCACGGCCGTCCGCTCGATGAGCACGGCAGAGCACACGGGCAAGCTCGTACTCGACGTGCCCCAGGCCGGGCACACCACCGTCGTGGTACCGCCCGAGCAGGCCCGGGCTTTCCGGCGCGACGGCTCCTACATCGTTACTGGCGGTTTAGGTGGCCTCGGACTCTTCCTCGCCGAGAAGATGGCCGCGGCCGGTTGTGGCCGCATCGTGCTCAGCTCCCGCTCTCAACCCAATCCCAAGGCGCTGGAGACGATCGAGCTCATCCGGGCGATGGGCGCTGACATTGAGGTGGAATGCGGCGACATCAGCCAGCCGGACACGGCGGCGCGTTTGGTCACCGTGGCGACCGCCACCGGGCTTCCCCTGCGCGGGGTGCTGCACGCCGCTGCGGTGTTCGAGAACGCGATGCTAGCCAACATGACCGGCGAGCTCATCGACCGCAACTGGGTTCCAAAGGTCTACGGTGCGTGGAACTTACATTTGGCCACAGCCACTCTGCCTTTGGACTGGTTCTGCTTGTTCTCCTCGGCGGCTGCATTGGTCGGCTCGCCCGGGCAAGGGGCGTACGCCGCGGCTAACAGCTGGCTGGACGCGTTCGCGCGGTGGCGCCGAACCCAGGGCCTTCCCGCGACCGCGATCGCTTGGGGTGCCTGGGCCGAGGTCGGTCGCGCCGCCGAACTCCGAGCTGAGATCGGCGAAGATGTGGCTCTCGGACAAGGTGGCGAAGGCACCGCCATCGCGCACTGGCATGACACCGCTATCACTGCCGACGAGGGTGCCTACGCGTTCCAGGCACTGCTGCGCTACAACCGCGCGTACTCCGGGTATGCACAGATGACGGGGACGCCGTGGTTCGCCGCCTACGCGCAACGCAGCCGGTTCGCTGAACTGTTCCGGTCCAAGGGCCAAAGTTCAACGGACACAAGTGAATTGCTAAATGAGTTGGATGCGCTGCCGACGGAGGAGTGGCCCGCTCGCCTCCGTCGCATGATCTCCGACGCGGTCAGCCTGATTCTGCGTCGCACCATCGATCCGGATCGCCCTCTCTCCGAATATGGCCTTGACTCCATGGGCAACCTCGAGTTGCGCAGTCACATCAAGGCCGAAACAGGAATACGCGTCACCACCAACGACATCACCACCATTCAGGGTTTGGTCGGGCTCCTGTGCGAAAAGCTGGCATCCCCACGAGCCGGCTCGGCAACCGTCGTGAGAGGTCGGCACATCGAAATATCCGCTGAACCGCAGGTACGGGACTAAAGGGGGGAAGGGTGTTCGTAGGTGCAGGGTCAGCGGACGGGCTGTTCGTGGGAACAGTTTATGACTGGGTGCCGGAGCCAGGCAGAATCGTGTCTTGGCAAGCATCGCCCACCTCGCTTGAGAATGCCCGGCAAGCCCCGATAAGTGATGTGCCGCTCAGCGCCATGCAAGAAGCCCATCTTCGCGGCTTTTCCCGCTACGCGGCCCGCGGACTCGATTATGCACGGTTGGTAATCGGCTGCGGGGACGAACCCGGTCGGTGCGATGTCCGTGCCATGAGTTACGTCATCAACTCACACCTTCGTCGGCACAAGACGTATCACAGTTGGTTCGAGCATGGACATGCGGAACCCATTGTTCGGCATACTATCGGTGACCCCGCCGACATTGAGTTTCTCCCGGTCCGGCATGGCGAGATGACGCCAAGTGAGTGGCACCAATTTGTGTTGTCTACTCCTGATCCGGTGGAGTGGGATTGCTTCAGGTTCGGCATTATTCAGCGCCCGGACTGCTTTACATTTTTTTGGATTGTCGATCACCTCCACTGTGACCCGACGATTGTTTCTGGGTTATACACCGAGATCGTGATGAACTACCGTGTCCTTGTGACGGGCGGCGCGCTCGTTCAGCTGCCACCTCCAGCCAGTCATGACAATTTCTGCATGCGGGAGAAGCAACACGTGTCTGCTCTGACCTTGGATTCCCCTAGCGTCCGTAAGTGGATAGAGTTTGCCGAAAACAACGGCGGAACGCTGCCGGACTTCCCACTGCCGCTTGGTGATCTGTCGGGAGCCTCTGGTGGCGACCTCATGGTCGAACGGCTCATGGATCAGGAACAGACGGCCGAATTCGAATCCCGCTGCATGGAGGCGGGCGCCCGCTTCAGCGGCGGTTTGTTTGCCTGTGTGGCTCTCGCGCAATATGAGTTGACCGGCGCCAAAACATATTACGGACTCACGCCGACTGATAAGCGCAGGTCGCTAGCGGAATTTTCGGCAATGGGATGGTTCACCGGCGTGGTTCCATTCGCTGTTCCTGTCAACCCGACATCTTTCGAAGAGACTGCCCGTGCCGCGCAGGCTTCCTTCGATTCGAATCTAGACCTCGCGAATGTGTCGTTTAACGAAGTATTAAAGTTGGCGCCTTGGCTCAGGGAATGGGGACCGAACTGCACCATGGTCAACTACATGGATACGGGCCTTCCTCCCTTTTCCGCTACCGTTACGTCTCTCATGAAGGACGCGAATGCGAGAGTCTACTGCGACCCCCGGGATCCGGCGCACCTCTATATGTCGGTAATTCGTCTCTTCGATGAGGTGTCGATAGTGGTGAACTTCCAGAACAATCCGGTCGCCAGGGACTCCGTGACCCGGTATCTGAGTGCGATGAAATCTGTGTTTAGGCGGGTCGCGGACGGACGTCATGCGGATGCAGCAGATCAGGTGTCCAGATGAAAATCGGATAACCTCACTCCCAACCTGAATCAACGACCAACGATCAGCAGAAGACCGACTGGCAATGACCGAAGTCGCGGACCTTGCCTACGCGGACGACAACTGAAGGGCCGGGTTCCGTCGATGAAAGTTGTCTTGGCCGCCCATGGAACTCGTGGCGACGTCGAGCCGTGCGCCACCGTTGGTCTGGAGCTGCTGCGGCGAGGGCACGAAGTGCGCATGGCGGTTCCACCTAACCTGATTGGCTTCGTGGAGTCGGCGGGGCTCACTGCGGTCGGTTACGGGCCGGATTCGCAGGAGCAGCTGAACGCGGTCGCGGATCTCGTTCACCACGCCTTCAAGCTGCAGAATCCGATCAACTTGGTGCGCGCGGGGAGGGAGCTTTTCGTCGAGGGCTGGGCGCAGATGAGCAGGACGCTGATTTCACTGGCGGACGGGGCCGACCTGCTGGTGACGGGCCAGACGTACCACGGGGTCGTTTGCAACGTCGCGGAATGCTACGACATTCCGTTGGCGGCGATGCATTACTTCCCAATACGAGTAAACGGTCAGCTTGCCCTTCCGTCGATACCGTCGCCTACGCCCCTGATCCGCTCCACAATGAGGGCGGCCTGGTGGGTGTATTGGCGCATCACCAAGGAGGCCGAGGACGCACAGCGTCGTGAACTGGGCCTACCAAAGGCGGCGGCCTCCGCGGGGCAACGGATGGCGGAACGCGGATCGCTCGAAATCCAGGCCTACGACGAGGTTTGCTTTCCGGGACTCGCGGCGGAATGGAACGGGCGGCGACCCTTCGTCGGGGCGCTGACGATGGAGCTGCCGACGGATGCCGACGGTGAGGTCGCGTCGTGGATTGCCGCGGGAACACCGCCCATCTACTTCGGTCTCGGCAGCACACCGGTCCAATCTCCCGCCGACACGATCGCCATGATCGCCGCGGCCTGCGGGGAGCTAGGCGAACGGGCCTTGATTTATTCCGGCGCGAGCGGCCCCAACTGCATCGCACATTCTGACCACGTGAAACTTGTGGGCCTGGTGAACTATGCGGCGATCTTTCCCATCTGTCGCGCGGGCGTCCACCACGGCGGCGCGGGCACCACGGCTGCAGGCCTGCGAGCCGGAATCCCCATGTTGGTCCTCTGGGACGTGGCCGATCAGCCGATATGGGCGGCACAGGTCACCCGACTGAAGGTCGGCGGCGCCCGGCGCTTGTCGACCACCACCCGGGAATCGCTAGTCGCGCACCTCCGCCGTATCCTTGCGCCGCAATACGCTACCCGAGCCCGCGAAATCGCCACCCGGATGACCAAGCCCGCCGAAAGCGTTACCGCGGCCGCGGATGTCTTAGAAGCCACCGCCCGCGCGAAGCGTGTTGACTGATGTGGGGCACGGTGCTGGCGCTCGCACTTTGGGTGGCGACCGACCCGACGCGCCTGGTCATCGTCGTGGTCTTGATGTCGCGCCCACGGCCCCGGCACAACCTGCTTGCGTACTGGCTGGGCGGCGTGGCAGCAGGTATCGCCCCCGGCCTAGGTGTTTTTGTACTGCTGCTAGTGCTGCGCGATTCCTTACCGATGGCTATCGAAGATGTGAGGTCAACGGTCGCACGTTTCACGGGCGGGTATTTCCAAATCGCCATTGGTGTGCTCGCGCTGTTGATCGCGGCACTAGTGTCGGCGGGGTTTCCGGCGGGTCAGCATGCAGGGGTGCCGACGTACGGCGGCGCTCCGTCAGCCCAGGTTCTGCAGCCAACCACACCGACCGCATTCTCACGGCTGACGGCCCGCGTCCGTCACGCGTTGCAGGGCGGAAATCCGTTGGTGGCGTTTGTGATCGGCCTGGTATCGACAATGCCGCCCGTCGATTATCTAGTCGTGCTCATCGTCATCGTCTCCTCGGGAGCCGCAATCCGCGCTCAGCTCAGCGCAGTCGTGATGTTCACCGTCGTGGTGCTTGCTCTCGTTGAGGTCCCGCTCGTCAGCTATCTGGTGATGCCGGCGAAAACCCAGGTGGCCGTGCTGCAGCTGCAAAACTGGGCCTTAACTCAGCGTCGGCGGATTCTGATCGTCGTCCCCGCAGTGGCCGGGGTTTTGCTGGTGACCGCTGGCATAGGCAGCATTTGAGCTGCGCTGTGGGATGGTTCACCGGCCACCGGTGGCTCACCATCCGCTACGAACGTCAACTCGACCACTTCCTTGCGTGCCGTCAACTGTCAGCCGCGATCACCCACCACAGCCAGCCCCGGGCCGGCGCATCGAGTCGGCCAATGGTGTTCATTCTTGCCCGCCAGCCCTCGGCGACCTGCGCGCTTTGGGGGGTATCCACCTAGCCGTTCGGAGGGTATAGCGGGTCGGCCTGACCAGGGAAGGTACTCCGCACCCGAGCCTGTCCAGGTTCGATTGGATGAGTCGGTAGGGATAGGGGGTGCGCTGCTCGATGACGTCGCGCAGGTGCGCCATGGACTCGTGCCACGGCTTGTTGTAACGCGGCAGGATCGTCTTGAGGAAAGGGAAGCGGAAGTCCTCGATGAGGCCGTTCCAAAAGTAAAGGGTGCCGTTATTTCGCCCGGAGAGCCTGCTGGCCCACAGATGCGCCGATGAGCGCCCATAGGTTGATTTGATGGTGGCGGCGGAGACGAACGGTTTGACGCTGAGCCCTGCTTTACGAGCACGCTTGGATAAGCCGATCTCGTATCGCCAGATGAGGGTGCCTTTGTGGACGACGTACTGGAAGTCATTCCAGAAATCGTTGAGGAAGGGGCGGGTGCGCGAGTTGAGATCCCAGGCCAGAAAAAAAGACTGGAGGTGGGGGACCATCTGGGTATTTTCGATGGCGCCGTACATGTCGGCATCGTGGAACGAGCTCCACATCTCTTCGATGGGAAAGAGCGGACCGAACACGCTGTCGTTGGCGATGACGAAGCGGTCGAACTGATCGAGCGACCAGCCGCGCTGCCTCAGCATGCACCATGCGAGGTGCCACGAGCCGAAGTCGTGGGAAAGCGTGCGGCGGGTGTAGACGCCGGCACATAGGGAGCGGATGGGAGCGACCGACTCCGGTGTGAGGGTGGGCGAGCCGGAGACGAAGACGATGGTTGCTCCGAGCCCACGCAGCGCCTTCAGGTAGTAGCCGACGTAAGGATCGACGATGCCTTGGGGATCGAAGTGCGCGAACAGAACGAGCGTGCGGCAATCGGGAGGGGGCTGCGGTGCAAGCTCCAAGTGAGTTTCGGAAACGAAGCGGATAGTGTTGCGGTCCAAACGGTGGCGCACAGCGGCCACGGTGCGCTCTGACTCGGTGCGCAACATGTTCGGGAGTTTCAGCACGACCCGAATTCCGTAATACCTAAGCGTCCAAACGGGCGAACTGGTTCTGCCGGTACCGCTCGACACAGGCCGCTCTTCTGACCTTGCCGCTGGTGGTGATGGGAATCGAACCAGGGGCTACCACAACGAGATCCGCGACGCTGAGGCCGTGTACGTTGGATATCGCAGCGGTGACTTCACGTTTGACGACATCGAATCCATTCATCGCCTCGTTGTCCGAGTCGGCGCGGTTCTTGAGTTCGATGATGGCGACGAGCTTTTCCATGCCCTCATCCGGAACCGAGATCGCCGCGCAACGTCCCGGCGCGATGCTCTGAATCGTCGCC
>DASXMA010000286.1:0-1746 GCA_036495965.1 Mycobacterium sp.
ACGGGAACTGGAACTCCGGGTCCCAGCGCGCGATATGCTGACGTGACGTGCGGGTCGGCTGGGCGAAACGGTAGTTTAAATAGATGCCGTCGCCGCCGCCGATATAGTTTAGCATGCCGTCGATCGCTCTTTCGTGATAAGGCGGACGTCGCCAGAACTGGTTCCACCAGCTGAGATCGCCCCATCTATGCTGGCTGGCACCTCCCGGAACATCGGCGTGATTGAAGCCGAATAGCACGAAGTCTCGCGTCGTGCGGCAGGGCTGCGAACTGCAGATGGTGTATATGTGGTCGACGTCGCCGGCGAGCGGATTTGCGGTGCCGGAATCGTCGGTCTTGGCATCGCGCAAGAAGGTCGCGAAATCACGGATCGCAGCGAGACCGAGCCCGGCGATGTTCGGATTTTGCGCGGTATAAGTAAATTCGTAGAGCGCGGTTGGCCCAAATGTTCCGGGCGCTCCAAAATCACCCCCTGTCAACTTGACGCATGTCGGAGAGAAGTAGTCAGTTTGGGCTGTGCATGTCGTGGTGTAATACCAATCCGCAGCCGGAACCACCTGCGGCGTGTCGCCGTAATTCTCGCGTACGGTCAACATGGCTTTGGACTGGTCGAGGTTCGCTGGCGGATAGGTGACCGGCAAGTCCGCTGGCGTCGTGCCTATGTCGACGACGAGTTCCTCGGTGGTCGGGCCGGTGATCGCCGAACCGTCCTTGTTCGTCGCCACCGGCAAGGTGACGCCGAAGAGCGTGCCGCCTTGCGGCGCGGTGAGGTCCCAGCCGACTTCGACGATCGACCATCCCATGTTCATCAGGCACCCGGTGCCGGCCGCGCCCGAACTCGGTGGGACAGCGGTGTTGCCTCCAGCGGGGACGGGTGTGCCGGTGGCGGTTATGCCCCCGTTAAGCGTGCCGAGCGCGCCGGGACCGCCGCGGTTGGGCAAGTCGTAGATGACCCGGTGAGCCGAGTTCGCCAAATTGGTCGGTCTGATGATCTGGAAGTCCGCCGTGAAGCTGACCGTTCCGTTGGTATTTTTCGGACCGAGGGCGATGTCGGTAATGACCGAATTGTGCGGGTCGTTAGGGTCGACCTCGTCGGTAAAGGTGCCGGTGATTACCTCATAGGTTCCAACCGAACCAAAACTAGCGCCGCCAAAAGCTGGCGCCGCACTGGTAATGTTGAGCTGCGTGACCCGTGCGCTAGCGGGCAGGACGCCCATGTAGATTGCACCCAGCGATGCTGCGCAAACGACTGCCCGGTGCGCAGCGCGCGGCAAGATTCGCCAGATCATTCGAGGCCTCCTCCATCGGCCGGAGGATGAACATCCGGCTCATTTGGTTGAATGAGAACACCTCGGCATGACCCAATCGGGTGATGCCGACAACACGAAAACGCGATATCGAACCCGTAAACTGCGCGCAACGGGCTCACCTGCACGTTAGCAAGTCCTTTTGACAGCCGGTCCGGCGGTGAATAACCAAGCCTAAGGTGCGCCGGCGCTGATGCCGATCGGCGCGTCTCGCGCGTTGCCGTGCGTCCCGGCGAAGGTCCCTTCTTCTCTATCGCGGCCAGTGTCAAGCGCCGGCCTGATGACTTCATGCTGTCACTCTCTTGCACCCCGGCTGATGACGCCACACGAGGCTCTCGCTTCTCTTCGAGGTCGGCGTCAGGCCGCCTCATGATGGGATGAGAAGGATGGGGAGGTGACAATCTTAACCGCGCCCTCGCCGCTAAGCAGCGGCAGGATCG
>DASXMA010000287.1:0-1726 GCA_036495965.1 Mycobacterium sp.
CACGGTCGACTACTTCCGTCACGTTCGGACGGTCTAGCCCTCTTCGGGCACCTGCGCGCCTTCGAGCGCGACCGCGCGAGCAAGTCGCGCATAGCGCAACTCCAAATCCTTGAACCGCATGTAAGTGCTCAGCGTGGTGAAGCTGAACGCCATGATCAGTGCGTAGAGCATCAGATCGGTTCCGCGGCGGACCCCGAACCAGTGCGCGACCACGGTGGTGTCGTCAGGCCGCAGCACCGCATAGATGCCGCCCAGCACGAACAAGACATAGCCGACCTTGACCCAGGCCCGAGATCGCGCATTGCGGCGCGACCGCAGCAGGTAGACCAGCAGCGCGACGATCGACCCGATCAGCAGCACCTGAATCCAGTTCATCGTGGAATCCTCCCTCGCAGAAACCCGTCGAAGATGATGTTGACGCCATTGAGCAGGGGCTGACCCTTCGACTTCGAGTATTGGGTGTAGAGCACCTCGACCGGCAGTTCAGCCACGCGCCAGTGGTTTTCGGCGATCAACATGACGAACTCGTTGGCGTGGCTCATGCCGTTCATAGTGAGATTTAGCCCGTCGGCCACCGTCTTGTTGAAAACCCGGAGCCCGTTGTTGGTGTCGGTCAAGCCAAGCCGGCGGCCGCGCCTGCTCAACCGCGCGGCGGTCCGCAGCACGATTCGTTTCAGAAATGGCGGCCGACTGCCCTGGGGCGCGCCGAACCGCGTTCCGATGACAATGTCGACGTCACCGGCGCAGAGCCGCTCGATCATCGCGGACACGTCTTTGACGCGATGCTGGCCGTCGGCGTCGAATGTGGCGAAAACCCGTGCGCCCGACTGCTTGCGGGCATACTCGACGCCGGTCTGGATGGCCGCACCCTGCCCCAGGTTGATCGGATGGCGCACCAAGTGAGCCCCCGCCCGCCTGGCGATCTCGCCGGTATCGTCGGCGCTGCCGTCGTCCACGCACACGACGTGGTCGAAGACGGAGCGCAAATCGGCTATCACCTCAGCGATGACAGCGGCTTCGTTGAAGGCGGGAATGACAATCCAGACGCCGGGGTAGTGCGTTTCAGTTCCTATTTTCGAGGCCATTTATGCCCACAAGGTACACGCTGGCCCACGCCGGATCAGCCGGTTAAGTGCCCGGCGCGCCCCAGCGCCACCAGATGGACTCCGATTCCCACCAGCGGACCACACAACAAGCCGACCACGGTGCGGGTCTCCAGCGGCAGCGGCAACAGCAGCAGCAGCCCCGACGCCACCGTCGCACCGACCCACCCCAGCGAATACGCCCGGTGGAGCGCCGCCGCCACCGCGGCAGCACCGGTGAGCGTCAGCATGGCGATCGCCACGGCGGCTCCCGTCAGCCACGCCAGCAGCGCGCTGCTGGCGTCGTACTGCGGCCCGAAGGCGACCCGCAACAGCCACGGGCCCACGACGCCCGCAGCCAACACCCCGACCGCGCCGATGCCGCCAATGATCGCCGCCGGCACAACCAGCGCCCGAAGCCGGTCGGTGCGCTCGTCGACGAAATGAGCGATGAGGTTGCCCTGCATGGCGGTCAGCGGCACCAGCAGCGGTGCTCGGGTCAACGTCACCGCCAGAATGATCACCCCGCCTTGTGCCCCAAGCTCATTCGAGGTCAGCTTGAGCAGCACCGGGAATCCCATCACCAGAATCGCGCTGGCACCGGCCGCGGTGATCGAATGGGCGGCGCCTTTCAAGAAGGTCGC
>DASXMA010000288.1:0-15726 GCA_036495965.1 Mycobacterium sp.
CGTTTGCGAAATGCGGGTCGGCGGCGCCGGACACGCCGCGCGGCAGGCCATCGTCGGCTACCAGAAGAGTTGACATTGTTACTGTGCCACTCCCCGACCAGATGCCATCACGGGAATGAAGCTATCAGCCAGGCACACCCCCGTTTGCTCGGGTTTGGAAAACGGCTGCTAATCGGGTTGGTCCGGGGGTTCGCGTACTTCGCCGCGCGGCGCCCCATCGGGTGGCGAGTCGTTCAGATACTTCCTCAACCGAAGAAGCTGATTGACCACCATGCCGATGCCGAGAAGCATCAGCGTCGCCACTATTGCCACCACAATTGCGGTGCTCACGGACTCCATGGTGACAGCCCGAAGCATCGGTACGCAGCATGGCGCGTCATCCGTCGCCGTCGGGGCCGGCGGGGCAGTTTGCCGAAGCTGCCGATGTCTGAGGGTTTGAAGGCCTGCAGTCCACCCCCGCATGCGGCCGGCGGATCGGCGTTCGGGGTTTCAACATCACGTGCTGCGGGGTAGCCGCAACAAGAAGCAATCGTAGCGAGGAGGAAGCGGAAGCACATGAGCAAAGAAGACAAATTGAAGAACAAGATCGACGACGTGGGTGGCCGGGCCAAAGAAGCCATCGGCAAGGCCACAGGGGATGACGACACCAGAAACGAGGGCCGAGCGGATCAGGCTAAGTCCAGCCTGAAGGATGCCGGCGAGAAGGTGAAGGACGCCTTCAAGAAATAGCCACCCCATAGACCAGCAGGTTTACTGAAGAAAGCGGGTAAACCTGCTGGTCGCCTTTTAAGCCCACCGAGGCGTTCCAGCAACTACTGATGTCGAGTAGACGAATAGCCGCCCTGGTCGCGCGCAAGTCCGCTATCGACATCATCGTCGGTCAATCTCCATCTAGGCGCCGCCAACACTTCGTCCAACAAGCACGTCGCCTTCCCGCGCGAGAATCGGGGTTTGCTGGCGACGGCGCGAGACGCGTTCTTGCGCTGCATATCGCGTCCGCACACAGATCGGTGCCAACGCAGCACCTGAACCGTAAAGCTGTGCCGGCGAGTGATTGCTGCCGGCGTCCATGTGGCGTGCCACGCGGTTGAAAAATGAGGCTGCTTGCAATGCATACCGCAATTGGCATCGAATACCAGGTAAAGGGCTCCAATGATGCGAAGCGTTCTGGTGGAGATGGATGTCTTGAAGTTGATCAACAAACGGGCGCGTCGGGTCGCGGCGACCGTCGGAGCGGGCGCGGTGATGGCCGCTTCCGGTCTGACGTGCACACCCGCCCCATCGGCGTCTGCCGACTCGTGTCCCGACGTCGATGTGGTGTTCGCCCGCGGCAGCGGGGAGCCCCCCGGTCTTGGCGACATCGGACAGCAATTCGTCGACGGCCTGCGCGGCCGGATCGGCGGGAAATCGCTCGGGGTGTATCCGGTCAATTACCAAGCCAGCGACGACTTCGGCAATCCTGATTTCCCCCTGACGGTTATTGATGGGATTCGCGACGCCGGCTCTCACATCCAATCCATGGCAGCGAACTGCCCCCAGACCCGAGAGGTGCTCGGCGGATACTCCCAGGGCGCAGCCGTGGCCGGCTACGTCACGTCGGCTACCGAACTACTGGGCGTACCCGCTGCCGCGGTACCAAAGCCGATGTCGCCGGATATCGCAAACCACGTCGCTGCGGTCACACTGTTCGCGAAACCTTCCGACCAATTCCTGGGGCAGTACGGTTGTCCGCCGATCGTGATCGGCCCCCTGTACACGCCCAAGACCCTCGAATTGTGCACGCAGGGCGACCCCGTTTGCGGTGGCGGCAACGACGCCGCCGCGCATGGCATGTATGCGGTCAACGGCATGACAGGTCAAGCCGCGGACTTCGCCGCCAGTCACCTGTAGCACCCCTGGTGGCTGCGGGCGGACGTCCGTTGCAGAATCGCACAATGCACGTTCTGATCACGGGCGGTACAGGGTTTGTGGGCGGGTGGACCGCCAAGGTCATCGCTGACGCGGGACATTCCATCCGGTTCCTGGTGCGAAATCCCGATCGATTACAAACCTCCGTCGCCAAACTGGGCGTCGACGTGTCGGACTTCGCCGTCGGGGACATCACCGATCGCGTCTCGGTACGAGACGCGTTGCGCGGATGCGACGCCGTCGTGCACAGCGCTGCTCTGGTAGCGACCGACCCACGCCAGACGAACGAGATGCTGACCACGAACATGCAGGGCGCCCAGAACGTCCTTGGTCAGTCCGTCGAGCTCGGCCTGGATCCGATCACCCACGTGTCGAGCTTCACCGCGCTGTTTCATCCTGGCTTGGAGATGTTGACGGCGGAGCTGCCGGTTGTCGGCGGAGCGGATGGATACGGGACATCCAAGGCGCAGGTCGAAATCTATGCTCGCGGTCTGCAGGACGCCGGGGCGCCGGTGAACATCACCTATCCCGGCATGGTGCTCGGTCCGCCGGTCGGCGACCAGTTCGGTGAGGCCGGAGAGGGCGTCAAGGCGGCGTTGCAGATGCATGCGATCCCCGGTCGAAGCGCGGCATGGTTGGTGGTCGACGTCCGCGATCTGGCCGTTTTGCACATGGCGCTGTTGGAGCCGGGGCGGGGCCCTCGCCGCTACACCGCGGGTGGTCATCGAGTTCCTGCATCCGAGCTGGCGAACATGCTCGGCCAAATCGCCGGTACGCCAATGGTTGCCGTCCCGATTCCGGACACCGCGCTGCGGGTTGCGGGCGCAGTGCTGGATCGAGCGGGCCGATTTCTGCCCTTCGACACGCCCTTCACCTCGGCGGGAATGCAGTACTACACCCAGATGCCGGCCTCCGATGATTCACCGAGCGAGCGAGAACTTGGCATCACCTTTCGGGATCCAACCGAAACCGTCGCCGATACATTCGAAGCCCTTCGTAGCGCCAGCGGCTAGGGCTGAGAAATCAAGCCTTACCGGCCCTTTCGAGGATCCGGGCGAAGCCGAGCAAGCCCGCACCAATGAATGGCACGGGGGCCAGCGTGGCGATCAGTGCGCTCTTGGTACCGACCAGGGGCTTGCTGCGCAGTCCGAGCAGAAGGTCGGCGCTATCGCTGATCAAACCGACGGTCGCCCAGCGTCGAAACTCCCGGTCGCCACGACGCAACCAGGCGGCACACCCACCCGATCCGAGGACCACATCGCGAATCCCGATTGTCTGCATCAGCAGGGTTTCGGTTCCCGATCCGGGCGAAAAGAACCGGCCCGGAGCAAGGAGCATGGCGGCTCCCACCCCGACGCGGGCCGCTGCGACCAACGCCAAGATGGGTGGTGCTGTCCGGGTCCGATCTCCCGTCACGGGTCAAGCCTAGTCAGAAGGTGGTGACGGACCGCCGTCGATGCGGTAGTCGGATCCGATGGCGTGCAATTGATGGCCCATTATGCGGGCACTTTGGCGGCGATCTGGTTCGCGATGTCGACGGCTGAATTCTTGGGATCGGCGCTGCATGTGTTGACGTCGACAATGACGTTGTTTCTGACGACCAGCGCCCGACCACAGGCCCAGCCGCCGGCCATGGCGTTCTGCTGAGTTGCGATCGTGCTCAGGACGCCGTTGGTGTTGGATATCGCCCCCACGGTCCAGTCCGAATGGCTCTGGGTGTGCGTGTATTGTCTGCAGGCCCCCCACTGTTGGGCGGACGCGGTGAAGAAGGCGCGGGCTTGTTTGGCGGTGGGAAATAGCACCACAGCCTGCTCGGCATAGTGAGCGAAGTTATCGCCCTCCTGGAGTGCCTGATCGCGCTCGGCCATGAAATTGCTGCCGGCATAGACCTGGGCCTGCGCCGAGGAGTCGATGGCTAGGCACTCCCTGGGCGCCATCGTGGCGCTGTCGTCAGACATCGCGATGAGGCTTTTCGTCACCTTCATTTCTGTTGCTCCCATGGCGGCGTTGATTTGCTCGGGGACGAGCAGGAACGCTTTCAGCGCACTCTCCGCAACAGGAGGCGCAGCTTTCGTGGTGGTGGTCGCCGTCGTGGTCGGCGCTTTAGGGCCTTGGTTGACCTGGCTGTGACAGCTGGCGGTGAGAATGCCGATACCGACAAGGGCTACTGCGGCGATCAGTTGGCGCATGTGTTCATCCCCATTCGGGCGTAACCCGCAACCGACCAGCAGAACGCGCCACCACTAGAGCGTTACCGGTTGGGGCTTGGAATCCATGCGAAGAATTATCTCGCCTCACCCACAGACCGGTTTCCTCAAATGGATATTTTGGTTCGGCGGCACCGTTTCACCGCGCCGGGGCGCTTGCGGGTGCCGGGGACCAATCACGTCATACCCGACGTGCCAACTCCGATCCGCTGGCCAGCTTCCTCACGCGAAGTCAGCCAGGCGGGAATTGGAAGCGTCCGAGGGTGCCGGGTTCTTAAGCGGCGGGTTCGATCTCGAGGCCGACGTGAATCTTGTCGATGCCGCCGCGCACGATCGAGTGCGCGTAGAACCACCAGGCGTGGTACCAGTACCGCTTGAGCACGGCGTTGTAGACCCGACGCGTCTCCGACTTCGGTAGTACCCGGGCGATGGCCTCGACGTCTTCGCTCTTGGGCTTACCCAATGCGGCGCTTTTGGCGATCGTCACTCTCGGGGTGTTGTTGATCCGCTTGGTTTTCCACGACCCGTCGTCGGTGATCACCAGGAGCTTGTCGCCGTCGGGCACACCCCAGATCGGTGTCGGTTTGGGGCGGCCGTCCTTGGTGAACGTCGTCAACAGCAGGTACTTGGATTTGATGACATCCTGGAAACTGGGAGCCACGCTTTTCTCTTCCGGTAGGAGGGAATTCGGGGGCAGTACCCCGACCGGGTGGTTCGCTAAACGTGGCAATCACCACGCAAACCGGAAATTGCGTAAGCCATTACCCTAAGGAGCTCAATCGATCCGCGAGATACTCCAACCGTCTTCGACCGCTCAAGCAAAGGACAAACAGATGTCGGGATTTCGGGTGGGAGTGGCGGATCCGATCGTTGCGGCTCGACCTGCAGCGGAGATGATTACCCGAGCCAACTACCTAAGTGCCGTCGCCAACCGCGTCGACTCGTTTTGGGTTCCCGACCACCTCAACGGAGTGTGGCCGAGCTCGTTGTGGCAGCAGAAGTATTGCGGCGCGGCGAAGCTCCTACCAAAGATCGACGGCTTCATGGAGCCGTGGACCATGCTCGGCCACATCGCTGCGCGCAACCGAATCGGCCGTCTGCGCCTCGGCACGGCCGTCACAGACACCGCTCGACGCAACCCGGCCGTCACCGCGCAGGCCGTTGCGACGCTGCACTTGCTCAACCGCGGGAGAGCGATCCTGGGTATCGGCACCGGCGAACGGGAAGGAAACGAGCCCTACGGTGTTGAGTGGTCGAAACCAGTCGCGCGGTTCGAGGAGGCGCTGGCCACCATCCGCGCGCTCTGGGATTCGGGGGGCGGACTCGTCAACCGGGATTCGCCCTATTTCCCGTTGCGCAACGCCGTATTCGAGCTGCCTCCCTATCGCGGAAAGTGGCCCGAGATCTGGATCGCTGCCCATGGTCCGCGCATGCTGCGCGCCGCGGGGCGTTACGGGGATGCCTTTTTCCCCAGCTTCCCGCACCGCCCCGTGGACTACACACAGCGCCTCGACGCAGTCCGGTCGGCCGCGTCTGACGCCGGTCGCGATCCGATGTCCATCCTCCCCGCGCTTCAGATGTTCGTGGTGACGGGACGCAGCCGCGATGAGGTCGACGAGGCGCTCGATTCCGAGATCATCCGGGCGATGGGACTGGCCTCATCGGATGAAGTTTTTGCTCGCCACGGCGCGCAGCACCCGCTGGGCGCCGGTTTTTCGGGCGCCCAGGACCTGGTTCCGCATGCCATCGACGAGCAGACGGCGTTGTCCCATCTGGCAAAGATCCCGCCGTCGGTGCTGCGGGAATTTCTGCTCAACGGAACAGTGGACGAGGTCCTCGAACACGCAGCGGAGTGGCGCGATGCGGGAGTCCGCTACCTGGTGGTGGCCAACGTAAGCATCCTGCAGCGAAACCTGCGCAAGGGGCTGATGTCGCAGCAGCCGTTCAACAAGATCGTGCGGGGACTCAAGAAGTTCTAATCAGTTCGCCGCTGCGGAAATCGATTGGCTGACCGTGTAACTGTCGATTCCCTCGGTTCCGAGTTCACGGCCGTAGCCGCTGTTCTTGACACCGCCGAACGGCGCCGCCGGATCCATGATGTAGCCCTCGTTGACACCGAAGGTCCCGGACCGAACCCTAGCCGCTACGCCGTACCCGCGGTCGACGTCGGCGGTGAATACCGACCCGGCCAGCCCGTACTCGGAGTCGTTGGCGATCCGGATGGCCTCGTCCTCGTGGCGGTAGGAGATGACGGTCAGCACCGGGCCGAAGATCTCCTCGCGCGCAATCCGCATGTCGTTGTCGGCATCACTGAACAGCGTCGGCCGTACGTACCAACCGGTCTCTAGACCGTCGGGCATGTCAGTGCCGCCGGTCACCAAGCGCGCCCCGTCGGTCTTGCCCGATTCGATATAGCCCCGGACCCGCTCCTGCTGGCGTTGCGCCACCAGCGGACCGATCTGGGTGTTGGGATCCGCCGGGTCGCCCACTGTCATCGACTCCATCGCGGCCGCCAAAGCGTCGACGAACTCGTCGGTGCGCGCCTCCGGCACCAGGATGCGGCTGAGCGCGTTGCACACCTGGCCGCTGTTGGCGAGGCTGGCCATCTGGATCCCGGTCGCGACGGCGGCGGGGTCGGCGTCGTCGAGCACGATGACCGCAGACTTGCCGCCCAGTTCGAGGCTCACCTGCTTCAGCCCCTCGGCACAGGCGAGGGCGACTTCTCGGCCGGCGGCCGTGGACCCGGTAAACGAGACTTTGTCGACACCGGCGTGGCTCACCAGGAGTTCACCGACATCGCGATCGCCGGGCACCACGTTCAGCACGCCGGGCGGAAGGTCGGCTGCCGCGACCAGCTCGGCAAGCAGCTGCGCATCGAGCACCGACTCGGGCGCCGGCTTGAGTATCACCGAACAGCCGGCTAACAGCGCCGGCATCACTTTGCACACGGTAAGGAACTGCGGCATGTTCCACGGCACCACGGCGGCGACGACTCCCACCGGTTGCTTCACGATGCGGATGTCCTTGCCGTACAGCCCCGGACGTACCTGCTGCCACTGGTAGGTCCCGGCCAAACCACAGAATGCCGAGATCATGGTGAGGGGAAGACGGACCTGCGCCATTTTGGCGAAGCTGATGGGAGCGCCGATCTCGGCCGAGATCAGCTCGGCCATGTCGGCGCGCCGTTCCTTGTAGATGCCCGCTAGCCGGGTGATTGCCTCGATCCGTTCGGCCGGCTGCATGCGTGGCCACAGCCCGCCGTCGAAAGCTGCCCGCGCGGCCTCGACGGCGCGATTCACGTCTGCAGGCCCTGCACAGGCTGCGCGGCCGATGACCGCCTCGGTGTGCGGAGATATCACCGAGATGACGGCATCGGAATCCGGCGCCCCCCATTTCCCGTCGATGAAGAGTTGGTCCCTGTCGTACATCAAACTCCTTGGATCTCTTGGGATCTCGTGGCCGGTCGAAACGTCAGGTGTTGCGACCGCCGTTGACGCCGAGGATCTGTCCGGTGATGTACCCGGCTTCCTCGGAGACAAAGAAAGCACATGCGGCCGCAATATCCTCGGGCTTGCCCACCCGGCGCACGGGTGTGCGATTGATATGGTCCTCCACGGTTCCACCGAGGAGGTGCCGATTCTCGGCGCTGCGCAGCATCGGCGTGTCGACGAACCCCGGCGGTACCGCGTTGACGGTGATCCCACTCGGACCGTATTCGAGGGCAAGCGACTTGGTCAGGCCGTTCACCGCGGACTTCGCCGCCACGTAGTGGGCCATGAACGGCTGCCCAGAGTGCGTGCTGGACGACGAGATGTTGACGATGCGCCCCCATCCGGCCTCGACCATGTCGGGTAGCACCACCTGAATGGTGTGGAAAACACCGTTCAGGTTGACGTCGATCACCTTGGACCATTCCTGAAATGACATATTCAAGAACTTCTTGAAGCCTTCCACCCCGGCGGCGTTGACCAGCACCAGGATTGGGCCAAGCTTGTCGCGGACCGCTGATATCGCGGTCTCGACCTGTGCACGGTCGGTGACGTCAGCGATGTGGCCGAACCCGTCGTCAGTCGGCGTCAGATCGATGACGCCGACGCGAAATCCGTCGCCGCGCAACCGTTCGGCGACGGCACGGCCAATGCCTGACGCACCGCCGGTCACGACCGCAGTCTTCGCGCTCAAGCCGCCTCCATTTTCCTGAGCGATCGCTCAAACGGTTGGCTTCACATGCCTATCACCCTGTGTGAGCACGGTCAAGCCGGTTGTTGCTTCTTGGTGACCACCCAATTTAGGGTCCGTTGATGGACCGGCCGCCGTTTCGCTTCGCAGTGCAAGCGACCAACGCTGCCGGGGGACGCGAGTGGCGCGACACCGTTCGCAAAGTCGAAGACCTCGGCTATTCAACGCTTTTCCTTGCCGATCACTACCTGGGACCGGGCCCCGCGCAGCGAGCCGCGCGCACGCCTCGCCAAGACCTGGCCCCGATCGCGGCGATGGCGACAGCGGCCGCCTGCAGCGACAACCTACGTATCGGGTGCCGAGTGTTCTGCATCGACTATCACGTGCCTGCGGTATTGGCCAAGGAAGCGGCGACGCTCGATCTGCTCTCCGACGGTCGTCTGGAGATGGGAATCGGCGCCGGCTGGAGCGAAGTCGAGTACACGGCGATGGGACTCGACTTCGATCGTCCCGGTCGGCGGATCGCCAAGCTGGCCGAGGTCGTCTCGCTCATCAAGGCCCACTGGCAAGGTGAAGAACTGGACTACTCGGGCGACTTCGTTCAGGTGCACGGATACGCGGGACGGCCACGGCCGCTGCAACGGCCGCACCCACCGATCATGATCGGCGGCGGCGGACAGCGCATCCTCTCCTTCGCCGGCCGCGAAGCCGACATCGTCAGCATGTCCAGTGTCCCGTTCGTGCAACGCGACGCCGACGGCCTGGATCCACAGGCGGTCGCGCAGCGTCGGATCGGCTTCGTCCGCGCCGCGGCCGGTGCGCGCTTCGGTCGTCTCGACGTCGAGAGTTCGCCCTATTTCACCGAGATCACCGACGATCCCGAGGCCGCGCTGGCCGGGGTCGCGGAGTCGACGGGCATCTCTCCCGACCTGCTGCGCAACCATCCCAACGTTCTGATCGGCTCGCCGGAAAGCATTGTGGAATTGCTGTGTTCGCGCCGGGAGACCCTTGGCGTCAATTACGTCACGGTGCAGCAGTCGCAGATCGAATCCTTCGCGCCCGTGGTGGCCGTCCTGCGCGGGCGGTAAACCTTGACCGCCACCACCAGAGGTGGAATATTTGGGCGATCGCTCAAGGGAATGAGAAAGCGCAATGGCGAAGCGGACCAGATACAGCGAGTACCGCGGTCGGTACGCCAACTATCGGCTCGAGCTCTCCGATGACGGCATTTTGTTCATGCAATGCCACACCAACGGCGGCTCCCTGGTGTGGGACTGGCGGGCACACGATGACATGTCGGATGTATTCGCCGATATCGCCGGAGACCGCGAGATCAAAGTGCTTATCCATACCGGCACCGGGGAAAACTACAACGCCAACTGGGGGCGCCTGCCCAACGGCGACCCCGTCGAAAAACCTGAGTACCTACTGATGCCGGGCACCCGGGGTCTGCTCAAGCTTGACGAAAAGGCCTGGTATGCAAGGCAGCTCATCACCAACGTCCTCGACGTCGATGTGCCGATGATCAGCGCCGTGAACGGCCCGTGCAACATGCACTCCGAGGTGCCGTTGCTCGGGGATATCGTCCTGGCCGCAGAGGACGCCTACTTCCAGGATGCATCGCATTTCCCCCGCGGCCAGGTGCCAGGTGACGGCCAACATGTCATCTGGAGCTTCTTGGCCGGCCACACCCGCGCCCGCTATTTCCTGTTGACCGGCATGAAGCTCAGCGCGCAAGAAGCCAAGGAATGGGGTGTGGTCAACGAGGTGCTGCCCAAAGACCAGTTGTCAGACAGGGCATGGGAACTCGCGCGCGAGCTGGTCAAGCGCCCACCGCTGACGCTGCGGTACTCGCGTCAGCTGTTCACCAACCCGCTCAAGCGGGCCTTCATCGACGAACTCGGCCACGGCCTGGCCCGGGAAACCTACGCGCAGCGGGCGTTTTTCCCGTTCGGCGGTGAGATGGCGCCCCTGGATAGCGCCTGGGACCAAGAGCCTTGGACAACATCGGCGTCTACGCCGACCGGCGATGGTCAACGCAGTGAAGGAGTGCCATCGTGACAAGCATCCAACAGCGACTGTCGACCGGACGGGGAAAGTTCACCACCGACTACCCCGAACTAGGGACGGGCCCGGTCAGCTACGAAGATTCCATCTCCGAAGAATTCTTTGCCGCCGAGCGTAAGGCCGTGTTCGAACGAAACTGGTTGTGCGTCGGACGTATTGAGCGGTTGCCGCGCAAGGGTTCGTACTTCACCCGCGATCTGCCCGGGCGCCTTGCCTCGATCGTGGTCGCGCGCGATCTCGGTGATGCTGGGGACACCGTGCACGCGTTTCACAACGTGTGTGCCCACCGCGGCAACAAGGTGGTGTGGCAGGAGCACCCCGCGCGGGAGTCCTCGGGAACCTGTCGCGCGTTTGCCTGCAAATACCACGGTTGGCGATACGGCCTGGACGGCAAGGTCAACCACATCACCAACGAAGGCGAGTTTTTCGACCTCGACAAAAGCACCCTGCGGATGCCGCCGGTCCACTGCGAGGTCTGGGCCGGCTTCATCTTCATCAAACTCGCCGAGGATCCGGTGCCGCTGCGCAGTTTCCTTGGCGACGGCCTGTTAGGTATCGAGGCGTATCCGTTCGAGACGATGACGCAGCGTTACGGGTTCTCCACACGGATCAACGGGAATTGGAAGCTGGCTGTTGATTCGGTATGCGAGTGGTACCACCCGCCCTATGTGCATGGTCGCTTCATCGATCCTGATGTCTCCAAAGCCGAGAAAATGGTGCCGCCCGTCGACGCGTACCACTACGAGTTGTTCCGGCCGCACATGCTCACCTCGGTTCCCGGGCCGCCTCCCCTGCCGCCCCGCGAACCTGGCACCGCGGGACCTGCCCGGCAGGACCAACGTTGGGTCTACAAGCTCTTCCGCGCGGGGCTTTTCGGGCCCGACGATGTTCCCGACATCGGTCCGGCTCCTGATTTCCTGAACCGCGGCAACATCGCATCGTGGGGCAACGACCAATTCTGGGTCTTCCCGAACATCTCGATCCAAATCTGGGCGCGCGGCTACTACATCACCTACACCTACTGGCCAGAGACCGTCGATTCGCACTTCTACGAGGTCGACATGTACTTCGTGCCACCCGGAAACGCACGGGATCGACTGGCGCAGGAATTGGTGGTCGACAGCACGATTGAGTTCGCGATGCAGGACGTCAACACCATCGAAGCCACCCACTCGGCGCTGAAGACGCGGGCACAGAACACCTTCCACCTCAGCGACCAGGAACTGCTCATCCGCCAGTTCCACACGGTCATCGGCGACACCGTGGCCGCCCACACTGCACGGGACGCGTGATGTCCAGTCTGGGATTGCCGAAAGGGTTTGCCGATCTCGAACCGTTTGTCGCCGATTGGGCATTACCGACCCGGGCCCAACGCTACGAGGCGCGGCTGTCAAAGCCGTACGACGAGCTGGTCAGGTTCTACGACGCCGTCGCCCCGAGAGCCGAGGAGGCGATCGCCTACCTGGATGGATTCGACATCAATGAGCTGCCGGACGACGCCGCGCGACTACTGCACCTGCTTTACTCGATGATCCTGGTCTCCTACGCGGTCAACGTGTTCAAGCAGAATCGCATCCCGGACTCCGGTGCCGCTTTCTTCGACATGGTCGCCGAACCGGCGGTGTGATAGGACCGCGCTGTGACTACCTCCGAACGGCCGAAGGCCCGCGACTCGACTACTCGCGACATGCTGGTCGACGCGACTAGTCAGATCATGGTCGAGGAGGGTTACGCCGCAGCCACGTCGCGTCGGGTAGCGGCTAAAGCAGGCGTCAAACCGGCGTTGGTGCACTATTACTTCCCCACGATGGACGAGCTGTACCTGGCCGTCTTCCGCCGCGGCGCCGCTATCTACCTGGAGCGCCAGCAGCAAGCACTGGCCTCCGACCGACCACTGCACGCCTTCTGGGACACCCTCACCGAACCCAAGGACACCCGATTGCTGCTGGAGTTCATGGGGCTTGCCAACCACCGCAAGGAAATCAAGGCCGAGATCGCGGCCTGGTCGGAACGGTGGCGCGAGCAGCAGATCACCGCGCTGAATTTTATTGTGCGCCAACATGGCATCGATACAGACGAATTCCCGCCCGCGGCCATCGCGGTCGTCATCGCCTCAATCGGCCGCACCCTGATACTCGAGCAGGGACTCGGCAGCACCGGAGGTCACCACGAGGCCGTCGCCCTGGTCAACCGTCTCCTCGACCGATTCGAGATGCCAACCCCGAAGACACGCCGAGACCGCGGCGTACTCGACTGATCCGGGGTCTGGTCAGGGCAGCACAACCCGTAGCCGCTTCCAGCCGCGGACTGTGGAGGTCGACGCCAATTGCGCTGACTCGTAATCGATGTCCCATTCTGGCCAGCGGTTGAGCATCTCGTCCAGCGCCACCCGGCCCTCCAGGCGTGCCAGGTTGGCCCCGAGGCAGTAATGCACGCCTTTTCCAAAGGTGATGTGCGAGATGTTGTCACGATGGATGTTGAACATGTCCGGATCGGTGTACCGGCGCGGGTCGCGATTAGCGGCGCCGAATAGCAGCAGCATGGCGCTGCCGGCCGGAACGGTGGTGCCGTAGCACTCGAAATCCTTTGCCATCCAACGGGCGACGTGGGGCCCGGTGGGCTCGAACCGTAGCGTCTCGTCGACGGTGCGGTTCAGCATCGATCGATCCTGGCAGATTTCCCTGCGCTGGTCGGGGTGCTCGGCGAGCACCTTAGCCAGCCAGCCGATCAGCCGGCCCGTCGTCTCATTACCCGCGCCGGCCACTACCTGGGTGTAATGAAGCACCTCTTTACGGGTGAGCTTTCGGTGCACGCCGTGCTCATCGTCGAACTCGACATTGAGCAGTGTCGTCATCAGGTCATCGGATGGGTTCTTGGATCGCCATTCGACGTAGTCGGCGTAGATCCGGCCGTCTGCGATGGAGTCGGCGTCGGCGACCCGCAGCGGTGCGCCGGGCTTGGTGCGCAGGTTGGCGTCGTTGGCGTCGCGAACCGAGATCTGTTGGGATTCGGGGATCCCCAGCAGCATGCCGATGACTCGCATCGGCATCATCGAAGCGAGTTCGGCAATGATGTCGAATCCCCCGGATCCGACGAGCGGGTCCAGGCATCGGATGCAGTACTGCCGGATCTGATCTTCGATGGCGGCCATCCGGCGCGGGGTGAACACGCGCGACATCAGCCCGCGCAGCATCGAATGTTCCGGCGGGTCCTGGAACATCATGACTCCGCCGGGCATGTCGAACTTCGACTGCACCAACTCGAGGATGTCACTGCGGCGGCTGGAGAAGACTTCCCAGTTCGCCAGTGCCTGCTCCACATCGGAATGCCTTGATACTGCCCAGAAGCCGTATCGCTCGTTGCAGTAGATCGGCGCCTCTTCGCGCAGCCGCGCGTAGGTCGGGTACGGGTCGGAATTGATGCCGACGTCGTAGGGGTCGTAGTAGACGTCCGTGTCGTTTGTGACAGTCATCGATGCTTCCCTTGCTTCAAACAGCTGCCGGCACCCACCGGGAGTGCAACGCCGGTAATGTAGCGCGCTTCGCCGGACGACAGGAAGAGTACTGCGTTGCGGATGTGGCTTCTGACCTGCCCGCAGACCGCACCGGTCACGAATGCGACCTTGCCGTCCATCCGGCCCATTACAACCTCCGCATAGCCGATTTGAGCGATCGCCCAAATTTGTGGCGCAGGCCATGTCTAACAGCATCACGACGAGCTCGTCAAGAGGTCGATTAGCCCGTCAGCGCAGCGTCGATCAGCGTGGCCGCGGCGACACGGGCGTGTACGACCGGCGCGGTGTCGTTTAGCGACGTCGCCATCGCAGTGGCGCCCTCGAACAGCACCGATAGCTGCTGTCCCAACAGATGTGGATCCGCAGCGCCCGCCTCACGAGCGACAGCGATGAGGCGACGGGTGAATGCGAGCTTATGAGTCCGCACGATCTCGTCAGTACTCGCCAGCGATCCCGCGGATTCCACGGCCGCATTGTGAAAGGCGCAACCGCGCATCACATCTGAACGGCGTAGGTCGAAAATGGCCAGCAGTCGCTCCCGGGCAGGCAGGTCAGTGTCGTCGAGGCGCCTCTCGGTGGCTGCGCCGCCGCGAGCGTCTATGCCGCGAAGGTAGTTGTCAACGAGGTCGTTTTTGCTCGCGAAGTGCTGGTACAGCGTGCGCTTGGACACGTTGGCCTGCTGGGCGATGCGTTCAACGCCGGTCGCGTGGATTCCGTTCCGGTAGAAAAGCTGCGCCGCGGCACGCTCGATACGCTCACGCGCTCCGCGCCCTCCGGGTGGACGCGCCTGCGATGTGGCATCATTCACAGATGCGATCATACACCGATCAGTTTACAACGGGTGAACATGCAGCTATGTTAGCCCTTAGCGGTAAACCGATCAGTTTTCTCAGAGAACGAGGGGTGGCTGACTCATGACGGCTATTCAAGACGCCCGTAGTAGCGGCGTTGATAGCGCGAGCACACCGGGTTGGGGCGACGAACAGTCGCGGTTGGTCACCTGGCGCGACCCGATCGCCACCCAGATCACCGCCGCGTCGATGTCGGGCCTGGCCTATTGGAGTGCGGTCGCCGATGGACACCTGCCGCCGCCGCCGATCGCCCAACTGATTCAAATGCGCGTCGTCGACGTCGAGGACGGGCGAATCACTTTCGCCTGGACGCCGGACGCGTCCATGTACAACGGACTCGGAATGGTGCATGGCGGCGCGGTGTGCACCCTGCTAGACACCGCGACCGGCTGCGCGCTGCACACCACACTGCCCGAAGGCGCGGGCTACACGTCGGTCGAAATCAAAGTCAACTACCTCAAAGCCGTCACTGAGTCCAGTGGGACGCTGATGGCGACGGGCACCGTCGTCAAGGCGGGATCGCGGATCGGATTCACCGAGGCGAACATCGCTGACGCATCTGGAAACCTCGTCGCCACCGCGACAAGCACGCTATTGATCTTCGATTTGCACAGTCCCGCAAAGCATTCCAGCATCAACGGAAACCATTTCTGAAAGGGCTTGTCCTGCCATGTCATCCGTCCTGATCACCGGAGCCAACCGCGGCATCGGCCGCGCCATCGCCACCGAGTTCGCCAGGCGCGGGCACCACGTTGTGGCCACCGCACGTGATCCGGGCACGCTGGCCGACTTGGACGCCAGTCAGCGCCTGGTCCTGGACGTCACCGACGACGCCAGCGTCACCGCGGCGGTCGCGGCAGCCGGCGACATCGACATCATGATCGCCAACGCCGGCGTCATCTTCTACGCGGCTGTGGAAGCCATGCCGTTGGACGAACTGCAGCGGCTGTTCAACCTCAACACCATCGGCGCCATCCGGGTGGCTCAAGCGGTGCTGCCG
>DASXMA010000289.1:0-23828 GCA_036495965.1 Mycobacterium sp.
CACCAGTACCATGCTGCGCGCCCGCACCCGGTAGCCGTCGACCTCGATATCGCGCATCGCGGTGCGCCCGGCAACGACGACCGGTGGACACAGCCGCAGCGCCTCGCGCAGCACCTGCACGGTGTATCCCAGCCGGGAAACGTCGCGGGGTGTCAGTGCGCGCTCACCGATGGCGGCGACCTCCTCGGCGACTCTGGTTTGGATCTGCAAATGGCGGCCCAGTGCCCACAACGCGAACGCGAGCGTTGTCGCCGTCGTGTCGTGGCCGGCGACCATGAATGCGATGAGGTCATTGCAGATGTCGAGGTCGGAGAGCGCGCGCCCAGTTTCCGGGTCGGTCGCGCCGATCAACGCGTGCACTAGGGGAGCGTCGCGGCTGGGATCGGCGCGGCAGGCCTGGAGAATATCCGCGGCAAGCCGACGCAGAGTCGCCGCGGCGGTCCGGGCACGGTGACGCGCCGACGTGGGAAGCCACCACGGCGCCCGTATCGGCCGCATGCCGCGGTCGGCGACGTAGGACAAGACAACATTGAGCGGCTCGGCTAGCGCGTCAACGCGCTCATCGAGGTCCAACCCGAGGACCGAGCGTCCCAGCACGCGCATGGTCAGCCGGCGTGCCTCGGCGTCGAGGTCGACTTCGGCGCTTTCGCGCCAGCCTCGGGCGATCATGGCGGCGACTTCGGACATGGGACCGCCGAAGGTCGCCACGTGCTGGCGGGTAAACACCGGCTGCAGGGTCCGCTTGCGCGAGCGCCAAAGCGCGTTCGGCAGATCGGCCAGGTTGTCGCCCATCAACCGCCGTATTTCCCGATGAACCAGTGTCCGGTCGCACCACTCGTTATTGCGGGCGAGCACGTCGCGCGCTCCAGTGGGCGACATCACGAACACGATTGGGGGGCTCAACCACTGGGGGCCGAGCACCACCCGGGTGACAGCGCCCCCGGCCTGGCGAAGCACCTCCTGGCCGACGTGGTACTGGCGAGCTGCCGTCAGTCGCTGCCGAAGGGGTAACGGACTGCGCGGCACCAATGGAAGTCGGCTCACGTCGGTCTCGGCGGCATCGACCATGTCAGTTCCCGTGTGTTGAAGGTCATCCTGCCGCGGTTAGCTCTGAAGGAGAAACGTCGGGCCCGGCCGGACTGCCTTCCGAAAGCAGTTGAACCGTCGCGCCTGACGGATTTGACTACCTGTCGCATCGGCGTGGTCGGCCTTTTGCAACTAAGACGACAGGACTGCGGGCACCCGCTCGACTGTCGTCGTCGTGATGTGCAAATCACGCTCCGCCGAGAAGATTGGTTTCGTTCTCACACCCGCCGTAAAACTCTTCTGTCAGTTGCTGTGTTTCCATAAGGATTTTGGCAACCTGTTCTGGTTCCGCATGGTTCACAAAATCGCGCCGGTTCCACCACATCATCTTTGTTTGGTAGCGCTCATCGGGATAAGGCGCCGCGGGAATGGCTGCCACTACCCCTCCGGACGTGCGCCACCGGTTCAGTACGTATGCAGCGGCTGTAGCCATGCAGAACTGAATGTCGAGAAGAGCCATCATGTGGAAACCGCTGCGGGCCAGCGCCGCGGTAAGGCGGCGATTCAGATCCTGATCGTCGGCAACCCATGCCGATTTCATCTCCAGGACGCCGAACGGCACACGGTCGTTGATCATGTTGCGGACGGCCTTTTGGCCGGGTTGCTCCGCCCATTCGGCGATCGCATGCGAGTCGTCGGCAGATCGCAGCGGCCCCTTGCCCCGCACACCCGCAACCATCCGCCCGGCAGGATCGATCACTGCCAAGTACATGACGGTGTCGGCTCCGCTGCGCAACGCGTCGATGTCTAGAGCACACTCGACGCCGTGCCTGCGATAGCTGCGGTGTGCGCCGAGTACATACTCGGCCCAGAGATCGCGATCCGTCGCCGGTTGAGAAATCACCAACGTGCAGTCGATGTCGGGATCACGCCAGCTAAGGCCTTGGCCGAGACGGAATTCGTCGACACTCGCGGCATGCAGCGGAACGGCGGTCATGGCGTCCTTCGGATAGGGGCGCCGACTTCCGGTTTGTAAATCCAGCGCCTTTCATACGTTAGGATGGATTTATGGGGGTCTGTGTTAACCATGCCCCTGCCGCACATTAATAGCCGTTCTTCCAACCTTTCTTGTCAGCTAAACCCAGACTCAAGGAATGCAAACGGCAGCGGACCAAGATGATGATATTACAAATCACCCCGTTTTCACCTCCAAGAACCGTGGTTTGATCAGAACGAAAGAGTCGCTTCGCAACTGGCAAACTTTGGGCAGTTCGCACATACAGTTTTTTGCACGGCCGGCGTTGTGCTCCGCAAACCGCGCAGGAGGATTTGACAAATGCTTGCCCAGCTAAACCTCGGTCAGCGGTGACGGCCACGGGCCCGTTCAGCTGCCCGTTTGCCACGCAAGCCACGCCGACCAGGGAGTGCCAACTGAGCCGGTGGCAACCTTCCCAGCCGTCCAGGGGCGATTTCTGAACTGCGTGTTCGTAACGCAGCCAACTCAGCTGGGCGCGCCAAACGGGGCCGATATCGTTTCACATAGAGCGGTGGGGCGAATCCCGTGGCTTTACCGGAACGGCGCCCAGAAGTGGCGTCACGATGCCCAAGTTTCGAATTTCGCACGCTTTACTCTGAGGTTCAGATCATGAACATACACAGCTTCTTCACATCCCATCGAAACGACATGGAGAATGTTTAATCGGGCGCGGAGATTTGTCGATTTACCAGTGATATGAACCGAACTTGGCCCAGGCATTCCTGCTACGGCCAGCCGGCCCGCAGCTTAAAGGGCACGAAGACTGATGCGGACCCGAGAATTCGCTGAGCATTCGATGAGACACGCGTGGCGGCTCCGGATTTCGCCCCGCATCCGTCCTAACGTCAGGGGATGAGTACCAAGTACTACCTGCAAAAGGTACCCGTCGAGTCCGTCCGTCCGGGCTTTTCTTTGGCGATTCATCACGACGGCAACTACCGCCTATTCCAGGTCGAATGCACCCAGATGCCCCAGCGGGCCGGCCAACCCGTGATGTTCAAGCTCACTTCGGAGCCCGTCGACGGGGGCGAACCGTGGGTCGTGGAGTGTGAAGCGGGCACACCGGTGGTCCGAATCCTCGGCGTCTGTCAGGCCGCCTGCTAACGCGAGATGGCCAACGGTCTTCTTACCCCGGCTTTGCTGCGGCAACGAACTGCAATGCGCGCTGCGTCTGTTGTACGACGTCGATCAGGCCGGCCGACGAAAACAGGTCGACAAAGGCTGCCCGGTCGAACATCGTGAGCCCGATTACGTGCGCGCCGGCGGTGAGGGCGCGCCGGATTCCAGGCGCGTCGCGGGCGTAACTGGTGAGGATCGCGATGCGGCCCCCAGGCTTCAGCACCCGCATCATCTCGCGAGCGACCCCGAAAGGCTCAGGCACCAGGTACAGCGCGCCGAAACAGCAGACAGCATCGAATGTTTCATCGCCGAACGGCAGCTTGCGGGCATCGCCGCGGACACAACACGTCTGCTGCCCGCTGTTGTCGAGCACGGCCCGAGTCAGCATCGGCGCGGAAATATCGAATCCGACCGCGAGGCCGCCATCGGGTAGTTGCTCGGCCAGCGGCCCAGTGAAATTGCCGGGGCCGCACGCGACATCTAGCAATCGTTGAGCAGCGGACAGATGCAGTGCCGATGCCGCGCGATGTTGCTCGGCGCGATGGGTGACGCCGCTGGCGATGTAGAAAGCGGTCGGACGCCACAGCCGTTCGTACACGGTCGCGACGAACGGGCTGTTCATCGCACGCTGAGCAACCGTGGGAACCGGAGAACTCGTCGATTCGCCCAACACATCGAGAAAACCGTGCCGCAGCACGGCGGTCTCGTCGAGGAGACCACGGGTCAACTCGACCGGATCCTGGCTCATTTTGCTGGCTTTCGTTGCGCGGCGAGGGATGGCGAGGGATGACGCCGCCAGGCTAGTGGCGGTGTTGCCGTGTCGGCGGCACGGGGTGCGGTGTTGATCCGCTTGCAGTGATAATCATTTTCATTCCATAAGATGCACCGTGATGTTTGTGGCGGGGTGGACCCGATGAGGGCCGCGCGCGGACTGCGCGTCGGGTCCATGGACGTGTTAGTCCTTGGTCTGGTGGCTTTCGCCATCGCAGGGACGTGGCTGCGTGCCAACGTGGCACGCAGTGACACGTTGGCGACCGCGGGCACCGTGTTCTGCGGAGTCTTCGTCCAGGCGCTGCCCTTTCTGGGATTAGGGGTTCTGGTCAGCGGATTGATCGCGGTGTTTGTGCCGCCCGAGCGGCTGGTGCGGTGGCTGCCGCGCCGTCCCGAATCGGCAGTCGTTGCCGCCGGCCTGGCCGGGGCGGCGCTGCCCGGGTGCGAGTGCGGGTCGGTCCCGGTGGCGCGGCGTTTGTTCGGGGATGGCGGGACGGCGGGGGCAGCGGCGCTGACGTTCATGCTGGCCGCTCCAGCTATCAATCCGGTCGTGGTGGTCGCGACGGCCGTCGCGTTCCCCGGTCAGCCGAAAATGGTGATCGCGCGGGTGGGCGCATCGCTGCTGACCGCGGTGGTGATGGGGTTGGTGTGGTCACGTTGGGGTCGAACCGAGTGGATCACCCGCCGGCTACCGCCGAACGCGACGCACGCACCAGGCACGGAAGCCAGATGGCAGCAGTTCTGCGAAGTAGCGCGGCAGGACTTTCTGCAGGCCGCGGCCTACCTGGTCGTCGGAGCATCCGCTGCTGCGGCATTACACGTTGCGGTGCCGCCGCGGGTTTTCGAGCACGTGGGCGCGCACTTGATTCTCGGTGTCGCTGTGATGGCGACGTTGGCGGTGACGCTGGCGGTGTGCTCGGAGGCCGACGCGTTCGTGGCCTCTAGCCTGACGATGGTTCCATTGGTGCCGCGGCTGGTGTTTTTGGTGGTGGGGCCGGCCGTTGATGTCAAGCTGCTGGCGATGCAGTCCGGCATGTTCGGGCGGACGTTCGCCGCCCGGTTCGCCCCCGCCACGTTGGTCGTCGCCGTCGCGGCGGCGACCCTGGTCGGCGTGCTGTTGCTGGGCGGTTCTACATGAGACGCGAAACCGAGAACACCATCCTGTTGCTGGTGGGGCTGAGCGTCGGGCTGATCACGCTCACCGGCGCGTTTACCCGCTACGTCAAGCCGACGCTGTTGCCCTGGTTGGCGATCACCGCCATCCTCACCGTCGGGTTCGCGCTGGTGGCGATCGTCGGCGACATTCGTCGTGGCGGGCCGGGGCACGACGGGGACGAACATTCCCACCGCACCGGTGTGGTGTGGCTGCTTGTTGTGCCCGTCGTCGTGCTGATCTTTGTAACACCCCCGCCATTGCGACCGCAGGCCGCGACTCGGTCGACGACAACGGTGTCCAATGATGTGCTGCGCCGCGCGTTTCCGCCACTGCCGCCCGGACGAGCTCCCGAGGTCTCGCTGCCGGACGTTGTGATGCGGGCGGCCAACGACACCTCGGGGTCGTTGACCAACCGGCTGGTCACAATCACCGGTTTTGTCCTCAACGAGCCGGGCGGCGCGGATCTTGCCCGCATCGTCATCATCTGTTGTGCCGCCGATGCCCAACTGGCCCGCATCCATTTACGCGATCATGACGGCGGCGCCGCTTTGCCGTTCGCTGACAACACCTGGTTGCGGGTGGAGGGTGAGGTGACTCCTGCGGTGCGGCAACCGCACACCGCGCCAATCCCGACGGTGCGCGCCGTCACAGTGACACCTGTCAACGCTCCGGCAAACCAGTACGCATAACCACGTGCGCCCGCGCATCCTTGCCGGGGCCGGAACCCACCTCATAACCTGAGCTGGCGCAGTAGACGACGGCAACACGGGTGGGCTGGTCATGGCAAAACGGTCATCGCGACTCGAGGGCCTCACCGACCGGGCAAGCCGCAAACCTGGGATCGGCGGAATATCGCAATGGCCGGATTGACCGGTGCGCGCGTGGAAGAACTCGCGGCAATGGACATCTTCGAGGGATGCGCTGCCGAGGACTTGGTGGCGTTGGCGGCGTGCGTTCAGCCGCTGCGCGCCGCGGCCGGCCAGGTGCTGATGCAGCAAGGGGAGCAGGCTGTCTCGTTCCTGCTCATCTCGTCGGGCACCGCCGAGATCAAGCACCTCGGTTTCGACGGCGCGGTGGCCGTTGGAGAAGCATGCGCGGGCACGATCGTCGGAGAGATCGCCCTGCTGCGCGACCGTCCGCGGATCGCGACGGTCACCACGGCCGAACCGCTGACCGGCTGGATCGGAGACAACGACGCGTTCACCCGGGTGGTGCAAATCCCCGGAATAATGCCGCGGCTGCTGCGCACGGTTCGCCAGCGCCTTGCCGCATTCATCACCCCGATCCCGGTACGCGTTCGCGACGGAACCCAGTTGCTGCTGCGCCCGGTCCTACCTGGCGATGACGAGCGGACGGTGCATGGCCACATCCAATTCTCCAGCGAGACGCTGTACCGCCGGTTCATGACGGCTCGCCTTCCCAGCCCGGCGTTGATGCACTACCTGTCCGAGGTCGACTACGTCGACCACTTCGTCTGGGTGGTGACCGACGAGAGCGACCCGGTGGCCGACGCGCGCTTTGTTCGCGACGAGGTCGATCCGACGATTGCCGAGATCGCGTTCACGGTTGCCGACGCCTACCAGGGCCGGGGAATCGGCAGCTTTCTGATCGGCGCGCTGTCCATCGGCGCCAGGGTCGACGGAGTCGAAAGATTTTCCGCGCGAATGCTTTCCGACAATCTGCCGATGCGCACGATCATGGACCGCTACGGTGCGGTCTGGCAGCGCGAAGACGTCGGAGTCATCACCACCGTCATCGATGTGCCACGTCGGCGTGACCTGCACCTGAAGCGCGATATGGCCGACCAGATCGAGCGTGTGGCCCGCCAAGTGATCGAGGCGGTCGGCTGAAGGGCATGCGGCCGTTCTGGATTGGCGTGGTGCTCACCCTGCTGGTGACCGCATGCGCTCATTCGCGCGCGCCGACACCGTCGGCCGCATCCTCGTCGGCGGCGCACGGCACCGCCGTACACCCCGCCAACATCAAGCGGGTCGTGCGCGAGCTGCCGCCCAACTACGAAGTCACCACCGGCATCCCCAGCGCGGCCTCACCCAGGGTGATCTGGAGCCTTGAAGCCGGTGCAGCAGATATGACGGCCAAGCCGGCGCAGTGCGCCGCACTGGCCGACCCGGGCAATGGACGCGACCAATCCGCACAAGGCTTGTCCGGGTCAGGTGCGGGCGGCATCATCGACACGATCGTCGTTGCTTTGCCCGGCCCGGTGGGCCTCGACCACAACCTGGTCGCGGCGTGCGGCCAGTGGACCATGACCGCTGGGCACACCACGGTCAGTGTTCACCTCACCGACGCCCCGCACATCGACGGCGCCGAGACGCTCGGCATGGTGGCCGATATCAAGTCATCCGTCGAGTCGGGTACCGAAATCGATTCGCGGGCATATACATTCACCGCATATCTGGGCGACTATTATGCGTTCACCACGCTGACCACCGACCCTGGTTCAACGCTGCCGGCACTGCCGCCCCAATTCGCCGCAGATCTGCTCGTCAAAACGGTGTCCACGTTACGTAGCTGAGCAACTGGTTTGGGTAGATTAGCCACGATGTTGAAGGTGGCGTTCGCGATCGCATCTGTGTGTGCGCTCGCCGGCTGCTCATCGGGTACGGATACCGCCTCGACGAAGGCCGACATTGCCAAGGTCTCCGGGGTGAAGTCGAGTTTCGGGCCCGAGTTCAAAGTCGCCGACATCAGCGAGAGGGCAATCGATCCCAAGTTTCTGTCCGCGCGGAAGCTGCCCGAGGGGCTGAGTTTCGATCCGCCCAACTGCGCGAAAGCCGCGGTGGGGCCAGACATGCCGCCGGACTTGCAGGGCAATATGGCCGCGGTGTCCGCCGAGGGCAATGGCAACCGATACGTCGTCATCGCGGTGGAGACTTCCAAGCCGGTGCCGGTCGAGGATCCGGGAAAGGACTGCACAAAGGTGGCGTTCTCCGGGGGCCAGGTCCGGGGCGGCCTCGAGGTGATTGATGCGCCGCACATCGACGGAACGCACACGTATGGGGTGCACCGCGTCCTGCAAGCGCTGGTCGGCTCAACGGCTCGCACCGGCGAGCTTTACGACTACTCCGCTCAGTTCGGCGACTATCAAGTGATCGTCATCGCCAATCCGCTTGTGGTGCCCGACCAACCGGTTGCGAAAGTCGACACGCAACGTGCCCGCGACTTGCTCGTCAAGGCGGTGGCCGCGGTTCGGAGTTGACCGCGTGATCAGCCCTAGCGGACGTCGCGGGGCCGGAACTGGATGCTGACCCGGGGACCGGTGGGGGCCGCCGTCTTGGGCACTGCATGTTCCCAGGTGCGTTGGCATGATCCGCCCATCACCAGGAGATCGCCATGTGCCTGCGGCAGTCGGAGCGACGGGCCGCCGCCGCGCCGCCGCAACGCGAAGGTGCGGGTGGCGCCGAGGCTGACGATGGCCACCATGGTGTCTTCAGAGCTGCTGCGGCCGATGGTGTCGCCATGCCAGGCGACGCTGTCGGAGCCATCGCGATAACAACACAACCCAACCGTGGTGAAGGGTTCGCCGAGCTCGCCCGCGTAAATGTCGTTGAGCCGACGACGCAGCCGCGCCAGCAGCGGATGGGGCGGATCTTCGACCGTGAGGTCGTGAAAACTCACCAGCCGCGGGACGTCGACCACCCGGTCGTACATTTGGCGGCGCTCGGCCCGCCACGGCACTGTGGACAGCAAGGCGGTGAGCAGGTCTTCTCCACCTGATGAGCCGCCCGTCAACCAGCCGGCGCGGATCTCGATGAAAGCGCCGTCGCCGAGTTGTCTGCGCTCGGTGTGTTGGAACAGCGAGCCCTGTACCGCGATGCTCACGCCGGCCAGTCTATCGCACATCCGTTCGATGAAAACGGCCCGCGCCGCGGCATGACGCGACCGCCACCACCGGCGCGACTACCTTCTAACTGTGGGTGTTGTTGATCTGAGCACCGATTCCGAGGTGGGCCCGCTACGGGTCGTCATCCTGCACCGCCCCGGCGCCGAGTTGCGGCGACTCAATCCGCGCAACAACGACCAGCTGTTGTTCGACGGGTTGCCTTGGGTCGCTCGCGCACAGGAGGAGCATGACCAATTCGCCGAGCTGCTGCGTGCCCGCGGCGTGGAGGTGCTGCTGCTGTCCGACCTGCTGACCGAGGCGCTGAACCGCAGCGGGGCCGCTCGGATGCAGGGGGTTGCCGCTGCCGTCGATGCGCGCCGGCTCGGTGCGCCTTTGGCGCAAGAGCTTTCTGCCTATCTACGGGGCCTTGACCCGGTCAAATTGGCACATGTGCTGATGGCCGGCATGACGTTCAACGAACTCCCAGCCGACACCCGGGCCGACGTGTCATTGGTGCTCCGCATGCACCACGGGGGCGATTTTGTCATCGAGCCACTGCCGAATCTCGTCTTCACCCGTGACTCGTCGATATGGATCGGGCCGCGGGTCGTGATCCCGACGCTGGCGCTGCGGGCCCGGGTTCGCGAGGCGTCGTTGACCGATCTCATTTATGCGCATCATCCGCGGTTCACCGGTGTGCGGCGCGCCTACGAGTCGCGCACCGCTCCGGTCGAGGGTGGTGACGTGCTACTGCTCGCGCCCGGTGTACTCGCGGTCGGGGTGGGTGAGCGAACCACCCCGGCGGGCGCGGAAGCATTGGCGCGCAGTCTATTTGACGATGACCTTGCTAACACGGTGCTCGCCGTGCCGATCGCTCAGAAGCGCGCGCAGATGCACCTGGACACGGTGTGCACGATGGTCGACACCGACACCGTGGTGATGTACGCCAACGTCGTCGACACGCTCTCGGCATTCACGATCCAGCGCACGCCCGATGGCGTCACCATCAGCGAAGAGGCGCCATTTCTCGAGGCCGCGGCCAAGGCGATGGAGATCGACAAGCTGCGCGTCATAGATACCGGTCTGGATCCCGTTGTCGCCGAACGCGAACAGTGGGACGACGGCAACAACACCTTGGCTTTGACGCCCGGTGTCGTCGTCGCCTATGAACGCAACATGCAGACCAACACCCGCCTGCAGGAGGCCGGCATCGAAGTGCTGACCATCGCAGGGTCGGAATTGGGTACCGGCCGTGGCGGCCCCCGCTGCATGTCCTGCCCTGTCGCCCGTGACCCGATTTAGCCGACGGTGCGCGTCACCGCCAGCTTGGCAGCCAAATCTCCATGTCCCAGGTCTGTTGTGAAATAGGTAGACCGGTAAGCACCGGGAACAGCCAGGCGAAATTCGTCACCACCACGGCGACGTAACACGACACGACGATAAGGCCCAGCGTGCGACGTTCCGAGGTCTGACCCGGCCCTGGACGAGGGGAGTAGAGGATATCGCCGCAGATCAGCGCAATCGCCATGACCAGGAACGGCGCCATCGTCGCCGCGTAGAAGAAATACATCTGCCGGTCGATGTCGGCGAACCAGGGCAGCCACCCGGCGCAGTAGCCGACCAGGACCACGGCGTAGCGCCAGTCCCGGCGCACCAGCGCGCGCCAGCAGGCGTAGACCAACACGGGCACCGCCAGCCACCACATCGCGGGAGTGCCGACCAGCATCTCCGCCTTCACGCACGATTGCGCCCCGCAACCCGCAACGTTCTGCTGGTCGATGGCATAGAGCACCGGCCGCAACGACATCGGCCAGCTCCACGGTTTGGATTCCCACGGGTGGTAGTTGCCTGCCGAATTCGTCAGTCCGGCATGGAACTGCAGAGCCTTCGCGCTGTAGTGCCACAGGGAGCGAATGGCGTCGGGCAGCGGGATATCGCTGTGCGGGCCGATCGACAGACCCACCTCGTGCCGGTCGATCGCGGTCTCCGAGGCGAACCACGGAGCATAGCTGGCCAGGTAGACCGCCAACGGGATGAGCGCCAGCGCATATGCGGTGGGGACCAAGTCCCGTCGCATCGCCCCCAGCCACGGCCTGGTCACCTGGTACTGACGCCGAGCCGCCACGTCGAACGCCAACGACATCGCACCGAAGAACAGCACGAAATAGAGACCGGACCACTTTGTCCCGCAAGCCAATCCGAGGAGCAGCCCGGCGCCGAACCGCCACCAGCGCACGCCCAGCCGCGGACCCCACACAGTTTCGGCGGCGCGGCCCTCCAGCAGGGCGACGTGCAGCCGTTGGCGTACCTGATCACGGTCGACGATGAGCGCGCCGAACGCGGCGACCACGAAGAAGGTGAGCAAGCCGTCGAGTAGCGCGGTGCGCGTGGCGACAAAGCTGACGCCGTCGCAGATGAGCAGCACGCCGGCGATAGCGCCGATTAATGTCGAACGGCTGATCCGCCGCACGATCCGCACCACCAGCGTCACCATCACCACGCCAAGCAGCGCGCCGGTGAACCGCCAGCCCACCCCGTTATAGCCGAAGATCGCCTCGCCGAACGCAATCAGTTGCTTACCGACCGGCGGATGCACGACCAGACCGAACCCGGGATTGTCTTCCACCCCGTGGTTGTGTAGCACCTGCCAGGCCTGCGGCGCGTAGTGCTTCTCGTCGAAAACCGGTGTGCCGCCATCGGTCGGTGAGCCCAGGTTGAGGAACCGGGTGACCGTTGCCAGCAGTGTGACCACGCCGGTCACGACCCAGCCACGGATGTGGTCGATGGGTCCGAAATCTGCGATCGGGACCAGCGGGCCCGGGCTAACGACGGGTACGACGCGCTCCTGGACGGCATCCTCCACTGTCAAGGAGGTTTCGCGGGGCGGGGCGCTCATCGGTGTCGATCGTAGGCTGTCGGTCATGACCAATGGTCGCCTGTTGCTCGGTGCGACCCCGTTGGGCCAGCCGTCGGATGCCTCCCCACGGCTGATCGACGCACTCGCCAGTGCCGATGTGGTGGCGGCCGAGGACACCCGTCGGGTGCGAACTCTGGCCAGGGCGCTCGACGTTCGGATCACCGGCCGGGTGGTCAGTCTGTTCGACCAGGTCGAAGCGGCGCGAGTGCCCGCCCTGGTCGACGCGGTCAAAGCCGGTCTGACGGTGCTGGTGGTCAGCGACGCCGGAATGCCGCTGATCAGCGACCCCGGTTACCGGCTCGTCGTAGCGTGCGTGGATGCGCGCCTTCAGGTGCGATGTCTGCCCGGGCCGTCCGCGGTGACTACCGCGTTGGCCGTGTCCGGTCTGCCGTCGGAGAGGTTCTGCTTCGAGGGCTTCGCCCCGCGCAAAAGCAAGGCACGCCGAACATGGCTGGGCGCACTGGCCGAGGAGCGGCGCACCATTGTGTTCTTTGAATCGCCGCGCCGGTTGGCGGCGTGCCTGCGCGATGCCGTCGAGGAGCTCGGCGGTGCGCGTTCGGCGGCGGTTTGCCGGGAGCTGACCAAGGTGCACGAGGAAGTGGTGCGCGGATCGCTCGACGAGCTGGCGGCGTGGGCGGCCGACGGCGTGCTCGGCGAGATCACCGTCGTCGTTGCCGGCGCGATCCCGCGCGCCGACCTGCCGTCTTTGGTGCCGCACGTGGAAGAGCTCGTCGCGGGGGGTGCCCGCGTCAAAGACGCCTGCGGCGAGGTGGCCGCGGCGCATCCGGGTGTGCGCTCACGCCAGCTCTACGACGCGGTCTTGCGGTCACGCCGCAAGTGAATCGGGCCGCCAGGTCCTAACCGACCGACGCCGCTACAGTACAGGGCAGCCCGACGACGGGAGCCGCCTTGTGCAGGCATTCTTGCCATTCGGCATCGGGATCGGAGTCGGCGGTGATCCCGCCGCCAACGCCCAGCACGGCGCTACCCGCTGCGTCGAACTCAACGGTGCGGATCGCGACATTGAGCTCGCACCCGGCGATCGGCGATGCCAAACCTACTGTGCCGCAATATATCCCGCGACGATTCTGCTCCCATCGTGAAATCAATTGGCGGGCACGATGCTTGGGTGTACCGGTCACCGACGCAGGCGGGAAGGCGGCGTCCAGCAGCGCCGACGTCGGCAGCTCGACGGGAACCCGCGCCGCCACTGTTGATACCAAGTGCCACACGCCCGGCGCGCGCCGCACCACCAGCAGCTCGGGCACGGTGACTGTGCCGGTAATCGCCACCCGGCCGAGGTCATTGCGGACCAGGTCCACGATCATGATGTTCTCGGCCACCTCTTTTGCCGAAGCCCGTAGTGCCGACGGCCAGGCATCCAACGGCAGCGTGCCCTTGATCGGGCTGGATGTCACGACCGCGCCACGGCGCCGCAGGAACAGCTCTGGAGACAGCGACGCCACCGCGCCCCACGGTCCGGCGACATAGGCAGCCCGGGCCGGAGAGGTGCGTGCGACACCGTCGATGAAGAAATCCAGCGGCGCCCCGGCGACCGTTCCGGTGAATTGCGTGCACACGCACGCCTGATAAACCTCGCCGGCGCGGATTGCCTCCAGGCAAGCCAGAACCCCGCCGCGGTGCGTCTCCCGGTTGGGCGCGTCCCAGTCCATCCGGCAATCGCGCGCCGGTGCCGGTGTTGCTGTTAGTGCCGCGGTCAGCCAATCCGGCATCGGCGCTCCGGAAAGGCTTTCGTACCACCACTGCCCGTCCCGGTCGCGGCGCAGCACGCAGTCGGTCCAGCCGCCAGCGGATTCAGGGATCCGGTTCGGCTGCTCGTCAGCGCCGGCGTCCGGGTAGGACAAGTAGCCGACCCAGCCACCGCCGACGGCTGCGGAATCAGGCGTCTGCGCGCCCAACTGAACCGCGAACGCGTCGTCGATGTCCACCGATTGCGCCGACAGACTCGGTGCGATCACGGCCAGCGCACCGAACCAGTCGCCGGTCAGCGCGGCCGGCGGCGGGAGTTCGAGCCGGCTGGTGGCGTCACCAACGGCGCGCAGCACACGGGGTGCGTCGCCAAGGTCGCAGAGCCGGTCAATTCGCACCGACCTAGCTTGACAGAACGCAGGATTTTCGCACCCCAGGCCTCGGGTCGTTCAGCCGCGGCTGATGTCGCGAGAGGTCGCCAGCGCCGCCAGCTTGTCAGGGTTGCGCATCACGTAGAAGTTGGTGATCTTGTCGTCGGCAATCTCCAGCGTGATCACCCCCTCGAGCTGTTCGCCGAGGTAGAGCAACACCGCCGGTGCGCTATTACAGGTCACCATCTCCACGTGCAGCGTGGCCCCGGCCCTGCGCATCAGCCCGGCGATGGCCCTGGCCACCCGTTCGGCGCCCACCACCGGCCGGCGGGCGGCAGACACCTTGCCGCCACTGTCGGCCATCCAGGTGGCATCCGGTGCGAGCATCGCCATCAGCGCTTCCACGTCACCGCCGGCTGCCGTGGCCAAAAACTGGGCGGTGATCTCCGCGTTGCGTTCCGGGTCTATGGATATTTTCGGGGCGCCTCCTCGCTTCCGCCGCGCGCGTACGTGCTCGCGGGCCCGGTGCGCGACCTGGCGTACGGTCGGCGCCGGTTTGCCCACCGCCGCCCCGATCTCGCCGTAGTCGAAACCGAACACTTCCCGCAGCACGAATACCGCTCGTTCGTCCGGGCTCAGTGTTTCCAGTAGCACCAACATGGCGATCGAAACCGATTCGGCCAGAACCAGATCGGCCGAGGGGTCGCGATCGTCCAGTAGCAGCGGCTCGGGCAGCCAGGGCCCTACGTACTCCTCGCGGCGACGTGCGTCGGCCCGCAGCGCGTTGAGCGCTTGACGGGTGACGAGCTGGGCCAGATAGTACTTGGTGTCGCGCACCGTCGCCAGGTCAACCTCGGCCCACCGCAGATAGCTGTCTTGCAACACGTCGTCGGCTTCGGTTGCCGAGCCCAGGATTTCGTAGGCGATGGTGAACAGCAACGGTCGCAGCAGGGTGAACCGTTCGGCGTGCTCGCCAGTGGCGATCATCGCAACGCGACCCGCTCGTCGGCCTGCAGCTGGGCTGGCCGGTTGCCGCCCCTGACCCAGAAGTACGAGCCGGGCTTGGCGGCCTCACGACGGATGGCCCACAGCGTGCCCTTGCAGATCGCTTCCTTGATGGACGCCGCGCTGCGGCCGCCCATGACCACGTTCACCGGGGTGTCGTCGGTGCGTGCGAGCTGGACGGTGCCATGGGCGCGGCCCAGGCTGATGCACTGGCCGACGAAGGCCTGGTTGAGCAGCGCAGGCGTCTCCCCGGCGATGCGGCTGAGCACGGTGTTGGCGGCCTGGGCCCCCAACGGCCCGGCGGCCTGGCAGCTCATCCGCAACGGCTGGCCGGACGGCGCTGCCGCGTCACCCGCGCCGATGATGCGTTCGTCGTCGACGCTGGTCAGTGTTTCGTCGGTGAGCAACCGGCCCAGGGCGTCGGTATGAAGCCCGCTGCGCGCGGCCAGGTCCGGCACGGCGAAGCCGGCCGTCCACACGGTCACGGCGCTGGGCAGCACAACGCCGTCAGCAAGCACCACCGCGTCCCAGCGAACCTGGCTCGCGGCGACGGATTCCAGCACGTTCACACCGAGCTTGCGCAGTCGCTTGGCCACCGAACGCCGGCCCCGGTTGCTCAGCGACGGCCCGAGGATGCCGCCGCAGACCAGGGTCACCGGGCTTCGCTGCTCGGCCAGCTCGGAGGCCGTTTCGATGCCGGTCAGTCCGCCGCCGACCACGGTGACGGGTCCGTCAGCCGGCAGGTCGGCAAGCGCGTACCGCAGCCGCTGCGCGCTCTCCAGATCGGCTATCGAGTAGGCGAACTCGGCTGCGCCGGGAACCTCGGACGCCTTGGCCGGCATCGCGCCGGTACTCCCGACGGCGTAGATCAGGTAGTCGTAGGTCAGCTCGGCACCCGAGATCAGCAGGATGCACCGGGCGGCGACCTCGATGTGGTCAACGGTGTCGACGATCAGCCGGATCCCGTCGCCGAGCAGGGTGCCGTAATCGGCGGTCGCGGCGCCGCTGCCGGCGACCAACTGGTGTAAGCGGATTCGTTCGACGAAGACCGGACGGGAGTTGACCAGGGTGATATCGATGTCCGGGCGCTGCCGCAGATGGTTGGCGGCCAGCGTTCCGGCGTACCCGCCGCCGACAACGACGACATGAATTCTTTGGGCGGCGACCTCGCTCATTTCTGTCTCCTATCCTCACGGGACTTGTGCCCTTGAGACACCGCGGGCCGGTCGGGTGTGACAATCCGGGCCGGATTGTGAGCTGTCTCACTCGGCGGGCCACGCCCAAGACCTTGATGTAATGCACAAAGTCAGATCCAGCCCCGTTGTGGGGCCTACCGCAAGCTCGCCATGGGCCGGGTCGCGCAGGATACGTTCCGCGATACTAATTTGTGACCTGCCCCGCCCGAGTATGCTCACCAGATAACCCGCTAACTAGGGCCTTTTCGGTGCGCATAGTTGTGCATTGGAAGACGCAAGCTCGAAGACGACAATCCCCCTGATTGGGCGACGCGCCCAGACGGGACATTTGCCCGACATCGGAGGAGCCCGTGCCGCGCAGCCTGGATCTCGTCGTCACCTCGGTAGCCACCCAGCTGATGCAGGCCACGAGAGCCAACGCGACCCAGGTAAGCGAAAAGGTGCTCGCGCAGCTCGTCGAGCAGTTCGGTATGGACAGCAGTTTCTTGCGCCACCACGACCACGACATCCGAGCCTCGGTGTTGGTTGCGGAATGGCCGCCCCGGATCGATGTTCCGGACCCAGATCCGATGGCCGTTGTTCACTTCACCAGCGCTGACCCGGTGCTCGCACAGTGCGAGCACAGCAGGAAACCGGTGGTGATACGGGGGGACCAGACCGGCCGTTCCCTCCAGCGCCGGCTGAGCAGCCCAGAGGTGCGCCCCTCGCCCTCGGTGGCCGCGGCGCCGCTGGTCTCGGGCGACGTGACCACCGGGGTACTTGGCTTCGTCAAGTTCGGCGCTCGGAAGTGGAAGCAAGAAGAGATCAACACTCTCGAGGCCGTCGCCGCCTTGTTTGCGCAGCTTCAAGCCCGTATCGCGGCTGAAGAAAAGCTGCGGTATCTGGCCGAGCACGACGACCTGACCGGTCTGTACAACCGTCGGGCGCTGGTAGCGCATCTGTCGGAAAGGCTCGGCGAGGGAAGCCCGGGGCCTGTCGCGATCTTGTACCTCGACCTCGACCGGTTGAAGCCGATCAACGATTACCTCGGCCATGCCGCGGGCGACTGGTTTATCAAGGTCTTCGCGCAGCGCATTCGGGTATGTGCGGGAAGTCAGAGCATGATCGCGCGGTTGGGTGGGGACGAGTTCGTCGTTATCCCCGACCAGCCGATGTCTACCGGGACCGCGGAGTCGTTCGCCCGTCGCCTGGGGGCCATGCTGCACGAGCGCCTGGCCGTCGGCGGCCACATGATCACCCGCACCGTCAGCATCGGGCTCGCGGTGGGCATGCCTGGGCGTGACAACTGCACCGATCTGCTACGTCGTGCCGACGAGGCGGTGCTGACCGCCAAGCGCGGGGGCGGCAATCAGGTCGCGATGTCCACCGATGACATGTCGCTGAAAAGCGCCTTCCGCAACGACATTGAGCTGCATCTGCGGGGCGATATCGACAGCGAAGCGCTGCTGCTGCACTATCTGCCCGAGGTCGACTTGTGGACCGGTGCCATCGTGGCCGCAGAGGCATTGGTCCGCTGGCGGCATCCGATTTGGGGGCTACTGCTGCCGGATTCGTTCATCGGGGTCGCCGAGACGACAAATCTCGCGGGCGAGCTGGGCCGGTGGGTGATGCGAAGCGCCTGCGCGGAATTCAGCCGCTGGCGGGCGAACGGTATAGGGCAGAGCGCCGTATTGCGCATCAATGTGTCACCCGTGCAATTGATCACCCGCGGCTTTGTTCGGAGCGTCGCCGACACCATTGAGGAGTTCGGCATCGATAGTGGATCGGTCTGCCTGGAAATCACCGAGCGGGCCGTGGTGCACGACATAGAGACCACGCGCAAAACGCTGGCCGAGCTCAAGGAGGTCGGCGTCCAGATCGCCATCGACGACTTCGGTACCGGCTATGCGGTTCTGTCGCACCTGAAGTCGCTGCCGGTCGACATGCTCAAGATCGACACCGGGTTCGTTCGCGACTTGGGCACCAACGCCGGTGACCTCGCCATCGTTCGCGCGATCATCGGGCTAGCTGAGGCTTTCGGCCTGCAGCTCGTCGCCGAGGGAGTCGAGACACCTGCTGCCGCACTGACGTTGATGCAACACGGATGTCACCGCGCGCAGGGCTTCTTGTTGTCGCGGCCAGTTCCGGGTAATGCGATGGAAGAGTTGCTGTCTGCGCGCTGGATGCCGATGCCGTTTCTTGCCGACCGCGAGGCGTTGTCGTTGGGCGTGATCTGACACACCGATGTTCCGTTCATCGATGAAAAGCATGTTGGCCGTTGTCGTGTGCACTACGGTGCTGGTGCTAAACGGATGTGGTGGCCACAGCAACCCTGGGCCGCTTTCCGCGATGGTCAGCCCGGCCATACCGCCGACCGTTCAAGAGATATCCAATCCCCTGCGTGGACAATACGAAGATCTCTTGAATCCGCTTTTCCCACAAGGTAATCCGACGCAGCAGCGGTATCCGGCGTGGCCGGCGTCGTATGACGCGAGTTTGCGTGTCTCGTGGCGGCAATTGCAGCCAACGGATCCCGGCACCCTGCCCCCGGACGCGCCGGACGATCGCAAGTTTGACTTCAGCGTGATCGACGATGCGCTGACGAAGCTAGCCAGCCGAAATATGCGGCTGGCGCTTCGCGTGTACGCGTACAACTCTTGCTGCAACGACTCCTATCCAGACAACGCGAATATCGCGATTCCCGACTGGATGCGCTCAGCTGCCACCAGCTATCCGGGGCCGCCGAACACCCCCGCAGCGGGGGTTACCCAGGTGGTACCGAACTGGAACAACCCCGGTTACCTGGACGCCTTCGGGCAGCTACTGGCCGCGCTCGGCCGTCGCTACGACGGCGACGAGCGGCTCAGTGTTTTCGAATTTTCCGGGTACGGGGATTTCAGCGGGAACGACATCCTCTATCTGCGTGACGTGTTGGGTGCGCCGGGCCCGTCGCCGGACGACAGCGTGGCGATGCTGGGATATTACAGCCAGTCCCGTGATCAGAGCATCACCATCGCATCCATTCGGCAGCTCGTCGCAGCGAACGTAACCGCCTTCCCCCATACCCAATTGGTGGTCACTCCACAGAACCCGGAAATCGTGCGCGAGTTGCTCGCCGACGACGTCACCAAGAAACTGTCCGCGCCGGTGGGGATTCGCTCGGACTGCCTCGGTGTCCAGGCGCCGTTGCCGGGCTGGGCCGAGTCCAACGACTCCCATTATGTGCAGTCCGGCGATGCGGTCGTCAACGCGATCAAGCAGCGGCTGACCTCGGCGCTGGTAATCAGCGAATGGTGTCAGTTGCCGAACGGAACCGACCCGCGGACCTACTACGAGAAGGGCCTGCATGACGTCATCAGGTACCACGTGTCCATGACGTCGAGCGCCAAATTCCCGGACCGGGATTCGACTTCGGCGATGGACCCGACGTTGTATCTGTTCTGGGCCAAGGCCAATGCGTCGGCCGGCTATCGGTATTCGGTCGAGGCGCGGCCCGGGTCGCAATCGATACAGGCCAGCGTGGCGACTATTTCCGTTGTCTGGACCAATTACGGCTCCGCCGCCGCGATCGAGCAGTGGTCGCCGGGTTACAAGCTGGTGGATTTCTCGGGAGCGGTGGTCCGGACCCTGCCAGCCACGGTGAATCTCAAGACGCTGGTTTACGACGACTCCAGCCAATCGCGCGAGGAGGCGGTCCCCGCGCCGGCCACTGAATCGGTTCACATCGACCTGACCGGCTTGGCGCCCGGGCACTACACGCTGCGCGCGTCGGTGGACTGGCAACAGCACAAGCCGGGCGCGTCACACGTGGTGAACTATGCGCCCATGGCGCTGGCCCGCGATGGCCGTGACGGCTCGGGGCTGTACCCGATTGCCACGCTTGACGTCCCGCGCGACACGATGACACCGGCCAACGGTCAATGACGTGTCGCACCTCGAGAGACCCACCGCATCAAAACGGTCTGGGACCCGCCGGCTTCCGTCGAACATAAGTGCGATCTGGGCCACGGCGCTGGTGCCGGGCTGAGCCCGCTGCACCCGCTATTGATCGCGCCCTCACCGCTTCGCCGATGCTGCCGCCCGTCGTGGTCACGAGCGCGGCGGCGGTTCCGGCGTCATCGCGGAACCGAGGCCTTGTGTTCGCCGGCAATATCGATTCGGCAAACAAACTCAGAGACATATAGCAGAGCTGACGGCATACTGCTAGTATGATACGGACATAGCATAGGAACTTCAGGTATTTGCGTCGTGGTGTTTGGTCATCAGCGTTGGAACTCCGGAGGTCGACAGCGTCCCGCCGGCCTAATCCGGCCCAAATGCTGTCCGAGACACGCCGGTGAGTGCTCGCCTCGACCGAAGTATGTGCCCAGCTCGAGGAGGCATCCTGAACGTGAAGGCGAACGGCGTGGCCTACGGCGCCAGCCTGGAAACCATAACCCGCGTGGAGCGCTGCGATAGCCGACGGCGATCGCAATCACCCGGGCGTGTCGGCCGTCGCTTCCAATGATGACCAACCCGGCTGAGGGACGCGCAGATGCGACGCGGCAACAGATTCTGCGTGCCGCCTCGTATCAGTTCGCCAGACGGTCCTACCATGACGTCGGCCTCGACGACATCCTGACCGACGCCGAACTGACCAAGGGCGCAATGTATTTCCATTTCCGTTCAAAGCATGCGTTGGCGGTCGCGATCGTCGAGACCCAGACCGCCGCCGGGGCCGCCGCCATGCAAGATCTGCTTTCTCGAAATCTTTCAGGCCTGGAGACGCTGATCGACTTCTCTTACCTGATAGCCGCACAGGACACCCAGACGGATGCCACCAGGGCAGGACTGAACCTGCTCGAGTCCGTGGGGCGGTCGGAGGGCTTGCAGGAGAGGCTATTAGACGGATGGATCGAAGGCCTCGCTGGGGTTGTCGAAAGAGCCATCGCCGACGGTGACATCGACAAGCAATGTAATCCAGAAGGTGTGGGACGCCTGATCGTGTCACTGCACATGGGATTACGACAGACTAGCAACCTTGACGAACCGGCACGGTTTCTGCACGATCTCGAGAAGAGCTGGGCCGTAGTGCTGACCGGTATCCTGCGACCGGAGCGGGTCGAATACTTCAACCAATTCGTGAAGCGGCGCACGGCACTCGCGATCCGCACCGGCTCGACCGATGTGGAATCCGCTTGAAAAGACCGGTAGGTCGGACGATTAAGATCGCCATTGCACTAAGTTGTTACGCTTGGTTCCCTTGCCGGAAAAGACGAGACGCCGAGATCCGGAATCTGCGCAGATCCACGGAACTCCGGAGGTGCACGAGCGATGGCGCGCCAGGTTCGATCCGAAGCCACTCGGCGGAAGATCCTCGACGCCGCGATTGATGTATTTGGTGAGGTCGGGTATGCGGCCGCTGCGTGGGGCACGATCATCGAGCGGACGGGGATGACAAAGGGAGCCCTGTACCACCATTTCGATTCCAAGGAATCGCTGGCGTCCGCCATCATCGAGGAAGGTTCGGACACGCTTCTCGTCGCCTTCCGCAACGTGTGTGGCCCGTCTTCGCCAGCGCTCGAGAACATGATCCACGGCACGTTCACCGTCGCAAACGTGCTCACGTCGGACAAAATGTCTCGCGCGGCTGAGCAATTAACCGCTGCCTTAAGCGGATTCAATGAAGCCGCCGAACGCTTCTGTGCAGGTTTGGTGGAAGCGATGGCTGCAGAAGCCCGGCGGGCAGGCGCCGAAGGAGACCTCCGATCAGACCTCGACCCGGAGGTGGTCAGCGAGTCGATCGTCGGTGCCATGCTGGGGACACGATTGCTGTTCAACGCGATGTCTGCTGAGGGCCCCGACAGGGACCTGATTGAGCGAACGGGTCAATTGTGGGAACTTCTGCTCGCCGGCATCGTTACCGACGCCTCACTTCCGTACTTTCGCCAATTCCTCGCCCGCGAGGCTCTCCGCCACGCCCGGTCCGCCGCGTCTCCCCGTACCGAAACCAGCGTGGCGCCCGAAGTCAACTAGGTGTTCGTTCTCATTGCCAACCGGTACTGAATGTGGTTGTGGTGCAATCTGAACTGCGACTCACTTGACTTCGGAAGCCGGCTGGTAGCGGGGAAACACACCCGTCGGCGCGGGCAGCACCGTGCCGGGGGCCAGCCGCGCGTCGATGGCGGTGAACGCCCGCTGGTCTTCGGTCTGGCCGAGCAAGTCCAGCATCTTTGCGGCGGACTCGGGCATGACGGGCTGCACCAGCAGCGCCGCGATACGGACAGCCTCGCAGGTGGTGTAGAGGACGGTACGGAACCGCGCCTGATCCGTGTCTGACTCGCTCTTGCGCAGCACCCACGGCTGCTGGGCCGAAAAGTACTTGTTCGCCTCGCCGAGCATCAGCCAGATCGCCTCGAGGGCCAAGTGCATCGCCTGACCGTCAAAACTCGCGCGTAGGCGTTCCAACAGACCCTCGGCCGTCTTCAGCAGCTCGGTGTCGGCGGCGCTGAACTCGCCGGGTTCGGGCACCACCCCGCCCAGGTTCTTGGCCACCATCGACAACGACCGCTGGGCCAGGTTGCCGAGCTCGTTAGCCAGATCGGTGTTGATCCGGGTGATGATGGCTTCTTCGCTGTAGCTGCCGTCCTGGCCGAACGGAACTTCCCGCAACAGGAAATAGCGCACCTGATCCACGCCGAACCTATCGATCAGGGTGATCGGGTCGATGACGTTGCCCACCGACTTGCTCATCTTCTCGCCGCGGTTGAGCAGAAACCCGTGCGCGAAAACCCTTTGCGGCAGCTCGATTCCGGCCGACATCAAAAATGCCGGCCAGTACACGGTGTGAAACCGAATGATGTCCTTGCCGATCATGTGCAAGTCGGCCGGCCAATAGCGCCGGAACAACTCGGATTCGGTATCCGGGTAGCCGACCCCGGTCAGGTAATTGGTCAGCGCGTCGACCCACACGTACATGACGTGATCGGGATGCTCGGGCACTTGCACGCCCCAGTCGAATGAGGTGCGGGAGATGGACAGATCGCGCAGGCCGCCGGAGACGAAGCTGACGACCTCGTTGCGTCGCACCTCGGGCGCGATGAAGTCCGGGTTGGCCTCGTAGTGGGCCAGCAGCTTGTCGGCATACGCCGAGAGCCGAAAGAAGTAGGTCTGTTCCTCGGTCCAGGTCACCGGGGCGCCGGTTTCGACGGCCACCCGGGTGCCGTCGTCGAGAAGCCGGGTCTCGGATTCGACGAAGAACCGCTCATCACGCACCGAGTACCAGCCCGAGTAGATGTCGAGGTAGACATCGCCGGCCGCCGACATCCGACGCCAGATCTCCTTGGATGCCTCGTGGTGGTCGGCGTCGGTGGTGCGGATGAACCTGTCGAAGGAGATGTTCAACCCCTCCTGCAGGCGCTGGAACACGTCGGAGTTGCGCCGGGCCAGCTCGGCGGTCGGGATGCCCTCGGCCGCCGCGGTCTCGACCATCTTGAGGCCGTGCTCGTCGGTACCGGTTAAAAACCGCACATCGAACCCGTCGAGCCGCTTGAACCGGGCGATGGCGTCGGTGGCGATGTACTCATACGCGTGCCCGATGTGCGGTTCGCCATTGGGATACGTGATCGCGGTGGTGACGTAGTAGGGCCTCATCGACCCCAACCTTATTTGTGGGGCACCCTATTGTGTGCGCGTGAGGTCGAAACGTCCGCCGCCGCC
>DASXMA010000290.1:0-16017 GCA_036495965.1 Mycobacterium sp.
ACGAAGCCCATGTGGATGATCACCCAGTCGCCCGGCGCGAATGTCTCTTCGGGCAACATGCCGACGTTGACCTTGCGCTGCTCGCCGACGACGTCGACCAGTGCGAGCTGTCCCTCGTAACCGTCCAGCATGCTGATCACCTGACCGGGTATACCCAGGCACATGGCTCAGGCCTCCTCTCGCACCGGAGTTTGGGTGGTGGCCGGAGTTTGCAATGCCGCGACGATTTCCTCGACTGCCCGTGCGGCCCGCGGGACGGCTTTGGCGACGGGTTCGGTGAGGCCCATGCCTTCCTCGACGCTTCCGGTCTCGCAGCCGACGACGACGGTATAGGGCGGACTGCCGCCCAGCGCCCGCAGGCTGGCGAACACCGCGGACGGATCCATGCTGTGGGCGTCCACACCGGGTGCGGATGAGCCTGATTCAGTGTCGGCTGCCGCGTCGGCTTCATGGTCGGCCTGGAAGACGTGCAATGTGCCCGGGCTGCCGCGGCTGGGCACCGCGTCAACGAGGACCAGCGTGTCCCATTCCTCGAGCAGGTCATAGGCGAGGTGCATGCCCCTGATGCCGTAGTCGATGACGCGGACACTCGGATCGTCCGGTGGGATCTCGGCATTACGGACTACTTCCGAGCCGAATCCGTCGTCCCCCAGGAAGATATTGCCGATCCCGGCTACCAGGATGCGCGCTGTCATATGGCTACCCGAGGCGGCTACATCCGCCTCAGCTTGAGGTAGCGGCGGGCATCCGGCAGGGACACCAGTCCCAGCAACAGCCCGATCCCGACCACCAAGGCGACGATGGCAATGAATATCCAGCCTAGGACTTCCATGTCGAACTCCTTTCAGGGGTTTGGTTTGCATCTAAAGGCTCGATTTCGTCAGGGGAGAAGTACAGATACCGGCCATACCAGTCGTGCAGGTCGGCGGCCGGGTCATCGTCGACGACAACCCCGACGTGTTTGTTACCCTCGACGTCTTCGTGCACCGAGGTGACGCGAGCGGTTTTGCCGGCGACGAAGATGTCCTGCGCATCGGCGTTACGCCTTGGCCGCAACCGGACCTGGCTGCCCCGCATTACCCGGATCCCGTTTACCAGCACCGCGTCGATCTCAGGCCGAACGGCGTCGTCGGCCAGCGGATCCCACCAGTCGACTCCCTCGGGAATCTCCGGGATCAGCCCCGCGGCCATTCCGGTTCCATGCGGATCTCGCAGCACACCGTGCAGGCGGGCCATGGCGTCGGGCGACATCGCATCACACTGGTCGATGATCTGCGCGGCCCGCGGATCGGTGGCCCGGGCCTGCGCCTTCTCCTCGTCGGTCATCGTCATCACGCGCAGGGTCAGGATCTCGTCGATCTCGGTGCAGTCGTACAGCGCGGTATTACTCTGTTCGGCAACCTCGGGGTGGTCGTACAGAATGATCGGCGAGACCAACAGCATGTCTTGGGTGCCGGGCGGGCCGGCCAGCACCGGGAAGCAGCGGTACTGGCTACATTCCGATACCACGTCGGCAGCGCCGGGCGGTGGCTCGAGCAGCGAGACGAACTGGCCACCAACAACTTCAGCGATGATGTGGGTTCCGATCATCGACCGCGCGATCACCGAATCTTTCGTGTCGGCCTTGCCGTTGATGGTGGCGCCGACGTTGCTGACCCGAACCGAGACCCGGCACAGCTCACCGACCGGCTCGCTGCTGACAGTCAGTTCGCCGCACACTTCCTGCCGTTCGCGGACCAATCGACCGCCGTCGACCGGCTCTATCTCGGTTGCCGCGTCCGCGTGCACCGGCAGCGTCCACGGCTGATCGCCGAAGGCCAGCGGGCCGAAAGACGTTTCACACTCGACGGCTTCGTCCCAAGTCAGCCACGATCCGGACCGGGTGGTCAGTTCGTCGACGGGTTCGAATCCGCCGCCGCCAAGTTCGCGCTCGGCCCGGCGGTGCTGCAACTGCAGGAACCGCACCACCAGCGTGATCGCGTGGGCCCCGTCGACCAAGAACTGCGCCGCCAGGGCGTCGTCTTCGCCCAGGCCGGTGTCCGCCGCGCCCGGGGGACCCAAAACGCCGAACTGCCAACGTGATTGGTTCTTGCTCGAAGTTCCGCGGTACGGGTACAGCAGGTAACCCTCATACAGCACCGCATCGGCGACGGCGCGGGCGCGGTCCCAGCTCGAAGTCATCGCGCCGTCTCCCGTTCGTCATCCAACAGCGAGGTGACCGCGTGGTCGAGGTCGAGCAGCCCTTGTGCCGACTTGTAGGCGGCCAGCGCGGCGATGGTTTCGTGACTCAACCGCACCCAGCCGGCGTTCGGATAGTGCTGTGCGATCAGCTCCTGCCAGACCGCAACCGGCATGTCATAGTGAAACTCGCAGTCCCACGGCACCTGCTGGACCGAGAAGCCGCGTTCGGACTTGACGAAAATAGTTCCGCTGAACAGGAACTGGAGAGGTAGCGCACCGTCGCGCAGCGCGTGCAGGTACTTGGCGGCAGCGACCTCGAAGTCATAGGTGCAGTCGAGCGGAAGCGCCACCGTCGTGTTGCCGGCGAATCCCGGCACCATCGCGGCACAATGCTGCCACAGAAACGTGCGTTGGGTGTTCGCCCACCGTTCCCGGGGCCCGAACAGATCGAGCAGGCCGGCTGCTTCGGCGTCGGAGTAAGTCCGGCGCAGCGGCTCGATCCGGACTTGGCAGCGCAGCGCGATGGCGTGGATGGGGTCGTCAATGCTGGCGGCGATGCCGACGCGAGCGGTGAGAATCGGGCTGACGGTGTACGGTTCGGGCGCCACGTCGAGAACGGTGAAGTTCACGTCCATTGCGTGGCCGGTCATGGTGGCGTCCCGGGCGGCGTTTTCAAGGCGCGGGCGTCGATCTGCGAGAAGAAGCTGTCGATGAACTGCCGGGCCTCCTGGCCGCCGTCAAAACCCCGCCACATCATGCGCAAGCGCCCGACGAATTCGTAGCACGCGTCGATCGGAACCAGGTAGCTTTGCGGCTGCGCGAATTCGCCATCGGCACCGTCATTCTCGGGGACCCGGACGAGCAGCGCCTCGACATCATCTGCCAGCAGACCCACCCGCGAGTCGGCACCGCGGATCGCGTTCCAGGCGTCCAGGTTCAGCTGGGACTCGCATGCTCCGGCCGGGCCGGGATAGAAGGCCACCGTGCGCTGCAGCGCGGAGTTGGTGAAGAAGAAGGCCACACCGACCGGGATCTGGAGTGCCTCCCACGCACGACGGTCCAGCGCGAAATCTTCAAACGCCAGATAGCGGTCCGGCACCGCCCGGTAGCGCAGATCAGCGTTGCTATCGGTGAACAGCAGATAGCAGGCGCGGCACACGCACATCAGCTGTCGGCCGGCCACATTCACCACGTGCTGATGCTCGTCAGCGATGGACTCGGAGCACATTTCGCACCGTTCGCCGGCCGGCTCGGGCGCCTGCCGGTTGTTCCTGATGCGGGCCAGCACGTCATAAGCACCGGTCATGAGCGCCGCTCTCCCCCGCAAGCGGGTGGGGGTACCTCCCACTCGTGGCGGCGTGCCCCCACCCCATCGCTGCGTGCTATATCGTCGCCGGCGCGGGTCATGTGCTGGCCCCTATCGCTTCATCGCGCATTGCCACCGACAGCAATCCGTCGCGGGTCAGCAGCGGAATCGGGTCCAGGTGGCCTTCCGACTCGTCGGCCACGCCGGCTCCCGCATGTACGACGTCGAAATCCGCGTGACAGCGCGCACAGCGCAGCAGCGCACCATGCAGTTGGGAACCCGCCAGTGAGTCGTCACAAACCGGGCAATGGTCGCGATAGGCGAACGTCTGGTCGTCGACCCGGCACGCCAGGATCGTGGTTTCGGCGACGACGAAACCCGCGACCTCGCCGGGCGCCAGCTCGGCCAGCTCGGGCACCGGGTGCCAGGTGGTCGCCCCCCGGCCGTTTGAAATATTCGAGCCATTCGAATGAACATGCGCCAGCAGGGATTCGGCGGGAATCACACCGGTGGCAGTGGCCGTGGCTTCCGCGGCCACCACCTCGATCGAGGAGATCTCCGGTGCCGCGGCCCGGACCGCGTCCTCGACGGCCAGCTCCAATGTCACCGCCGATGACGGGCAGCTCTTGCAGCTGCCCTTGAACGCCAGCCGCACCACATCGTCGGCGGTGACCTCGAGCAAATCGACGTCGCCACCATGGGAACCCAGGTAGGGACGCACCCGCTCCAGCGCGTCGGATACTCGCCGGTGCACGTCGTGCGGGTGCAGGCCGTGTACTAGGAGCAGGCTGGCCACCAGGTCGTCGGCGGCCAGCCGCTCTAGTACTCCAGGGTCTTGGCCGGCCAGCTCGGATAGCGCGACGATCCGTTCCAACCCGGCTCCGTAAAGCCCGACTACCTCGCGAACCAACTGCTGGGCGCGTTCATACGCGGCAGCCCCACTCGCAGCGCAGGAATCGAGCAGTGTCTGGATCCGATCGCCCGCTGTACGCCACTGCGCGTCGCTTTCGGGAGTCTCCGGGCGATCCTCCATGCGTCACTCCCCGACAGGTGACTGTGTCGGAGTGTGCAGTCTCTCCAGGGTCTTGCCCTTACCCAGGTACATGTGCACACCACATGGCAGACACGGATCGAAGCTGCGCACCGTGCGCATGACGTCGATGCCCTTGAAGTTCTCCCGTGAGTTCTCCTCGAAGATCGGCTGACCCTGCACTGCGTCCTCGTAGGGGCCCGGTGTCCCGTAGCTGTCGCGTGGGTTGGCATTCCACGGGGTGGGCGGGTACGGGTGATAGTTGGCGATCTTGCCGTCCCGAATCACCATGTGGTGACTGAGCACACCGCGGACCGCTTCGGTGAATCCGCAGCCGATGGCCTCGTCGGGCACCTCGAACTTCTCCCATGTCTTGGTGCGTCCGGCGCGGATTTCTGCCAACGCCTTCTCGGCGAAGTGCAGCGCGCATGCCGCCGCGTAGGCCTGGAAGTAGGTACGGGCCCGGTCGCGTTCGATCGTGTTGCTGCCGTGCTGGGGGATCTTCCACTCCAGTTCCACCGGCCCCTTCAGGACGGTCTTGGGGAGATTGATCTTCACGCTGCTGCCGGTCGCCTTGACGTAACCGATGTCGACGAGGCTGGCCAATGCGGTCGCCCACAGCCGGGCCAGCGGACCACCGCCGGTGTCCAGCGCCAGGTGATCCTTGCCATCGAACCAGCGTGGCGACATCACCCAGCTGTACTTGCCGCCGTCCATGTCCCGCTTCTGCGGATGCGGGTTGGTGTGCTGGTTCCACGGGTGGCGACGGTCGATCTGGTTGCCCAGCGGATCGGTCTTGACGAACATCTCCTGCTCGTTCCAGTCGTCGTAATACGAGCTGCCCAAAAGGATTCGGATACCGAGGTTGATGTCCACCAGCGAGTGGGTGAGCAGCTTGCCGTCGACGACCACGCCTGGGGTGACGAACATCGCGTTACCCCAACGCTCCATGTCCTTGTATTCGAAATTGCACACCTCGGGGTCCTGGAAAGAGCCCCAGCAGCCGAGCAGGGTGCGGCGCAGGCCCACCTTCTCGTAGCCGGGCAGCGCCTCATAGAAGAAGTCGAACAGGTCGTCGTGCATCGGCACGACCTTCTTCATGAACTCGACATAGCGCATCAGCCGCGTCATGTAGTCGGTCATCAGCTGAATGGTCGCGACGGTGCCGACCCCGCCGGGGTACAGCGTGGACGGGTGCACGTGGCGCCCCTCCATAAGGCAGAACATCTCTCGCGTCCAGCGACTGACCTGCAGCGCTTCCCGGTAGAACTCACCGCTGAACGGGTTGAGCGACCGCATGATGTCGGCGATCGTCCGATACCCGTGCGCATCGGCGTGCGGCGCCTGGGTTTTCTCCGCCAGGGACAGCACACTCGGGTTGGTCTCGGCGACCATCTTCTCGCAGAAGTCAACGCCGACCAGGTTCTCCTGGAAGATGTTGTGGTCGAACATGTATTCCGCGGCCTCGCCGAGGTTGACGATCCACTCACCGAGGTGCGGCGGCTTGACCCCGTAGGCCATGTTCTGCGTGTAGCACGAACAGGTGGCGTGGTTGTCTCCGCAGATACCACAAATGCGGCTGGTGATGAAATGGGCGTCGCGCGGATCCTTGCCCTTCATGAAGATCGAGTAACCGCGGAAGATCGACGACGTGCTGTGGCACTCGACGACTTCTTTGTTGTCGAAATCGATTTTGGTGTAGATGCCGAGACTGCCCACGATCCTGGTGATGGGATCCCACGCCATCTCGACCAGCTGGCCGGGCTCGCGGGCGGCATGTGACGGCTCAGGGATGATCGTTGTCATCGGCCTTCGCTCTCTTAGAGACGATCAAGATTTGTTGGTTTCACCCGGACGGCGCTGCGTTCTCAACGCCAGTGCACCTACCAGGTGCGGCGGGCTCCGGTGGTGAGTTGGTCGCCCTTGTGGCGCCAGCGCGGCTCCTTGTCGACGGTTCGCGCCGTAATGCCTCTCAGGTTGCGGATCAAGGACCCATACAGACCCGACGCGGTGGTGGAGACCTTGCCGCCCGGCGGCTCGTCCATGAACGGCATGAATTTGTCCGGGAAGCCGGGCATCGTGCACCCGATGCAGATGCCGCCGACGTTCGGGCAACCGCCGATACCGTTGATCCAGCCGCGCTTGGGTACGTTGCATTTCACGACCGGGCCCCAACACCCAAGCTTGACAATGCATTTCGGTGACCCGTATTCGGTGGCGAAATCGCCCTGCTCGTAGTAGCCGGCCCGGTCACAACCTTCGTGCACGGTGTTGCCGAACAACCACTGCGGGCGCAGCGCGTCGTCGAGCGGGATCATCGGCGCCTGGCCGGTCGCCATGTAGAGCAGGTAGGTCAGCGTCTCCGACAGGTTGTCCGGTTGGATCTGGCAGCCGGGCACACAGACGATCGGTATGCCGGCCTTGCTCTTCCAATCCCAGCCGAGGTAGTCGGGCACGCCCATCGCTCCGGTCGGATTGCCGGCCATCGCGTGGATGCCGCCGTAGGTCGCGCACGTACCCACCGCGACGACCGCGGTGGCTTTGGGCGTTAACCGGTCGAGCCACTCGCTGGTGGTCATCGGCTGTCCGGTGGCCGGATCGTTGCCGAACCCGCACCAGTACCCTTCGTCCTTGAGCTTCTCGTTGGGGATGGACCCCTCGACGACGAGCACGAACGGTTCCAATTCGCCACGATCGGCCTTGAAGAACCATTCGAGGAAATCGTCCGCGCCGCCGGTTGGTCCGCACTCGAAATCGATCAGGGCCAGTGCACGGCGACTTTCGGGAGCCCGGGAAGAGCACCGAGGGCAATCTCCTCGACGCTGGGCTGCGTGGCGGCAGTCAACGCCACCGAATCGCCGTCACAACTAAGGCCCGCATTAATCCATAGAACATGGATCAATGTTTCTTCTGCTTTGACTGCTGCTTCCGTTGGCATGCTGCAGCTCTCCGGGGCGGGCTGGAGCCCCTGCGCCGCCGGAGTCGACCTTCGGCCCACTTGCGCAGCGCTGTTTTTGGGTCTACGCCTGCCATCAAGCGTTGTCAACGGGTCGAAGTTCGGCGCCAAATAGACAGGTGTTCTATAGGTTTGCGTGGCCAGCCAATTGACCTCCCCTACATGGGATTTAGGCAGTCTATGGGGGTCTGTGCTCAACCAGTGAGCCAGGCTAATCGAGAGTGGCGATTTCTATTGTCATGCAATTCATTTGCAGAAAGAAATCCTGGTATGGCCGGGCCGGGCCGCTTCAGGCTTCGGAATCTCGGGCGAACCGCCGTAGCCAGCCGAACCATGCCCCCATGCCGGCTCCGGTGCGTGCGCTGACCGGGAGGATGGTCGCTTCCGTGTTGACCTCGCGAACATGCGCGATGTAGGTGTCGACATCGACATCGAGGTAGGGCACCAAGTCAATCTTGTTGAGTAAGACCACATCCACGGATCGAAACATCACCGGGTACTTCAGCGGCTTGTCCTCGCCCTCGGTGACCGAGTACACCATCGCCTTCGCATGCTCGCCTACGTCGAATTCGGCGGGGCAGACCAGGTTGCCGACGTTCTCGATGATCACCAAGTCCAGTCCGGGGAGGTCCAGGCCCGGCAGCGCCCGGTTGACCATGGGTGCGTCGAGATGGCATTCCCCGCCAAACCCATTGCTGGTATTGAGCAGTGACACCTGGGCGCCCCGACCGCTGAGCTTGGCCGCATCCAGGTCGGTGGCGATGTCGCCTTCGACCACACCGATCGCAAACTCGCCGGCGAGCTCATCGAGCGTGGCTTGCAGAACGGTCGTCTTCCCCGACCCGGGGGAGCTCATCAGGTTGAGCGCGCGGATCCCATTGCTTTCGAACGCCGCCCGGTTGAAATTCGCACGGACATCGTTCTCGGCGAAGATCTCTTCCAATACGTCGATACGCTGTGTGCCGGTCTCATAGCCACTGTGATCCCCGTGGTCATGCTCATGGTCGTGGGGAAGGTGATCGTGCTCGTGAGTGTGCACGGTTCCGTCATCGTGCCGATGAAATCTACCCATGGTCAAACCGATTCATAATCAACACCTTTCACGAGACGTCCAGCGACGTCACCAGGAACTCGTTGCCGCGGAGCACCTCGACATCGGAACTGTCGCAGCGCGGACACCAGATTGACCAGGCCGACGTGATCTCCGACTGCCGGCCGCAGGTACGGCAGCGCACTTCGGCCGAGACGCACTCGAGTTCCAGCTCGGCGTCCGGCATGTTCTCGGAATCCCGGACGAGTGTCCAGCAGAACGACAGCGATTCCGGCACCACCTGGCGAAGAGCGCCGATTCGCACCCGCACCACCTCGACGTGCCGGCCGTCGGCGTGCGTCTTGACCACACCCGCGATCGCTTCGCACAGCGACAGCTCATGCATCGCTGGTCACCGGCGTCTCGCGGCCTCGCGGTCCAGGTGGGCTAGGCCCATGAAGACGTTTCTACACCCCAGGCGCGGTTATCCTGAACCTCACGGGGCGCACCGTGAAAGTTGACGAGTTATATGCCTCGATCGAGGCGAATCGCCCCGGTCGCGATGATGTCGTGTACCTGGAGCGGCGTGGCGACGAGTATGACTGGTGGATCGTGGCCCCGGGCGATGCGCCGCAGCCCGTCCGCACCGACCATGCCGATCCCGAGGTGTGGATGTCGTTTTCCGCGACCTGGCCGGCCGAGCCGGAGCGATTGCGCTCGTTCTTCGACGACCTGCTCGCCGAACTGGAGTCGATGGCCGCCGGCGCTGACCGATGTCGTTGGCCGGTTGACGAGCCCTGGCCGTATTTTCATTGATTTCTTGACCGGTGGGCGCTGAGCGGGGGACCGCACCGTGAACTATCGAATTACCGAGGACGACCGCGCGCGATTCAAGCGGTGCCGGCGGCAATGGGACTTTGCATCGCGGCGTGGGCTGGAGCCGATTGCCGGCATGGAACCGGTATTGCCGGCCGTGCTGAAAGATGCGCTCGCCGTCTATTACTACCCGGGCACCTGGGACTGGCAACCCGAGCTAAGGCAGTCACTGGTGCACAAGGCGGCCAGCCGCAGTCTGCAGGAAGTCGGCGCGGCCCACGCCCTGCCGGCCGCCACGGCGATACTCGACGCCTACGACGCATGGGCGAGCACGCTCGACGACTTCGCCCCGGTGAAGATCGGCCACGACGTCGGTGGGTTGGTACCTGATCCGCGCGACCCGGAACGGGGATTGACCACCCCGGACGGTGCCGCGGTGATCTACACCTGCCGGATCGACCTGTTGGCCGTTGACGCCGCCGACGAGTACTGGGTGGTCCGGCACCTGATCCTCGACGAATGGCAAGAGCTGGATGCGCTAATCGGTGACGAGTCGGCGGTCGCGGCTTGCTGGGCCTGGGAGCAGGAGTACCTGGGCATGGAGATCTCGGGCACCATCCACAACCAGGTGCGCATCACCGGTCCGCTGGACCGTCCCGTCGCCGACGCCGCCGGGAAAGCGAGTCGGGTGCACCAAAGCGAGGCCAGCGGCGGCGGTCGTGCGATCCCGCAGCACCGGCGGCTGTCGGCACGCACCTCGCGAAGCGACCAGTCGGGTCACGGAGGTTTTATCGAGCAGTCGACCGCCGGGTTCGTGCGGCGAACCCGCATCCGCCGAAGCCGCGCCCAGATCGGGGCCGTCGGTGCGCTGATCGGTGCCGAGGCGGTGCAGATGTGTGGTCAGCCCGTGATCCATCCGACCTTCGCCGCTCACTGTCAGGCGTGTGAATTCCTCGCTCCCTGCCGGGTCATGGTCGAGGGAAAGGATCCAGAGCCGCTGCTGGCGGCAGAGTTTCGCCCGCGCCCCGCCGACGATCAGCGAAAGCCGCGACTGGGCCAGGCGACCTGGGGTTTCGGCCGGGGGGCCGCACCGCCGCAGTGGTAAACGCGGGCGGTTACGTCGCGGTTTCGGCTCCGACAGAAGAGGGGGTCCATTTTTCCTCGATGCGGAGGTACCGCCAGACGAGCAGGGCGATGGCCCAGGTGAGGACGAACATCCCGACGACGACGAAGCCGACGGTGTTGAGGTCGAGGCCGCCAAGCCAGTCCCAGAACGTGCCCCGCCACCCCAGCTGACCGGCGAACAGTCCCAGCAGTTCGACGCTGCCAATCAGCAGCGCCACCGCCACCGATAGCCCGGTGATGGTGACGTTGTAGTAGATCTTGCGCACCGGGTTGGAAAACGCCCAGCCGTAGGCGAAGTTCATGAACGAGCCGTCGATGGTGTCCAGCAGGCACATGCCGGCGGTGAACAACACGGGCAGGCACAGGATGGCGTACCACGGCAGCCCGGCCGCCGCGCTGGTGCCCGCCAGCACCAGCAGCGCAATCTCCGTGGCGGTGTCGAAACCCAGTCCGAACAACAACCCGACGGGGTACATCTGCCAGGACTTGGTGATCGATTTGGTGACGCGGCCCAGAACGCGATTGATCAGTCCGCGGTTCTGCAATTGCTGTTCCAGTTCGGCCTCGTCGTAGTCGCCACGACGCAACCGGACGAACACCCGCAGGATGCCGACCAGGACGATGACGTTGAGTATGGCGATCAAATACAGGAACACGCCGGAGACGCTGGTGCCGATCAGGCCGGTGTAGTGGTGCAGCGTCGAGGAGTCGTCCTCGACCGGTCCGATGACGGCCTTGACCCCGGTCGCCAGTAGCAGCGCCAGCCCGAACACCACCGTGGAGTGGCCCAGCGAGAAGAAGAATCCGACGGCAAGGGGGCGCTGTCCGTCGTTCATCAGCTTGCGGGTGGTGTTGTCGATGGCGGCGATGTGGTCGGCGTCAAACGCATGCCGCAGGCCCAGGGTATAGGCCGTGAGCCCAATGCCGATGCCAAATGCCTTGCCGCCCAAGCTGAGCCGCGCGGGATCCACGATGAACACCAAGGTCATCCAGCCGACCAGATGCAGCGCGGCGATTACCGCCAGCATCAATCCGAGACCCGACCACTCCGCAGGCGAGAGAGCGCTGAGCAGCCTGGACCACCGTGACGACCGCGAGCCGACCTCATTATTGGTCATGTCGGTCCCTCCGACAGTGGGCAGAACGCAACAGCCACGACTCTAGGTTTGTTCTCAAGCTGGATGCAACTGACTTGCAGGAATCGCTGCTGGGTCTGCGGGTAAGCACTGGCAATCCCGGGTATCGGGCGCGACACTGAATAAGTGACGCCTAAGCCGTCGGCCCTGGACCCCGCGGTCACCGAGCGGATCGGTGAGTTCCTGCGCACTCGGGGGCTGCGGCGGATGGCGTCGCGGATCCAGGTGCTGGCGGTGCTCGAGCCGGTCAACGGGCACCTGCCGGTGGCCGAGATCCACCAGCGGGTGCGCGCCTGCCTGCCGCCCGGAGCCCAGCCGCCCGATGTGGCGACCATCTACCGCACGGTGACCACTCTGGTCGATCAGGGGGTACTGCACGCGCTGACCCTCGACGGCGGGGTCGCCACCTACGGCCTGGCCACCGCACCCCACCACCACGCGGTGTGCACGCAATGTGGTTCGATCATCGAGGTGCCGGCGCGGCAGCTCAGCTCGGCGCTCGAGCACGCGATGGCGGGCAGTTCCTTTGCTTTGTCGGAGCGGGCCGGCCTGACGCTGCGCGGCCTATGCCCGCAGTGCCAGAACCGCGAGGGCGATCCCCGCTCGCCGCGACGCTGACCTCATTGCAGGTCCAGTAGCGCGTTTTCGACCACCTCGGGCATCGCCGGATGGATCCAGTACTGGCCGCGAGCCATTTCTGGGGCGGTCAGTCCGAAGCTCATCGCCTGGATCAACGGCTGGATGATCGACGATGCCTGGTGGCCCATGATGTGCGCGCCCAGCAGGCATCCGCTATTGCGCTCGGCGATGAGTTTGACGATTCCGGTGGTGTCCTCCATCGCCCAGCCGTAGGCGACGTCGCTGTAGTTCTGCACCGCGACCGCTATATCGAATCCTAGTGCAATAGCTTGGTTTTCGGTCAATCCGACGGTTGCCAGCTGTGGCTCGGTGAATACCGCCGACGGTACATAGCGGTGGTCGGTCACGGCCATCGAGTCGGTGTCGTCCCAGTCGTAGTGCAGGTTGTGCTGCACGACGCGGGCCTCGTGGTTGGCGACGTGCTTGAGCAGATATGGCGACGAGACATCACCCAGCGCGAAAACCCCACGCGCGGAGGTCCGCTGGTATTCGTCGACCACCACCCGACCGTTCTCGACATCGACACCGGCCTGCCCGGCGTCCAGTAGATCGGCGTTGGATAGCCGGCCAGTCGCCACCAGCAGGAGATCGGCGTTCATCTTGCTGCCATCGTCGAGCTCCAGCGCGACACCGGAGCCATGGTTGAAAGCACCCACGATGTTGCGGTGGGTGCGTAGTTCCCATTTGCTTGATGCGATGCGGGTAAACCTTCCGCAGATGGTGTCGTCGAGATGCCGCAGCAATGTGCCGCCCCGGATCACCAAGGTCACCCGCACCCCGAGCGCGGAGAAGATGTGTGCGAATTCGGCTGCCACGAAGCCACTTCCGACGATCACGACGTGCTCGGGCAACTCGGCGATCCGCATGACGGTATCGCTGGTGTGATACCCAACGCCGGACGCGAGGATTGCCGGCGGAATCACCGGGCGCGAGCCCGCCGCGATCACCACCTGATCGGCGGTGAATTCTTCACCGGCGTCCGTGCGCAACAGATAGCGCCCGTCCGGTTGAACCGGCCCGAACCGGGTGTGTTGGTGGTACACGTCGATATTGGGTGCTGCGCGTCGATGATCCTCGCCGCTGATCGCGATGGGATCGATTCGCCCGAAGACGCGCGACACGATGTCGTCCCAGCGCACCCGGTCGATGTGCCCGTCGACCCCGTACCGCGCGGCACCCCGGATCGTGTTGGCGACCCCGGCGGCGTAGACGAACATCTTCGTCGGGATGCATCCGACGTTCAGGCAGGTGCCACCGAAGGTGCTCTGCTCGCAGATCGCCGCCCGCTTGCGCGCGTATCGCTCATCGAGAATGATGTTGCCCGAACCGGTTCCGATGATCGCGATGTCATAAGCCTCCACGCTGTCACCCTTTCCCGGACGTCGTTGACGCGTCGGTGTTGTCGGCGTCGAGGTAGCGATCCAGCCACAGGTCCAGCTGTTGATAGGCGACCTGGCGCGGCTCCGGCAGCGACAAGAACACGTCGTGCTTGGCGTCGGCCACCGGAACGATGGTGCTGCGGTTCCCGATACAGCCCGCCCATCTGGCGATCTGGGTGACGTCGAGAACAGCGTCGCCGCACTGCATGGCCGTCGGGTCGGTCGTTTCGCGCACGCTGTGATCCGACCGCAGGATCAGATTGGGCACACCGACGTCGAGCCCGCGATGCAGCCGGGCCTGGCCCCGGCGTATGGCGTGTAGCCACCCCAGGGTGATCGGGAAGCCGCCCAACGGTTTCCACCGCAGGTCGTAGTCGAACTCCCCGGAGTAGTCGCGGTGCAGGGTGGTGCCGTAACCGCCTTCAGTGGGTGAGCGGACCACGCCCTTGGAGCGCACTCGCGACAGGCCGGCGATCATCGCCGAGGTCACCGGCAGGCGCAGGATCGCCGGGCCGTGCAGGTCCAGGAACGGACTGTTGAGCACCAGGCCGTCGATGCCGGAATGCGCCGCCGCGCCGCGCCGGCGCATTCGGTCCAGCCATAACGACACGATGAGCCCACCGGCGGAGTGGCCGTACACCAAGACCTTCACCGGCTGGTCCTGCTCAGTGATGACGGCCAGCGCCCTTTCGAGTTCGGCGTCATAGCCGGCAAGGTCGGTGATGAAGTGCGGGGTCTGGCCGTCACGCCGCGAGCGGCCGCACTTCTGCAGGTCCAGCGCATAGAAAGCGAAACCCCGCTCGGCGAAGTGATCGGCCAGTGCGGTGTGGAAGAAGTAGTCGGTATAGCCATGCACCGCAAGCACCGCGTGGTCGGCCCGGCGGGCTTCCGCGTCGGGTCCGCGCCGGATCAGAGTTGCGACGACATCGCCCTCGCCGGCGGGATCGTGCCCCAGCGGGAGCGTGCACTGCCAATACCCGGGCAGGACATCAGCCACCCAGCCAGTCACGACGCCAGCTTAAAGCGTGGTCAAAGCTTTTGTTGATGGCGGGCAGGCGCACGTCGTTGTGCCCACATCCCTCGGGATAACCTGGGACCGGCACAGTCGAAGGAAGGACAGGCGATCCGTTGTCGGACCTAGCCGCAACCGCGCGAACCGACGTCGTGCTGGTGGGCGCGGGCATCATGAGCGCCACGCTGGGCGCGTTGCTGCGGCGGCTGGAGCCCGACTGGTCTATCACCCTGATCGAGCGGCTGGACGCGGTTGCCGCCGAAAGCAGCAGTCCCTGGAACAACGCGGGCACCGGGCACTCCGCGCTGTGCGAAATGAACTACACCCCGCAACTGCCGGACGGATCGATCGACATCACCAAAGCGGTGCTCATCAACGAGCAATTCCAGGTGACCCGCCAATTCTGGGCGTACGCCGCCCAGAGCGGCATCCTGACCGACGTACGCAACTTCCTCAACGCGGTCCCGCACGTGAGTTTCGTGCAAGGAGCCGAGCGCGTCGAATACCTGCGACGGCGGCAGCGGGCGCTGGCGCACAACCCGCTGTTCGCCCGCACCGAATTGATCGACGACCCGGACGAGTTCGCCCGCCGCCTTCCGTTCATGGCCGCCAAACGCGACTACGCCGAGCCGGTTGCGCTCAACTGGGCCGCCGATGGGACTGACGTCGACTTCGGTGCACTGTCCCGCCAACTCATCGGCTTTTGCGTGCGCAACGGCACCACCGCGCTGTTCGGTCACGAGGTCCGCAACCTGTCCCGTCAGCCCGACGGCAGCTGGACGCTGACGGTGCGCAATCGCCGCACCGGCGAAAAACGCGAGCTGAAAGCCAAATTCGTCTTTGTCGGGGCCGGCGGCGACGCCCTACCGCTGCTGCAGAAGTCCGGCATCGCAGAGGTTAAGGGGTTCGCTGGGTTCCCAATTGGCGGCCGGTTCCTGCGAACCGACAACCCGGCGCTGACCGCCGCCCACCGGGCCAAGGTGTACGGCGTGCCCGCGCCGGGTGCTCCGCCGCTCGGGGCGCTGCACCTGGACCTGCGGTTCGTCAACGGCAAGGCGTGGTTGGTGTTCGGGCCCTACGCCGGCTGGTCGCCCAAGTTTTTGAAGCACGGCCACGTCACCGATCTGCCCCGGTCGGTCAAACCGGACAACCTGCTGTCGATGCTGGGCGCCGGTGTCACCCAGCTGAAGCTGCTGAACTATCTGATCGGTCAGTTGCGGCTCTCCGAGCCCGATCGCGTTCGCAAGTTGCGCGAATTCGCCGCCAGCGCAGTCGATTCGGACTGGGAGCAGACGGTGGCCGGTCAGCGAGTGCAGGTGATCCGGCGAGACAGGCACAAAGGCGGCGTGCTCGAATTCAGCACCACCGTGGTGAACTCGGCCGACGGCAGCATCGCCGGATTACTAG
>DASXMA010000291.1:0-4917 GCA_036495965.1 Mycobacterium sp.
GGCGGCCGCGGCGGTGGCGCGCATCGACGAGTTGGCTGTGGAGATTCGCCGTGCCGGGCATCCCAGCCTGCTGCCCCACATCCGCGCCGAGCTGTATGTGGGTTTGCTCGACGGCTCGCCGCGACACCTCGACCGTGCACAGATCATCACCGCGATGCTCGGGCGGGTCCGCCCCGACGACACCGAACCCACCCCACCAGACACCACAACAGACACCACCGAGGACCAGGCCAGCGGATATCAGACCAGTGCGGCTGCCGGCGCGACTGCAGACGCGACTGGTGGTGTCACTGCCGCGGGCCGCGCCACCGACGCCGACGCCGGGCCTGGCGAGCACGCCGGCTCACCCGCCGATCAGGCCACCCCGGGCGGCGAGGCCACCGCCGACCCCCTCACCGGGGCCGACCCGCACGACACCGACCCCGGCACCAGCCCCGACCTGTCAAGTACCGGGTTTGATGGAGACTCGGTTCTCACGCGCCGGCGGGTTGCCTGGCGGTGCTTGTGTTGTGGTGCATAGTCTCGTACTCGACGGGTGGGACGAGCCCGGGTTCGCCATGGAGACGGCGGTGGTTGTACCAGTCGATGTACTCGGCGACGGCGAGTTCGAGGTCGTCGATTCCACGCCAGGGGCCTTTGTTCCGGACAAGTTCGGCTTTGAACAGGGAGTTGAATGCCTCGGCCATCGCGTTGATGCTCCTATAGTTGTCAAGCCGCGACGGCCGAAATTCTGGACTTGCGCGGTGCGACAATTATTTGATAGATTTCTCGTATCAGAAGTCGTTTCAAGCAGCGCAGGATCTCTTTCTTAGTTTTTCCTTCGGCGGTGCGGCGGGCGACGTAAGTGATGGTGGGTTCGTGGAATCGCATACGGACGATGAGGATGCGGTGTAGGGCCGCGTTGGCTTGGCGGTGGCCGCCTCGGTTGAGGCGGTGACGGTCGGTTCTGCCGGAAGAAGCGGGGATGGGGCAGGCGCCGCACAATTTGGCCAGGGCGGCCTCGCTTTTGATACGTTCGGGGTTGTCACCCGCGACGAGTAGCAGCTCGGCCGCGCAGTCGTCACCGACACCGAACAGGCTGGTCAGGGCGGGGGCGGCCCGCTCAGTGAGAGTGGCGAGGATGCGGTCGTGGCGGCGGGCCTCGCGTTCAAGGCCACGATAGCGTTCGGCCAGCGCGCGCAGGGTGTAGCGGGCCGAGTCGATAGGGTTGTCCATCGACTCGTAGCGCAGACCAGCGCAAGTTTCGATGAGTTGTTTGTCGCCGAGTGGTTCCAGCTGTTCACGCAGTTCGCCGGGCGCGTTCACGACGATGGTCTTCAACGTGATCATTGCCTGGCTACGGGACTTGACGGCGGTATCTTTCGCGATCTTGATCTGTCGGATCATCTCCACCGAGCCGTCGGCGGTCTTGGGCACGGCGGTCGCGGCACCGGACAGCACAGCGCGGGCGGCGTTCTCCGCGTCGATGGTGTCGTTCTTGCCGCGTAGGTAGCGGACCTGGCGGGCGGGTCGATTGACCTCGATCACCCGGTGCCCGCGCCGGCGCAGCAGCGAACTCAGCCCGGCGCCGTAAGACCCGGTGCCTTCGATACCGAACTCGACCCGCTCACCCAACCCGCCCGCCCACCCGGCCAGCTGGGTGTACCCAGCCCGATCGGCGGACACCGCCATGTCGCCGATCACGGCCCCGACCTGGTCTAACGCCACCGCTACATGGACATACTTGTGGGTATCGACTCCGACGACGATGCGTCGACGGAGCGGATCGGGGATGCTTGTCACTAGCCGCGTGTCCTTCCCGGGAGCGTGGTCGCGGCACGCCGGGCGGGCGGACAGGACTGTGATGGGACCTGCTGTGATCAGGCTCCTATGAGGTCACTGCCCGCTCGGCGCGCCACCTGAGGCGCGTCGCTCGAACCGGCGGACAGATCAACGCCAAGGCACCCGAAGGGCCACTCGTAGCAGGGGTCACACCGGCCCGAGCGACGTAAGACAGTCTCACAGTCGTAGGAATCGCCGACCGATCCGACGGAGGCGACCGCCTCGACTTCATGGAGCCGTTCGGTGTAGCGGATCGCCAGGTATTGCACTCCGCGGTCGGAATGGTGTATTAACTGTGACAGGTCCGTATTGTTGCGCTGGCGAGTCCATATTCCCATGTTCAACGCGTCCAATGCGAGGTCGGTGTAAAGGTTCGTGGATAGCTGCCAGCCCACGATCCAGCGGGAGAACACGTCCAACACGAAGGAGGCGTACACCCAGCCGGAATGGGCCTTCACATAGACATCCCACGTGGGTCAGGTGTCAAGCAGCAGCCTCTTTCAGGTCGGTGCGGGGCGTGGTCCATGCGGCGTGTTCGTCCCACGGTTGGTGGTTGGCTAGACACCACCACAGTCGTCCGAGGAGCTTGTTCGCGAGGTTGCGTAGGGCGGCGTTGTGGTGGTCTCCAGCGGCGCGTCGGCGGTCGTAGTGTGCTCGGGCGCCAGGTGATTTGGTGAGGGCGGCGAAGGCCCACCAGTGGCAGGCGTCGGCGAGTCGTTTGTTGCGGACCTTGCGGGCCTTGACGTAGTGCGAGCGGCCCGAAGCGCGGGTGATCGGGGCGGTTCCAGCGAAAGCCCGAAGGCCGTTGGCGGTGGTGAATCGGGTGGGGTCGTCGCCGACTTCGGCCAGGACCCGGGCGGCGAGGACCGGTCCCAGGCCGGGCGCGGAGCGCAGGGTCTGTGCGAGGGGGTGGGTGTCGAACTCGTGCGCGAGTTCGAGTTGCAACTGCCGCACAGCGGCGCGCATCGACTCGATGATGGCCAGCAGCCCTTGCACGGTGATACCGAGCGCGGCTTCCACGCGGGCGGGCTGACGCAGCGCGGGTGCCCTCAGGTCCTGCAGGACCCGTTCGACCAGCCCGGGATCGTTTCGTCTGCCGCAGCGGTGCAGGATGGCGGTGATCCGTCGCCGGGTCAGCGTCGCGGCCGCTGCCGGGGACGGGGCCGCGGCAAGAACCGCGGTGGCGGCATGGTGTGTGAGATTCGGGAACGCGTGCAAGGCTTGGGGGTAGAACTCGAGCAGCACCGAACGCAACCGGCTGACCGTTTGGTTCAACGCCCAGATCGCTTCCTGATGCTGACGTGCCAGGGCCTTGATCGCGGCGGCGTGCTCGCTGATCGTGGGCAGTTGCCGGTGCAGGTGCCGATCGGTGCGCAGAATGTTCGCCAAGACCACCGCGTCGCCGGGATCGGACTTGCCGCCCGCTTGGTGGTGGCGTTCTCGATAGCGGGCCACCGCGCGGGGGTTGATCGGGTATACGACGAATCCGGCGCCGCTCAAGGCGATGACCAGCAGGTTCTTGTCGGTCTCGAGCGCTACCGGGGTATCGGCGGGATCCGCGCCATGCTCGGCGAATAACTCCAGCAAGGCCGCGAACCCCGCGGCGTCAGTGGTGATTCGCCCTCGCGCGACAGTCGTGCCCTCATCGTCAACGATCGCCACGTCATGATGCGCTTCGGCCCAATCAATTCCACAGGTAAACGCCACGATCTGTCCCTTCAGCCGCCGACATCGGAGGAGCTCGCGGGACGGCGCGGCGACCTAATGGAAGCGCTCATGGCGCGGCATCTCACAAGCCGATCGCTCGTCCCGGCAACTGGCAGGGTCACCGTCTACCTTCAGACCTCCGCGAAGTCGGTTGCATCAACAGCAGTGATCACCTGCAAGCAGCTCACTGCTCAGACTGCGACGGGGCCGGTGATATCTCAGGGACCCCTGCCAGTTGCCTTCGAACGTGTCGGACCTTCGCCCGACTCTCCCATTACGTGATGTCGGCGACCCACAAGCGGTTCGGGGCGGGCGCGGTGAACGCGCGATCGACCAGGTCCGGGCGCGGGTCTGGGCCCGCTGCTCGGATCGTGGTGCGCGGGGCCTTCACTCGGGATACACCGCGTAGGCCAGCGGCTTTCATCAGCCTGGCCACCGTGCAGCGAGCGACCGGTCGCCCGGCGACCCCGCCTTCGCGACCGAGCTGGGCCCACACTTTCGCCGATGCCATACACGCCGTAGTTCTCCTTGTGCACTCGCTCGATTTCGGTGGTTGTTTCCTCGTCGGTGACCGACCGCACAGACCGTGGCCTTTTCTTCGTCGCATAGTAGGTGCTCGAAGCGATCGGAACAGCAGCGTCTTTCAACACCGTGCGGATCGGCTCGACTCCGAACCCTGTTTTATGCTGATCGATGTAGTCGACGATCAGCGGTGCGGGCGGTCCAGCTCCGCCGCGAAAAAGCCGACGCCGACTTAAGGATCGCGTTCGCCCGCCGTAGCTCACGATTCTCACGTTCCAATTCGGCCAACCGCATCAAGGTATCGGTCGTGACACCGGGCCGTTGACCGTCGTCGATCTCGGCCCGACTAACCCAACCACGCAGAGTTTCCGCGCCGATACCCAACTGCTCACCAACCCGCCGGCACGCGCCCTTACCACTCGCGCCCGGCTCGGCCTTCACCTCACGGACCAACCGGACCGCACGTTCCCGCAGCTCATCGGGATACTTCCTCGGCGCCACCATCGCCACATACTCCTCCTGGCTTGACGGTCTCCATCAAACCCGGTACGGGACACCTCGGCGGCGCGCCGGCTGACCACCGACCCAGTGACACTTCCGCCGCCGGGACCCAGGTGCGGATGGTGCGCCTGAGCGCGGTCAGCACCCCGCTCGGCGGGACACACCCAGCCGGCACACCCTCGATCACGGTCCAACTCGCCGCGCCGCGTTCCGCCGCGGTCGACCCCGCACGGGCCTCGTCACAGGGGTTGTCACAGCGATTGTTTCGTGGGCTGTCACGTGGGTCGTCTCGATGCCCGAACGATGCCGGCCCGGTGGGCTACCTCGACCCGGACAGCAACGGACAAACCAGCTACGGGCAGGGGG
>DASXMA010000292.1:0-42788 GCA_036495965.1 Mycobacterium sp.
GCCTGATGACCGACGCCCTTTTCGAGCTGGCATTGGCCACTGCGCTGCACCACCGAGGGCTTCGGCGACTGGACATCGCCATGGCTGATTTCGCCAAGATCAACCGGTTCATCTGGATCCGCGACAAGGAGCTGCGGCGCAAGCTCACTCCCACTTACGACTTCGGCTGCAAACGGCCCACCTGGTCCAGCACCTACTACCGCACCCTGACCAAGCCACATGTGCATCTGGACACCAACGGTATCCAACGGATCGAGCCCGACGGTATCGTCACGGCCGACGGGCACAAGACCATCATCGACACGCTGGTGCTGGCCACCGGTTTCGACCTTTGGGACGCGAACTTCCCGGCGATCGAAGTAATCGGGCGCAGGGGCCGCAACCTGGGAAAGTGGTGGCGCGAGAACAGGTTTCAGGCGTACCAAGGCTTGTCCGTCCCCTACTTTCCCAACTACCTGGGCGTGGCCAGTCCGTACGCCTTTTCCGGCTTCTCGTTCTTCAATACCGTCGAATACCAGATGCGGCACATGGATCGGCTGTTCGGGGAACTGCGGCGCAGGGGCGCAACTGAATTCGAGGTGACCGAAGAAGCGAATACGCGCTTCAAGGACCGGATGACCAAGCTTCTTGAGAAGTCTCTCTTCTCCCTCGGCGACTGCGCCACCTCGCGGTCCTACTACTTCAACCCCGATGGCGAGGCGACGCTGCTGCGGCCCATGTCGACGCGCAACGCAATACGGGAAGGATCGCAATTCCCGTTGAGCGATTACCGGTTCGGCTGACCGGATGCGCCACGGCCCTCAAATACTAGGGATACGCCCGCCCCGGGTGTATGGTGCCGGGCGACGGGTACCTCGGGTAGGTACCCGTCACGGGAGGGTATATGTCTGACAAGTTAGCCTCCACACATCCGCGATTAAACGTCGACGACGTATTGGCGCATTACGACCTTTCGAATGAATTCTTCGCGCTGTTCCGGGATCCGACCGTTCGGAGGCCAGCCGCGCCAAAGGAATGGTCTTGAGCAAATTCACCGAAACGATGTATGCCACCGCCCAGTCCAGTTCGAACGGTTTGGTCACCGGGGAGCCGAACTGCCCCGTCCGGCATACGTGGGGCAAGGTGCACGAGCGGGCTCGACGGATCGCGGGTGGCTTGGCCACGGCCGGCGTCGGCCGCGGTGACGCCGTCCCGGTGCTGGCCGGTGCCCCAGCCGAGATCGCCCCGGCCGGACAAGGCGTCTGGATGCGCGGCGCCAGCCTCACCATGCTCCACCAGCCCACTGCGCGCACCGATCTTCAGCGCTGGGCCGAGGAGACCACCGCCGTCATCAAGATGATCGGCGCCAAAGCGGTTGTCATCTCCGACCCGTTCATGGCTGCGGCCCCGCTGCTGTCCCAGCTAGGCGTAAAAGTGCTGATAATCGACCAGCTACTCGACAGCCGCCCGATCGCTCCGGTCGAGACCGATGACGACGACGTCGCGCTGCTGCAGTTGACGTCGGGGTCCACCGGTTCGCCCAAGGCCGTACAGATCACCCACCGCAACTTCGTTTCAAACGCTGAGGCGATGTTCATCGGCGCAAACGTCGATATCAACACCGACGTGATCGTCAGCTGGCTGCCGCTGTTCCACGACATGGGCATGACCGGTTTCCTGACCGTGCCGATGTACTTCGGCGTCGAGCTAGTCAAGGTCACTCCGATGGACTTCCTGCGCGACATCCTGCTGTGGGCCAAGCTCATTGACAAATACAAGGGCACGATGACCGCGGCGCCGAACTTCGCCTACACGCTGTTCGCCAGACGCCTTCGCAAGCAGGCCCGGCCCGGCCAGTTCGACCTTTCCACCCTGCGGTGGGCGCTATCGGGCGCCGAACAAGTCGAACCCGCCGACGTCGAAGACCTCTGCAAAGCCGGCAGGCCGTTCGGATTACGTCCGGAGGCGATCCTGCCGGCTTACGGCATGGCCGAGACGACCGTGGCGGTGTCGTTTTCCGAGTGCGGCGCAGGCTTAGTGGTCGATGAGGTCGACGCCGACCTGCTTGCCGTTCTGCACCGCGCTGTCCCTGCGACCAAGGGCAACACCCGGCGACTGGCCACGCTTGGCCGTCTCCTGAAAGGGCTGGAGGCGCGCATCGTTGACCACGACGGCAACATCCTGCCCGCGCGGGGTGTCGGCGTGATCCAGGTGCGCGGCGAACCAGTGACGATGGGTTACGAAACGATGGCCGGTTTCGTCGCGGCACAAGACGACCAGGGTTGGTATGACACCGGCGATCTCGGCTACCTCACCGAGACCGCCCAGGTCGTAGTCTGCGGCCGAGTCAAGGACGTGATCATCATGGCCGGCCGCAACATTTACCCGACCGACATCGAACGTGCCGCCGCGCGCGTTCCCGGGGTCCGGCCAGGCTGTGCGGTCGCGGTGCGCCTGGACGCCGGGCATTCACGGGAGACGTTTGCTGTTGCCGTGGAGTCCAACAACTGGCAGGACCTCGACGAGGTGCGCCGGATCGAGCATCAGGTGGCCCACGAAGTGGTTGCCGAGGTTGATGTCCGGCCCCGCAACGTAGTGGTGCTCGAGCCGGGAATGATCCCCAAGACGCCGTCGGGGAAGCTGCGGCGCGCCCATACCTTGGCGCTCGTCGGCTAACATTTTCGGGACGCGGGGGCTACATCGACTGCAACCAGTTCACGTTGGAAAAGTAAACTGCGTGCCAAGCGACGGGCTCCCGGGTGCACCGCGCCCAGTCGATTAAGCGGCATCTCTACATTGGGTATCGTTGCACTTCGCACCAACCGACGATGTGTGCCGGCGATATAGGCAAGAAATACCATCCAGGAGAACAAGACGACAATGGCTGAGCAACCGACTGGCCCTACGAAGACGCGGACGCGCTTCGAAGACATTCAGGCGCACTACGACGTCTCCGACGACTTCTTCGCCCTGTTCCAGGACCCGACGCGGATCTACAGCTGCGCCTACTTCGAGCCGCCGGATCTCACGCTCGAAGAGGCCCAGTACGCCAAGATCGACCTCAACTTGGACAAGCTGGACCTCAAGCCCGGCATGACCCTGCTCGACATCGGCTGCGGCTGGGGCACCACCATGAAACGCGCCGTTGAGAAGTACGACGTCAACGTCGTCGGCCTGACGTTGTCCAAGAATCAACATGCCCGCTCCGAGCGGGTGCTGGGGGCGCTGGACACAAACCGTTCACGTCAGGTGCGGCTGCATGGCTGGGAGGATTTCAACGAGCCCGTCGACCGGATCGTGTCCATCGAGGCCTTCGAGCACTTCGGCCACGAGAACTACGATGACTTCTTCAAGCGGTGCTTCGACATCATGCCCGAGGACGGTCGGATGACTGTCCAAAGCAGCGTCAGCTACCACCCCTTCGACATGGCGGCCCGCGGTAAGAAGCTGACCTTCGAAACGGCCCGCTTCATCAAGTTCATCATCACCGAGATATTTCCGGGCGGACGGCTGCCATCCACCAGGATGATGGTCGAACACGGCGAGAAGGCGGGATTCATCGTCCCCGAACCACTTTCGCTGCAGCCGCACTACATCAAGACGCTGCGCATCTGGAGCGACACGCTGGAGTCCAACAGGGACAAAGCCATCGAGGTCACCTCCGAAGAGGTCTACAACCGCTACATGAAGTATCTGCGCGGTGCCGAGCACTACTTCGCCGACGAGATGCTGGACTGCAGCCTGGTGACCTACCTCAAGCCGGGAGCTGCCGCCTAATTTTTCGTCGGGTGTCGGATTACTGGCTGCGGCGTTCGTCGAATAGGTAGAGAGTGGAGCACAAGGCTTCGCTCGCTACCGGAGGTGACGAACATGCAGTATTTCGCGCTGTTGATCAGCCAAGAACGAGACCTCACACCCGACGAGCGGGCAGCCGGGATGACCGCCTACCAGAACTTCCACTCCAAGGCGGCCTCGGCGATCCGCGGCGGAGACGCGCTGCTGCCGACGGCGACCGGGGTGCGCATCACTGGGGGTCCCGACGCACCGGTAGTCACCGACGGCCCGTTCGCCGAGGCCGCCGAGGTGGCTTGCGGGTACTACGTGTTCGAAGCCGACAACCTCGATGAGGCGCTGGCGCTGGCCGGCGACGTCCCGGCCGCCCAGAACGGCGCGGTGGAGGTGTGGCCGACCTTCCACGTATTCGATCCCGATTGGTCGCGCGCCGGCGGCCAGTGGCTGGCGCTGCTGCTAGAGCCGCCCGGATCCGCGAACACACCGGGCACACCGGAGTGGCAGGCGGAAGCGGCGCGGCACGGTGAATTCGCTGCTGCCGCAGGCGATCACATTATCGGCGGCGCCGCATTGCACGAGCCGGCGACCGCGACCACGGTACGCGTCCGCGACGGCCAGGTGCTGCTGACCGATGGGCCGTACGTGGAAGGAGCCGAGATCGCCACCGGCTTCTACCTGCTTGGCGCCGCGGATCGTGACGAGGCGGTGAAACTGGCCGCGATGATCCCCGCCTCGGCCGTGCAGCTGCGCCAGCTGGCGGGAGTCTCCGGCCTGTAGAACATGGCCGACCTGGACGGCGTCTTTCGGCGGGAATGGGGCCCGGCCGTGGCAGCGCTGGCCCGGTGGTCGGGTGACCTCACCGTCGCCGAGGACGCCGTCCAGGAAGCCTGCGCCGAGGCGCTTCGCACCTGGCCCCGCAACGGCGTGCCCGATAATCCCGGCGGGTGGCTGGTGACCGTCGCCCGCAACCGCGCCCGGGATCGGCTACGCCGCGAATCCATCCGTCCCGGAAAGGAATTGGCGGCTGTGGTGGACGACATCCGGGCACGTACCGATCGCACCGATCCGCACCCGGTCCGCGACGACGAGTTGCGGATGATGTTCACCTGCGCACACCCGGCGCTGGACCGGCAGTCCCAGCTGGCACTGACGCTGCGCTTGGTGTCCGGGTTGACCGTCGCAGAGATCGCCCGTGCACTACTGCAGAATGAGCCGGCCATCGGCCAGCGCATCACGCGCGCCAAGAACAAGGTTCGGCGCGCCAACATCCCGCTGCGGGTGCCACCTCCTGAGCTGCTGGCCGAGCGCACACCCCACGTGCTCAGTTGCATTTACTCGGTGTTCACCGAGGGCTATTGGTCGACCGCAGGGCCCTCGGCGATTCGCGACGAACTGTGCGACGAGGGCGTCCGGCTGGCCGCGGAGTTGTGCGCGCTGATGCCCAGCGAGCCGGAGGCGCACGCCTTGGCTGCCCTGATGCTGCTGCATGATTCGCGACGAGCGACCCGGGTGGACGACGCCGGAATGCTGGTGCCGCTCGAGGACCAGGACCGCCGCCGGTGGGACCGCGGCCGCATCACCCGCGGGCTGGATCGCTTGCGTCAGGCCCAAGGATCGACGGGCGCCTACCTGCCGCAGGCGGTGATCGCGGCCCTGCACGCGACGGCGCCGTCCTGGGAACAGACCGACTGGGTCGCCATCTGCGCCGCCTACGACCGGCTGCTGCAGATGACCGACTCCCCGGTGGTGGGCGCCAACCGCGCGCTGGCGATCGGGTTCCGCGACGGCGCCGACGCCGGCCTGGACGCGCTGGACAAGGTGGCGCATGATCCCCGGCTGGCCCGCTCGAATCTCGTCGCGATGGTACGCGCCGATCTGCTGCGGCGCGCGGGACGGCCTACCGAGGCTCTCAACTGGTACCGAATGGCGTTGGAGTCCAACGGTTCTGAGCCAGGCCGCGAATTCTTGCGGCGGCGTATCGCTGAGTGCGGCGGATAGACGCGCCGGCTAGGCCTCCGCGAAGTTCCGGGTGATCGACGGGTCGACCGGAATGCCCGGGCCGGTGGTCGTCGACACGGTGATCTTCCTCAGGTAGCGGCCCTTCGACGAGGACGGCTTGAGCCGCAGCACCTCGTCAAGCGCGGCGCCGTAGTTCTCCGCGAGGTTCTTCTCGTCAAACGACGCCTTACCGATGACAAAGTGCAGGTTGGCCTGCTTGTCGATGCGGAAATTGATCTTGCCGCCCTTGATGTCGGCCACTGCCTTGGCGACGTCGGGGGTCACAGTGCCGGTCTTGGGGTTGGGCATCAGGCCGCGCGGACCCAGCACTCGAGCGATGCGTCCGACCTTGGCCATCTGGTCAGGGGTCGCGATCGCAGCGTCGAATTCCAGCCAGCCACCCTGAATCTTCTCGATCAGATCGTCACTGCCGACGATGTCGGCGCCGGCGGCCTGCGCCTGCTCGGCTTTTTCACCAACTGCGAACACCGCGACGCGGGCGGTCCTACCGGTGCCGTGCGGCAGATTGACTGTGCCGCGGACCATCTGATCTGCCTTACGCGGGTCGATGCCCAGCCGGATCGCCACCTCGACGGTCGCGTCCTGCTTGGCCGAAGACGTCTCCTTGGCGAGCTTGGCCGCCTGCAGCGGGGTGTAGAGGTTGTTGCGGTCCACCTTCTCGGCCGCGGCGCGGTATGCCTTGCTGTTCTTGCTCATTGAAATATCCAATCTGGTGTTGGGTCGTGGTTATCAAGCGGGCCGAAGCTGGCCCTCCCACGTCGGGGATTATGCAAACCTATTCAACGGTGATCCCCATCGACCGGGCGGTGCCGGCGATGATCTTGGCGGCGGCGTCGATGTCGTTGGCGTTGAGATCGGCCTTCTTGGTCTCGGCGATGTCGCGCACTTGATCCCAGCTGACCTTGGCGACCTTGGTCTTGTGCGGCTCCGCCGAGCCCTTGCCCACGCCGGCGGCCTTGAGCAGCAACTTGGCGGCAGGCGGCGTCTTGAGCGCAAAGGTGAAGCTGCGGTCCTCGTAAACCGTGATCTCCACCGGGATGACGTTGCCGCGCTGGTTCTCCGTCGCGGCGTTGTACGCCTTGCAGAACTCCATGATGTTGACACCGTGCTGGCCGAGCGCGGGCCCCACCGGCGGGGCGGGGTTGGCCTGCCCGGCCTGGATCTGCAGCTTGATCAGGCCGACGACTTTCTTCTTCGGGGCCATGAGATGTTGATGTTCCTTCCTGGGGTTAAATCTTGGAGACTTGGCTGAAGGTCAGTTCCACCGGTGTTTCGCGGCCGAAGATCGACACCAGGACCTTGAGCTTCTGCTGTTCGGCGTTGACCTCGTTGATCGTGGCCGGCAACGTGGCAAACGGTCCGTCCATGACCGTTACCGATTCGCCCACCTGGTAGTCGACCTCAATGACCGGACGTTCCAGGCCGCCCGCCTCGGTGGCGGCGGCGGTGGCGGCCGCACCCTTGGCGGCCTTCTTCGTCGACCCCGGCGGCAGCAGGAACTTCACCACGTCGTCGAGCGCCAGCGCCGACGGGCGGGACGTCGCACCGACGAACCCGGTGACCCCGGGCGTGTTGCGCACCGCGGACCACGAATCGTCGGTCAGATCCATGCGCACCAGGATGTAGCCGGGCAGCACCTTGCGGTTGACCTGCTTGCGCTGGCCGTTCTTGATCTCGGTGACCTCTTCGGTGGGCACCTCCACTTGGAAGATGTAGTCGCCGACGTCCAGGTTCTGCACACGGGTTTCGAGATTGGCCTTGACCTTGTTCTCGTATCCCGCGTAGGAGTGCACGACGTACCAGTCGCCAGGTTTGCTGCGCAGTTCCGCCTTGAGCGCGGTGGCCGGGTCGGCCTCCTCGGCATGAGCCTCGGCCTCCTTGACCTCTTGCACGTCGGCCGCCTCTTGCACGTCGGCCGCCTCTTGCACGTCGCCCGCCTCTTGCACGTCGCCCGCCTCTTGCACGTCGCCCGCCTCTTGCACGTCGGCCGCCTCTTGCACGTCGGCCGCCTCTTGCACGTCGGCCGCCTCTTGCACGTCGGCCGCCTCTTGCACGTCGGCCGCCTCTTGCACGTCGACCGCCTCACCCGCGGACGTGTCACCGTCGAAGGTAGTCACGGTTTTCAGTCCTCTCTGTACTCTCGAAGCTCAGCCGAACACCAACATGACCAGCTTGGTCAGGCCAAAGTCCGCGAGACCGACCAGCGCCACCATGAAGGCCAGAAAGGCCAGCACCACTGAGGTGTAGGTGAGCATCTGTTTGCGGTTCGGCCAAATCACCTTCCGCATCTCTGCAACGACCTGCTTGAGGTAGTTGTAGACGAATACGAACGGATTCGCCGCACGGTCCGCAGGTTTTCTCGATTTCTTGGCCTGCTTGCCGGCACCGGCCTTCTTGGATGTCCGGGCTTTTTTGGCCTTGTCGTCGGTGGCGACCTCAGCCTCGTCCGGCGACTCGATGTCGACGTCGTCGTCGACATCCGCCACTCGCTGCCGAGACCGCTTGCCGCTGGGACGCTGCGGCCGCGCCGCAGGCTTGGTCACCACGGCCGTCCGACCACCGCTGGCCCGGCTGTCGTCAGTCTCGCCGCCGTCGCTTGCGGCGTCGTTCGCAGCGTCGCCCTCGTCGCTCACCGCATGCTCCTTTGTTCGCTAGCTATCCCGCGATCCGTCCCGTGCTGATCGGGTACCCGTTCAGTGTCCAGCATGGCACGTCTTCGCCTTCAGCAGGGGCGACAGGACTTGAACCTGCAACCTGCGGTTTTGGAGACCGCTGCTCTGCCATTTGAGCTACGCCCCTTCGCGGTTGGCAGGCCAACCTGCGCTTACCTACCGGGGCTTACACGACACGCGCGCTCTCCGTTCGGTGATCGCCGGACCGACGGACAGCGCGCTGTAATGGGAAAACCCCGAGGTCCGAGTGTACATCGGCGCGGGAGTCAGATACTAATCACGCGGTTCTGACGACCTGCCCGGATTCTTTGTCCCATTTGAGCTGGATGGAGTCGTCACCCTCGTGGCCCATCAGGGTGGTGTAGGCCTCCAACAAGACCTCACCAGCGTCGTTGGTGCAGGTGTTCTTGGTGATGACGATGTCGGCGCCGAAACGCTCATCCACCGATTGGACTTCCATACGGCCGAAGAGCTTTTCGCCGACACGCAACGGTTTGTGGTAGCGGAACTGCTGGTCGACCTGGACGATCTGCAAAGTCTCCATGCCCAAGTCGACATTCCGGAAGAAATCGTCCTGGACAATTTTCCCAAAGATCGACACGAAAGTTATCGGTGCAATGATGGTCTCGTAGCCGAGCTCGGCGGCCGCTGCCTCGTCGAAGCAGGCCGGATCGTCGCACTTGATCGCTCGCGCAAATCCGCGAACTTGTTCGCGGCCCACCTCGAAGTAGTCCGGGTACTGCCAGCTCATTCCGCGGATGTCTCTTTTGAGCGCCATGGACTACGCCAGTGTCGCCGATGCGGTAGCCCGGCCGAAGATCTTCTTGCCACCGGTGGTGGCCGTGAGCGCGATGATCACCGATTTGCTCTCTGGATCGACCGACTTCACCTTGCCGCTGAACACCAGCTCGGCCCCCTTGCCGTCGTTGGGCACCGGCACCACGGCGGTAAACCGCACGTTGTACTCGGTGACCGCACCCGGGTCGCCGACCCACGACGTGACGTAGCCGCCACCCAACCCCATGGTCAACATTCCGTGAGCGATCGCGGTGTCCAGCCCGACGACCTTGGCGATCTCGTCGTCCCAGTGGATCGGGTTCAAGTCGCCAGAGACCCCCGCGTAGTTCACCAAGTCCTGGCGGGTCAACGGGTAGGTCTTCTCCGGAAGCTGATCGCCCACCTTCACCGAGCTGAACTCACGCAGCGCCATCAGAAAATCCTTCTCCATCCTCGCCGGCACGGCCCGCGAGGGTCGTGTAGGTCTCCTGCACGACGTCACCGGCTTCGTTGGTGACGATATTCTTGGTCACGATGATCTGGGTACCGTGTGACTGGCGGACCGAGTCCACGTAAACATCGCAGTACAGCCTGTCACCGACGACGATCGGCTTCTGGAATTTCAGCACTTGGTCGACCTGAACGATCTGCGCGTCCTCAACCGCGATGTTCGCGTGTTGGAAGAACGCCGTCTGAGCCTTGTAGCCGAACACGCAGATAAACGTCAACGGAGCCAGCAAACCTTTGTAGCCCAGTTCGGCGGCCGCGTCCTCCTCGAAGAACGAAGCGTCATTGTTTTGCACGGAAATCGCGTACTCGCGGATCTTCTCGCGCTCTACCTCGTAATGGTCGGGATAACGGTAGTGCATCCCGACAATGTTTCCGGTCAACGCCACGGGTCTAGAACCTACCTAGTCAATCTGAATAAACGCTTGCGGTTTGGCGCTAGCGTGTCTCGCGGTGCGCCTGATGCTTGCCGCAGTTCGGGCAGAACTTCTTGAGCTCCATCCGGTCGGGATCGTTGCGGCGGTTCTTCTTGGTGATGTAGTTACGGTGCTTGCACACCTCGCATGCCAAGGTGATCTTCGGCCGCACGTCGGTACTGGAAGCCATGACGGTTCTCTCTCAAATCTCTCAAAGTGCGCATTGTTGTGTTGTAGCGATGGCCGGACTCGAACCGGCGACCTAACGATTATGAGTCGTTCGCTCTAACCGACTGAGCTACATCGCCTCTGGCCACCCCATTTGGGGTCGGGGCCGCCATCCCTGCTCGGCGTCCGCCGAGCCCCCTAACGGAATCGAACCGTTGACCTTTTCCTTACCATGGAAACGCTCTACCGACTGAGCTAAGGGGGCCGTTCACCCGAAGCGACCAGTCGTCCCGCGGGCCTAAAAGAGGGTACAGCCTGGCGCGCAACGGCGCCAAACCACAGGCACGGCCCGAGGTTGCTAGAAGGATCTACCGGTGTCGCTGCTGCGGTGAGGTTCCCAGGCACTGAGGTCGCTGAACTCGTCGTAGTCGTCGTGATGCTGCTCACCCACTGAGTCATCGGGCTCGCCGAGCAGGGTCCGTAGCGCAAGATGGACGGCCTCGCGCGCGTCAGCCAGGTGGTATCGGCGTATTGCTTCCTGGACCAGATCGACGTCTACCTCGATCTCGACCTTCTTCCGCATGGGCCAACGATACCCAGCGCAGACAAGATGGATCGGTTGTCAGCGGCGTTCGTCGCCAAGATGTGCGGCATTGCAGCGAAAGGGCTTTAATCCGCGCACCCACCGGCGTGTCGCGCAGGTGACCACGCCCGAAATACGGCGTCACCGGGAAGGGTCATAGTCTGGTGACGTGTCAGATTTGTCTGCAGACCGGCTGTACTTCCGTCAACTGCTTTCCGGTCGCGATTTCGCCGCTGGCGACATGTTCGCGACACAAATGTGCAATTTCGCCTACCTGATCGGAGACCGTCAGACCGGAGATTGCGTGGTGGTCGACCCGGCGTATGCCGCAGGCGATCTTCTCGACGCGCTGGAGGCCGACGGCATGCACTTGTCGGGGGTGCTGGTGACCCACCATCACCCCGACCATGTGGGCGGGAACATGATGGGCTTTGAGCTCAAGGGACTAGCCGAGCTGCTGGAGCGGGCCAGTGTGCCCGTGCACGTGAATATCCATGAGGCGCTTTGGGTTTCGCGGGTTACCGGGATCGGGCTGGGCGACCTCACCACCCATGAGCACCACGACAAGGTCAACATCGGAGATATCGAAATCGAGCTGCTGCACACACCGGGTCACACGCCCGGCAGCCAGTGTTTTCTGCTGGACGGCCGGCTGGTCGCGGGTGACACGCTGTTCCTGGACGGCTGCGGGCGCACCGACTTTCCGGGTGGCGACTCCGATGAGATGTATCGCAGTCTGCAGCAGCTCGCCGGGCTTCCCGGTGACCCGACGGTATTTCCCGGGCACTGGTATTCCGTTGATGCCAGTGCATCGTTATCGGAGGTCAAGCGCTCCAACTATGTGTATCGGGCCGCTGACCTTGATCAGTGGCGAATGTTGATGGGCGGCTGAAGGACTCAGCCGGCGTTTCTCGTTCACCATTTGCGCAGCATGAGCCACGCGCTGGTCATTGTGATTCCATATGCGGCGATATTCACCCATCGCCTCTACTATCAGGCCAGCGAAATCTCGTGCGGAAGATCACTGTGATATAAGCGGAGGGTGGATTCAATGGGGTGGATCCAGGACAGCTGGCGCGGGGTCACCAACGTTGGGTCCAGCACCTGGCTGGCGTGGGCGGCATGGGCGGCGATTGTGCTCGGTGTCGTCGCGCTGGTGTTTATAAACCGGCAGATCAACCGCAACCGGGCGTTGGTGGCGGATCAGACCCGTCCCCACGTCGCCATGCTCATGGAACCGCATGCCGCCGATTGGCACGTGATCGAGCTAGTGGTCCGGAATTTCGGCCGAACCGCGGCGTATGACATCCGATTTTCATTTCCGAATCCACCGACGGTGGCCGAATACGAAAATGCCGCTGACGGCTATGCCGATGTCGTCGAACTGCAGCTTCCCCGCGAGTTGCCGGTACTCGCGCCCGGCCAGGAATGGCGGATGGTGTGGGATTCGGCGCTGGACCGCGCCGAAATTGGAAGAGGTATCGAATCACGTTTTACCGGGACGGTGATCTACTACGACTGCCCCGATAAGCCGCGCGGGTGGGGGTTCTGGCGGCCGGAACGTCGTCCGCTGGAGACCAACGTGGTGCTGGACTGGGATGCCTTGCCACCCGTTCAACGCATCGAGTTGATGACGACGCATGACCTGGCGAAGAGGGAAAAGCAGAAACTGGAACTGCTGCGCGGGCTGCTCACCTACTTTCACTACGCCAGCAAGGAGACGCGTCCCGACGTGTTCCGCAGCGAGATCGAACGGATCAATGGTGCCGTGCAGGAAACTCAGGACCGGTGGCGCACCAGGCAACTCGACGGACCCACCGATGTCAGCCTGCGCTGGGGCAATGCGGAAAACGATCTGGGCAAACATCACAGCCAGCACGTGTGACGCCGGGCCAGCTCCGGCCGGGCGGGCCTGCGCAATGTCGATCTGATTCAATCGACTCCGCTGTCCGTATCGAAGGAGTAACCCATGAGCGGCCCGGTCACCTACAGCCACAACGATTCCATCGCGGTCATCCGGATGGACGACGGCAAAGTCAACGCGCTGGGCCCCACCATGCAGCAGGCCCTCAATGAAGCCATTGATCAGGCCGACAGTGACAACGTCAAGGCGTTGGTCATCGCCGGGAATGAACGGGTGTTCAGCGGCGGGTTCGATCTGAAGATTTTGACCTCCGGCGAGGTGCAGCCCGCAATCGACATGCTCAGGGGCGGCTTCGAGCTGGCGTATCGACTCTTGTCCTCCCCGAAGCCGGTGGTAATGGCCTGCACCGGCCATGCCATCGCGATGGGGGCGTTCCTGTTGTCGTCTGGTGATCACCGGGTGGCCGCTCACGCGTACAACATTCAGGCCAACGAAGTTGCGATCGGCATGATCATCCCGTACGCCGCCCTGGAGATCATGAAGCTGCGGCTGACGAGGTCGGCGTACCAGCAAGCCACCGGGCTGGCCAAGACGTTCTTCGGCGAAACCGCCCTTGCCGCCGGCTTTGTCGACGAGATCGTGATGCCCGAGATGGTGCTCAGCCGCGCCGAAGAAGCCGCACAGGAGTTCGCCGGTCTGCACCAACATGCCCACGCCGCGACCAAATTGCGCGCCCGTGCCGACGCGCTGAAGGCCATCCGCGCCGGAATCGACGGCGTAGAAGCCGAATTCGGTCTGTAGACAGACAGAAGGCGATGCGGTTGCCCGGGCAACCGCCTCACCTCATGCCGCCTCCTCCACTTGAGAAGTGTGACACGTCGGCGCCGGGCCGTCACTTCGCCCTTCGGCGTGACCAGATGGCCGTCAACCGGCCCAGCGGAAGCGTTTGAGATAAGCCGCCCAGTCCCACGTCGACAGAAACTCCTGGGCAGCCTCATACCCCTTGTCGTAGAGCTCTTCCAAGCGCCCTATGGGGATATCGAAGTCGAGCACGCCCACATTGGTCGATTCGACTGCGATTGCGCGGGCGGAGACCCAAGGGTGATTTAGGTGGGTCTGGTCGTGGCCCGCCAGCATGGTCGTGAGCAGGCTTTCCAGCAATGCCGTCTGTTCAAAAATGCGCAGGGGTTTCAGCGCGGGCATCACCGCACCGAGGCCCTCCGTAGGCCGCGGCAGAACCGTGATCCCAAAGGTGGGCCAGCGCGGCGGCTTGCCGTCGGGCCGGTCGAAGGTGTCGATTGGAAAGTTCGAGAGCACACCACCGTCAACGAGGGTGGATGTCGCGCCGCTGGCGCCGGTCAGCTTGACCGGGCGGTAAACGAAGGGGATCGCCATCGAGGCGCGCACCGCTTCGGCGACCGGCTGCTCATCGGCGTTCAGCCCGTAGAGCCGCGGGTAGTCCCACGGCAGTCTCACCAGCTGGGCGGCGGTCAAATCGGCGACGGTGACCACCAGCTTGTAGCACCGTTCGTCGAGCGGGTCCTCGTCGACGACCAGATCACCGAAGGAGGTGACGCCCAGGTTCTTCAACTCGCTCCGAATCCAGTCGTAGGCGGCGTCGCCCCGGTACAAGCTCGTTTCCTTTACCAGTCCCCACACTGCACCGAGATAGGGGACGGGCCCCGCGTCGCGCCACGTGTGCAGCGGTACCGAGAAAGCGAGCTCCTTGACTTCCTCGCCGGTCAACTGGCCATCGTTGGATGCGGCCGCCAGGATCGCCGCGACCACCGAGCCGGCCGAAACGCCCGACACTCTCTTGATCGAATAGCCGGCATCCATCAGCGCGACGATGGCGCCCACCAGACCGATGAACTTGACGCCGCCACCGGAGAGCACGAGATCGACAGATTTCGGCTGTTCTGCCTTGACCGCCATTTAGTTTTCCACCGAAACCCAGTCGTAGGGAAGGAACTTGCCGTCGAACGTCACCACAACGCGGTCGCCCGATGGGTGCGGCTTCTTCTGCAGGTCGACGCTGAAGTTGATCGCGCTCATGATGCCATCGCCGAACCGCTCGTGGATCAGTTCCTTGATGGCGCCGCCGTACACCCCAAGCGCCTCGTAGAAACGGTAGATGGTGGGGTCGGTCGGCACCGCTGTCGGCAGCCCGCCACGCATGGGCGGGGCGGCCAGGACAGGCACCACCGACTCGTCGAGACCCAGCATCTCGACCACGACCTTGCCGAGTTCAGCGGGAATGGGGTGCTGACCCAGCAACGCCGACGTGGTCCACACCACCGGCCTGCCGATGGCGTCGGCCAGCTCCTGCCATGTCAGGCCTCGACTCAGGCGGGCAACGACGATCTGCTCGGTGATCTCGTTTCTGTTCATCCCCCCAGCATGCATGCCTGCGCGATGGACCGCCGCCGCGGTCCGTAGACCATGCGACGATCCGGTAATCCGATATCGCATGCGATATCTTTTCGAGCAACGAAAGGGTTTTGCAAACACCGCAATTGGCATCGCATCTGGATGTAGGCTGCCAGGCGTCGGATCTTCGCCACGAGGATCGGGGTCGCTATGCGTATCGTTGTCGACCTGAACCGCTGCCTCGGGTATGCGCACTGCGTGCCGCTGGCCCCGGAGGTTCTCAAACTCAGCGGCGAAGAGGCTCTCACCTATGACCCCAACCCGGATGACAGCCAACGTTTGCGCGTGATGCGGGCCGCGGCGGCCTGCCCGGTGCGGGCGATCATCGTGGACAGGCTTGACGGCGAATAGCGGGTCCACGGTGAGCACGAACGGCTTCAAGGACACCGGCCGCATCGTCATCGTCGGCGCTTCGCTGGCTGGACTGCGCGCCGCCGAAGCGCTGCGGGAAGAGGGTTTTCGCGGACAGCTGACCATCATTGGCGACGAGCCCGACGAACCGTATGACCGGCCCCCACTATCCAAGCAAGTTCTCAAGGGGTGGGTGGCTGCCGATCATACGAAGCTGCCGCGGCTGCGCGCGGTGGATGCGCAGTGGCGACTCGGTGTCGCCGCGACCGCCCTGGATCGGGCTAATCAGCTGGTGCGGCTGGCTGACGGTAGCGAGGTGGCGGGTGATCGCCTGCTGATTGCCACGGGTGCGCGGGCGCGGCGATGGCCCAACGCGGATGAGGCCGCGTTGCAGAGCGTCCACACCGTGCGCACCAGCACCGATGCCGCGCGGCTGCAGGCCGCGCTGGCTGCCCGTCCGCGGCGGGTGCTGATCATCGGTTCCGGGTTCATCGGGTCGGAGGTGGCGTCGGTGTGCCGGGAGCTTGATCTTGAGGTCACCGTCACCGAGCGCGGTCCGGCACCGCTGTGCGGTCCGCTGGGTGGCGTGATCGGCGCAATCGCCGCCGAGATGCAGCTTGCGGCCGGCGTAGATCTTCGCACCGGTGTCTCGGTGCTGGCGCTGGAGGGTGATACGGACGGGCACGTGCGGCGCGCGCGGCTATCCGACGGCAGCACGCTGGACGTCGATGTGGTGGTGACGTCGTTGGGGTCAGTCCGCAACGTCGAGTGGCTTGAGGGCGCCCGGCTGGCTGCCGGGTTCTGGGGCGTCGGTTGCGATGCCGGGTGCCGCGCGTTTGACATCAACGGGGTGGTCACCAACCACGTCTTCGTGGCAGGCGACATCGCCCGGGCCCCACATGTCCTTTATGACTACGAGTTCCTGGCGATGGAGCATTGGGATAACGCCGTTTTGGGTGCGCGGGTTGCCGCGCACAACATGGTTTGCGATGAGCTGGACCGCTGGGCACATCTGTTGGTTCCGCAATTCTGGTCAGCCCAGTTCGGCGTCAACATCAAATCCGTTGGCGTGCCTTCGTTTGGCGATGAGATCGTCTTCACCCAGGGTTCGGTGAAGCAGCGTCGGTTTGCCGCAGCCTATGGTCGTCGCGGCCGCATCGTCGGTGCGGTCACTTTCAACCACGCCAAGTGGATCGATTACTACCGCGATGAGATAGCTCGGTCGGGGCCATTTCCGCCGCATCCGCCAGGCTTTGATTTTCCGGAGAACATGCGCGTGATGCCGGCGGACTTCCCAGCGCGCGGCGTGCCGACCGAGACCCCGGATGTGGTGTTGACGGGCCACGACCCCAGCGAGCGGCACGCCGAGTTCCGCGCACGGCAGCGATAAGTAGCGATAAGTGAGGAAATCGCTTTGACCCCCGAAGAAGCCTTCGACGCAGCGATGCGGTACGAAAACCGTGCCAATCCCTATCCGTTCTTCGACGAGCTGCGTGAGACGCCGGTCGTGCGAGTGACCAATGGTATCTATGCCGTCACCGGATACGAGGAACTGATGGCGCTAGCCCACGACCCGCGGGTGAGTTCCGACCTTCGCAAAGGTCGCCCGCCGACCGCCAGCGATCGGCGGATCGCCAACGAGTCGACGGTCGAGATGGCCCCCGAAATTGCCGGAGCCTATGGCCAGGAACCGAGCTTTATCGCGCAGGACCCGCCAGAACACGACCGGGCGCGCCGTCAGTGCATGCGCTTTTTCGGGCCACCACATTCACCGGGCCTGATCCCAAGCCAGGAGCCGCTGTGCCAGCAGATCGTCAGCGAGCTGCTCGACAAAGGGATTGGCAAAACCCGCATCGACGTGGTCGACGAGTTCGCCTACCCGCTGCCGGTCAACGTGATCTGCCGGATCATGGGCGTGCCGATTGAGGACGAGCCCCAGTTCCACGCCTGGATCGCAGACATCGCGGGAGGCATCTTCGATCTCGGCCCCGACATCCAAACCGAAGAGGGCCGGGTCCGTCGAGCCAACGGGGAAGCTGCTAACGTCGAGCTCCACAGGTACATCGTCGAGCTGGTGGAGAATGCCGCGAAATCGCCGGGGCCAGGGATGATTTCGCAGTTGGTCCACGATGACGGTCCGGACGGGCGGATGTCGTCGAGTGCGATCGTAAACAACACCATCCTGCTGTTTGTCGCCGGTCATGACTCGACGGTAAATCTGATCTCGCACTGCGTGCTCACCGTGCTGCGCAATCCCTGGTCGATAGAGTTGTTACGCGGCCGGCCGGAGCTGATTCCGGGAGCCATCGAGGAGGTGCTTCGGCTGCAGTCGTCGGTGCAGTTCTTTCCGACTCGATCGGCGCTGGCCGACATCGACATCGCCGGCACCACGATCCCACGGGGCGCACCCATCTATCTCATGTACGGCGCGGCCAACCGGGATCCGCGGCGCTTCCCCGACCCCGACACATTCGACCCCCGCCGCCCCGACAACGAGCATGTAGGTTGGGGCCGCGGCATCCACATTTGCTTCGGTGGCCCGCTGGCCCGGCTTGAAGTCAACACCGCGTTGGAGGCATTCCTGCGCCGGGTGGAAAACCCGCGGCTGATCCAGGACCCGCCGCCCTACCGCAGCAGCCAAGTGTTCCGCGGTCCACGGCATCTACTCATCGACTACGACGCGATCCGGCCCTGATATCACCTCGGTTTGGTCGCGGTGACCAAGCGGGTGGAGAACCAGGGACCGCCGTACCACATACGCCATCCGAGGTTGCGGCGCCGCACGTTGAGCCAGCCCAGTTCGCGCAAATGGGCGGCATGCTGACGGGTCTCCCACAAGTCGGCGATGGCCAGACGGCCACCCGGCCGCAATACCCGAACCGCTTCGGCCAAGGCCTTTCGCCGACCGGCGTGTGTCGGAATGTTGTGGATGGCCAGGCTGCTGACGATCACGTCGACACTCTCGTCGGTCAACGGCAGGGCGGTCATGTCGGCGGTATGCACCTCGACGCGCTCGGCGACGTTTTCCAGCGCCGCGTTGGATAACGTTGCCCGCTGGGAGTTTTCGGTCTGGTCGGCGCGCCACAGATCGACGCCTATCGCGCGGCCCCGCGGCAACCGCTTGGCCGCGGCCAGCAACACCGCACCTCGCCCACATCCGAGGTCGAGCAACGTTTCATCGCCGCGCAGTCGCAGGTTGTCGAGAACGCCATCCCACGCGCGGAACTTGCCCGATCTCGTTGAGTAGATGTAGGAGGCCGCCGTCGCGAGCACCTCGACGGCCGACGCCGCCGCAAGCGCCGCCGCCAATCGGTTAGCACGGGCCAGCGCGAAGCCCGCCCCAGTGAGCAGGGCCGCGGATGTGGCTCCGACGCCGGCCAGTTGCGCTCCGGCCGAGACGGTATGGAAAGACCCGTCGTATCCGTATTCGCCCTTGCGAGCGCTGGTAGTCATCGCTTCACCAGCGGCCACGGTGGACGACCTCGTCGAAGGGCCGCCGATTCGGTTTGCGAATCGGGGTGATCGGCCGGTCGGCCGGATAGCCGAGGCCGAGCATGAAGGCCACCAGGTGGTCGTCGGGGACACCCAGGATGGCGCGCGCTTTCTCCTGATCGCCCACCGACGAATGGCCGGTGCCGATCCCCAGGTCAGTGGCCGCGATCATCATCGCCATCGTTGCCTGACCCACGTCGTAGTTGTCAGTCACCAGCCTGCGATCATCCGGCGGCACCGGCACAACCAAGACGATCGCTGCCGCGGCCGCGGCGATATGACCGGCGCCCCGCCAGACCGTGGAAAGCTCTTCGAGTTGACTCGGGTCGGTGACGATCACGAAGTCCCACGGCTGGCGGTTCTTCGCGGACGGAGCCCGCCATCCCGCCTCAGCGATACGGTTCAGATCGGCTTCTGACACCGGTTCTGGCTTGTACTGCCGTACGTTGCGCCGGGCACAGATCGCGTCCCAAGTTTCCATCTCGTCCCTTTCTGGTCCCTGCCCATGGTGCCACCGCGGTTAGGGTGGCGCTCGATAGCGCTTCATCTGCACCGTGCCGAGCGAACCGACCTCCTTGCCGACGGCCCGGCCGCCCGGCGCCGGTGCGACGTACGTCGGCAAAACACTTGGGCCACTTCGACATCGACGATGAAGCCGCGATGGCCCTGAGGTCTCAGCGGGTCAGCGGCCTGTAAAAGACCAAGCCGTTGCCTTTGTTGTCGTAGACCACGGCACGGCGTTCGTGTGCGTCGTCGTAAGGGCCTTTCACGATGCCTCCGCCACTGGCCTCAACAGCTTTCGCCGCGGCGTCCACATCAGCGGTCTTGATACCGACGACGACCTGCCCCGGTATGGGATGGTCCACCGCGGTGGCCAGGGCGAGAGTGACCGGCCCACCATCAAGGGCAGCAAAATGGGCTCCGTCGCGAAACTTCAGCGACATCCCCAGCATTTCGCCGTAAAACCGGATCGATTCATCCAGATCGTCAGTCGACAAAATGATCATCTTGACTTCGTGCTCGCTCAATGGTGCCTCCTGTAGCCAAATCGCTTCCAGGTTAGGCCGGGTAGGACAATTCTCCGCCAGGCACGGCAAGGCGGAGACAATCGAGATCCGGCGGTTGCGGAAGAATCGCGGTCAGCATGGCCGACAACGACGGTTCCGCACCGACATCCCGACCCACATCCCGACCCAGATCCCGGCGAAGCCACATCGTGCGGCTCGGGGTGTTCGCCGGCTTCCTCCTCGGAATGTTCTACCTGGTAGCTGTCGCGCGGGTCATCGACGTCGAGGAGATGCGGCGTGCGGTCTCGGCGACGGGGCCGGCGGCGCCGCTGACCTACGTCGTGGTGTCGGCCGTCCTTGGTGTGTTGTTCGTGCCAGGCTCGATTCTGGCCGCGGGCAGCGGAATGTTGTTCGGTCCTATCTTGGGGATCTTCGTGACACTGGGCGCGGCGGTGGGCACCGCGGTGGTTGCGAGTCGCATCGGCCGGCGGGCTGGCCGAGACAGCGCGCGGGCTCTGCTGGGGACGAAACGCGCCGACAGCATCGACGCGCTGATCGAACGGCGCGGACTGTGGGCGGTTGTGGGTCAGCGGTTCATCCCCGGCATATCGGATGCGCTCGCCTCTTATGTGTTTGGGGCGTTCGGAATTCCCTTGTGGCAGATGGCAATCGGTTCATTTATCGGTTCGGCGCCGCGGGCTTTTGCTTACACCGCACTGGGCGCCTCGATCCGGAATCTGTCGTCGCCGTTGGCATACTCGGCGATAGCGGTGTGGTGCATGAGCGCCATCGTGGGCGCGTTCGCCGCGCGGCGTGGATACCAAAGATGGCGCGAGCACGCCCGCCGCAGCGAGGACAGCGACACGCCGGATTCGGATCGGGAAGCCGGGGCATGCTGACGAAATGCCTGCCTCATAGCGCTTTTTCAGCCGTACGGTTTCAGCCGGCTGGTGTCAGCATCTCCTTCCACCCGTCTTCTCCGATGTTGCTCGAGTTCATGACGGAATACTTCACACCATCGGGCCCTACGACGATGCCGCTCTGCACGTCGTAAATCGACGTGGCAACCCCGCTCGGGGTGTAGACGCACGGGTTGGGTTGCTGCCCATTGCATTGGACGGTACCCGACCCCGGCCGCTGCAGCGGATCGCTGACCGGTGGCGGCGTGCCCGGCAGCCGATCAGCGGGAACGGGGTTGAGGCCGTTGTTGACCGACGGCGCCGGGATCACCAGACCCGGTTTCACCGGCTGGTCACAGCGCGCAGCCGGTGCGGGGCAGGTGAGGATCTGATTCGGGTCTCCGTACCACGGGTTGGTGCCCAGTGGCGCATAGGACTCGTTGCTGCGGCACTCCCGCGGGGTTGCCGCACGCTTGCCGGGCACGTCCACGCACGGGTAATTGCGGGCGCCGCGCACCACGTTCGTTGCGTCCATGGGGATCTTGCAGTAGGTGCCGGCCGGTAGCGGCGCGGTGCTGGTGTCCGCCGGTGACCGCCACTCCGATGCCGGCAAGAAGCCGGTCAGGCACGCCGGTGGTTGGTTGAGGGCGGCGACGCCGACGCCGAGACCCGCCTGGCCGGGATTTGCCGAGGTAACCGACTGGGCGATGGCACCGCCCTGCGGCAAGAACACTAACGCCTGCTCGACGCCGTTGTGGTAGCGCTTGAGCATGTCGAGCACGACCTCGAGATTGGCGAGTGTCTGCGGTAGCGATTCCCGCACGTCGCTGAACGTGGCGTTGACCTGATCGGCGGTCGGCGCCGCGTTGGCCAGAATGCTTCGCACCGCTTGATCCTGCTGCGCGGTCTGCGCGGCCAGGGTATTGAGGTTGGCGGCCCAGTGCGCGATGTCGTCACCGGAATTGACCTGGCTGTCGATGATGGGCGCCGAATGCTCGATGATGTCGTCGATGTCGTCGATGCTGCCCCTGAAGTCGTGGGTGATGGCCTGGGTGGCGTCGACCAGGCGCCGTAGGGATGGTCCCAGCCCACCCAGAGCCTGTGACGTCTCGTAAAGCAGAGACGCCACTTTGTCTTTGGGCAGCACTGCCAATCCACGGTTGGCGGCATCGAGCGCCGGGCCGATCTGGCTGGGGACCGTGCTCTTGGTGATCGTCTGGCCGTTACGGAGGTACGGACCGCGGTTGCTGCTCGATACCATATCGAGGTACTGCTCGCCGACCGCCGAGACCGAATGCACATTGGCCGACGCGTCAGTCGGGATCTGGTAGCCATTGTCGATGCTCATCGTTGCCCGCGCGCCGCGCTCGGTCGGTTCGACGTCGGTGACCTTCCCTATGGTGATGCCCCGATATGTGACGTTGGCGGTTCGATACAGGCCCCCGGACTGGGGCAATTCGGCATACAGCGTGTATCGACCGACGCCGACGAGGCTGGGTATCCGCAGGTAGTACCAGCCCAGCACCACCACCGCGGCCACCGCCACCGCCGTCAACAACACCAGCTGGGTTTTGATGAGGCGAGTCAACATCTTTCACTCGCCCCTGTCCACCAGCGGGCCCCCCGGGGCGTCATTCGGGTTCGGCGTATAGCGGACATCCGGGATCATGGTGTTCGGATCCCGTCCCCACGACTGTTCGAGCGCCCGCAACGCCCCCGAGAATCCCGTTCCGCTCAGCAGTGTGTTATCCATGGTGGACAGCGTCAGGTCGAGTGCCCCCGACACGTTGACGTAGTCGCCACGGATCACCTTTGACACGTAGTCGATGTTGAACGGCGCGGTGAGGCCCAATTTCAGCGAGCCGACCACGTACGGCGAGGCCCTTTCGAGTTGGCTGAGCGGTCGTTGCAGCGACTGCAGGCTCTGGTGCAGGTTCGGTCGGGTATCCGACAGTGCCCGGTTGGCGACGTCGCTGAACCGCCCCAGGGATTCGATGGCATCGGCGAACAGCTCGCGGGTGTCGGCGAAATGCTGGATCAGCGGCGGGATGTCGGTGAGCACCCGGTCCAGCGTGTCATTGCGGTTCGCGACCACGGTCAGGAGTTGGTTCGTTGAATCGATTGCGCGGGTGAGGTCGTCGCGTTGGCGGTTCAGTTCGGCGGTGAATGTGTCCAGCCGCTTGAGGAATTCGCGAACCTGATCGCCGTGGCCGTCAAGGACGTTGAGGATCTCTGTCTGAATCACGTCGAGGTTCGAGATGCCTCCACCACTTAGGATTACCGCGACGCTGGCCAACGTCCGTTCGACGGTAGGGTAGGCCGAGGAGTTCATCAGTGAGATGGTGTCGCCACTCTTCAACGGCTGCGGTGACGGGCTTGGCGGCGCGGCCAGCTCGACGTGCTGCGTGCCCAGCAGGCTGGTCTGGCCGATCTTCGCGGTCGCGTTTGCCGGTAGCTGCACGCTCGGATCGACGTCCAGCGTCAGGGTCGCGATCCAGTTCTTCAGCCTGATGTCGCGCACCGTGCCGACCCATACATCGGCGACCCTCACCCGGCTATTGGTGTTCAGCGCCAGCGTGTCGGGCATCTGCACATAGATCGTGAGGTGCTTGGAGCCCGTGCCACGGCCGACCGGCAGCGCCAGGTTTGCGATGCCACGCCAGTCGCACGAAACCAACACCAGTGCGGCCAGCAACAAAACCAGTCCACGGCGACTGGCGCCGACCATCAGTCGCATCACCGCGCGCCTCACTGGCCCGCCCCCGTCTGTGCGGGCTGCGGGTACCACGGCGGCGGCAGCGGATTGCTCTCGTCGTAGGCGTTCGGCGGTCCGGGCATGTTCGTTCCCGGCGGCGGGGGTGCGATGTCTGGACCGCCCATGAGCTCGGCCAGCGATTCCGGCGTCAGCATGTTGGCCGTGAACGGCTGAACCTGCGCGCCCTGCATCCCGGGCGCGACAACCCAGCCCTGTTCATGGTTGCCGTGTGAAAACGGTGTGTCCCGCGAGAAGATCCCCGGGACGGTGGTGTCCTTGTACCCCGGCGGCGGATGCAGCCGCTCCTCGGAGTACGCCACCTCCTTGGGCAAGGTGGCCGCTGAGCTGAACAAGCTGGTGCCGGCCGGCACGTAATTGAACTTGAAGGCGTCCAGAACCGGCGCCAGATACTGCGCGCACAGCTCGGCCGAGTCCTGATAGCCCAGTCGGCTGCCGGCCTGGACGGCACTGCAGATGAACTGAATCGGGTTCGCGAAGTTCGGAAATACGATTATCCCCGCCAGCGAGCCCTGCAGCGGGTGGTAGAGGTTGTTGAAGTTGCCCGCATAGGTGGGCAGCACGTGTAACGCGGTTTCCAGGCCCTCCCGCGGCTCGGGTTGCAGGATCGTGGACGTCGCCTCGGCGAGGTTGTTGACATCGTGACCAAGCACGGACCTGTTGTCGCTCACGAACTTTCGCGCGAGAGTGAGCACGTCGTCGACCCGCTGAACCGTGTCGGCCACATCGTGGTCGGATTTGGTGAACCAGTCGGTGAACTCGGCCAGGTTGTCATTGAGCGCGACGAACTGTCGGTCGTTCTGGTAGAGCGCGCTGATGAACTGCGCCAGGCTTCGGGTGATCGAGACGAAGTCCCCTCGACCCTCGTTCAGCGCGGTCAACGCTTCGGACAATCTGTTCAGCGTGTCGTGGACCTGCTTGCCCTTGCCAGCCAGGTTGTCCGCAGCCTTTTCGATGAGCTCACCGAAGGGCCCCTTCGGCTGCTCCGGTGTCGGGCCGAGCTGCCGCAGGATCCCGTTGATGGAATCGCGCAGCTGGTCCCACTCGACGGGCACCTGGGTGCGCTCGATTGGGATCACCGCCCCGTCCTTCAGCACCGGCCCGCCCGTGTAGGGCGGCGACAGCTGAATGGTGCGCGAGGCAACCAGGCTGGGATTCAGGATCGACGCGGTCGCGTTAGCGGGCACCTTGTACTTGTTGCTGTAGTAGAAGGTGACGCGCATCCTGTCGCCGGCCGGCTCGATCTTGTCGATCGAACCGACCCGCACACCCATGATCTGAACTTTGTCGCCCGGGTACAGCGCGAGGGTCTCAGAAAAATAAGCGACCACGGTGGTGTTGGTCAGTTTCCGATAGAGCTGCACTCCGACAACCAGCGCGACGAGGGCCAACACCATAACCAACGCCGCGGCGAACACAGCCTTACGCGATACTTTCGGCAGTCGAAGGCCGCGGATGTCGAAGATTGTGCTCATTGGTTGCTACCTCCGGTCCCGCCGGGCGTGATGAACGGGGCCGGCGGCAGGCCCGGTGCGAATGTCGACGGTGGCGGCGTCGGGCCGGCGGGTGCCAGCGGTTCGGTGCGTGCGCCAGGAGGCGCGTTGCCTGGCAGCGGCACCGGGGTGCCCGGAACATCGGGAGGCGGGTCACCCGGCCGGCCCGCGATCGGGATGCCTGGTGTGGGCGGCAGCCCATCGGGTTTCGGCGGCGAAGTCTGGGCGTCGAGCGGCGCCGGGAAGGGGGCGCCACCAAACGGGCCGATGGCCGCACCCGCGCACGGCAGCGGATTCCATGGCCGCGGCAGACCCTCGTCCCCGATGGTGACGTTGCCACCGGGATTCCCCGGGGTGTAGGAGCACGGCGATCCGGGCGGGACCGCGGGCGCCGGATGTTCCGGAGTGCCCTCCAGCACCGGCGGCGCCGGCGGCGGCGCGCCGTTGGGGAACCGGGTGCCATTAGGGTCTGGCCAGCGGAAGGCCGGCAGGCCGGCGCTGCGCCAGAAGTTCTCCGGGTCGATGCCCCGCTTCTTGAACGCCGCGTCAACCCACGGCTGAAGGATCTGGTAGGGCAGCAGATTCGCCACGATCGCCTTGAAGTACGGCCCGGAACCGACGGCCTCTGCCAGGGATGCGGTGTATCTGCTGAGCAGTACCAGCACTTGGGCCAGTTCCTTCTTGCGCTTGACCAGCTCGTCGCTGACCGTGCTCAACTGCTGCAGCACATGATTCAGGTTGGGGTTTTCCTTGATCAAGCCGGACACCTGGGTTGACACCGCCGACACGTCGCTCAGCAGAATGCTCAGCGCCTGGCTGCGTTCCCTGAACGCAGCCAGCAGAGTCTTGGCATTGACCAGCAACCCGTTGACCTGTTCGCTGCGGTCGCCGAGCACACGCGCGACCTTGTTGGCGTTCGCCAGCAGCTGCTTGATCTGCTCGTCACGTTTACCGATGGTGTCGGAGAATCTGGCCACACCGTTGAGGGCGGCACTCAGATGCGGAGCAGTCTGATCGAAGGTCTCCGATAACACCTGCAGCGAACGTTTAGTAACCTCGATGTCCCAACCCTTGGCCGCCCTCGTGACATCAACAAAAGCGTCGTAGACCTGGTACGGCGTCGTGGTTTGCGCCAACGCGAGTAAACCGTTGGGCCGCAACGGCTCCGAACCTCGCGGTTCTATCTCCATGTTCTTGCGGCCAAGAATGGTGTCGGTGCGAATCGCCACCCGGCTCTGCGTCCCGATCGTCTTGCCGGCCAACGAGAATCCGATCAGGACTTTGTCGCCGCGGATCTCCAGCGAGCGGACCAGACCGACGTTCACCCCGGCGATTTCCACTTTGTCGCCCGCACTGATGCCGCCCGTGTCGGCGAATTGCGCGTAGTAGGTGGGTGTGGCGAACAGCATCGGCACACTGGTGAAGCTTTGCGCCACCCCAACTGTGAGCAGCGTGACCATCGCACCCATCAGCCCGACGCGGCCGCGGTTGAATTCCGTCAGGGCTCTCATTGCGGCATGCACCTCCCGGTGGGCTGTCCGAAGAGCTTCACGGTGCGTACCGGACCGCCGGGCTGTAATCCGTTGACTTTCAAAGAAAGGTCGCACAGGTAGAAGTTGAAGAAGTCGCCGTAGGTGCCGCCGGCACGGCCGATGATGCGGTAGGCGTCCGGCAGCATACGCAACACGTCGTCCAGCGTCGGCAGCTGGTTGATGATCGGCTGCTGGCTGCCCTCGAGGTATCCAACGGTGCTGTGCAGCAGTGGCCGATCCTCACCCAGCAGGTCGGCCAGGGTTCCGGCGGCGCCGCCGATATGCGCCACCGCTGCGGCCAGGGGATCGGCCCTGTTCTTGAGTCCGGTGATCAGCACCTCTAGCTTGTCGACTGTCCCGTCGAACTCCTTCTCATGCTTGACAGTGGTCGCCAGCACGGTGTTCAAGTTGTTGATGATCTCGCCTATCGCGCGGTCCCGGTCCGCCAACGTTGTGGTCAATGAAGTGGTTTGGTCGAGGATGTCGCTGATGGTGGCGCCCTGCCCCTGGAACACGGTGATGATCGACAGGGCGATCTTGTTGACCTTGTCAGGGTCCAACGCCTTGAAAAGCGGCCGGAACCCACCGATCAAAGCATCGAGATCCAAGGCTGGTTGGGTGTGCTCAAGCGGGATCGTGGCACCCGGGGCCAGCAGACGACCGCTATCGCCGCGCTTGAGCTCGAGGTAGCGGTCGCCGATCAGATTCAGGTAGCGAACCGATGCAGACGTCGCCTGATCCAGCGACAGCGACCTCTCTACGGTGAAGTCGACCAACACCCGCCTGTCCCCGTCGATCAGCGTCACCTTGGAGACCTTGCCGACCTCCACCCCCGCAGCGCGGACAAACTCCCCGGCCCGTAGCCCGCTGGCATTGGTGAACAACGCGGAATACCCGGTGGTGCGGTCGAAGCGCACTTGGCCGAACACGACGATGATCATCACCGTGAACAACAAGAGCACCATCCACAAGATGCCGAGTTTGACTGCTGTGCCAGTGGTTTTCATGGGTTGATCGTGTTCTCTCCGTATTGGCGTCCCCAGACGTATTCGGTGAACATCGGCTGGCCGAGCCCGAAGTGGTTGTATGGCGCGAGGCTGGCGCCGGTGTCCATCACCAGATACGGCGCCGGCCACAATTCCCGGGTGATGGTCTGCCAGCAGCCCGGCCCCCCACCGGGTCCACCGCGAGCGTTCACCCGCGGCAGATTGTCCGGATAGACGTACGGGTTAGCCGCTCCTGCGATCGTTCCCGCGCCCGCGAGCGAATAGCCGTTACCGCCAACCGCGTTCGCGACTTTGGGCGCGGCGTCGTGGAAGTTGCGGATCATGCAGAACACTTCAGGGCTGTAAGTGTCGAGCAGCGTAGCGGTGGGCACCAGATCGGCGGCCCCGCGCACCAGATACGGCCCGCCCCGAGCGAAGATGTCCTCGCCGGTGTTGCCCGCGCCCACCGCCGCCAACAGCGCTGCATCCAGATCGTGCTGTTGCCTCGTCAGTGTGCGCGCGGTGGTCACCGCGTTCTGCAGAAAGTTCCATAAATCCGGTGACGCGCGGGTATAGATCTCACCGAGATCCGCCAAACGCCGGACGTCGTAGCCGAGCTGCTGCACCCGCGGGTTCAAGTGCGCCAGAATCTGATTGCCATTGACGATCGACTCTCCGAACTTGCCCCCCAGCCCACTCAGCGCCTGCGCCAGCGCGGACAACGTCGCGTTCAGCTCGATCGGGTCCACTTTCTCGGCGAGTGAGGTGACCGTCTCGAACAACGTATTGAACTCGGTGGTCACCGACCGCACGTCAATCACGTCATGCGACGAGATTCGTTGCTGCTGTGGGTTATCCGGTGAGGTGAGCGACACGTATTTGTTGCCGAACAGTGTGGCCGCCTCGATATTGGCCACCACATTGGCCGGAATCAGCTTGATGTACTTCGGATTCACCTGCAACGCAAGTTTGGCCGCCGGCTTGCCGTCACGCTCGACCTCCGAAATGCTGGCCACCCGGCCGATCTCCACCCCGTTGTAGGTGACTTTCGATCCCGGTTCCATCACCAGCCCCGCCCGCGAGGCCACCATCGTCAGCTCGGTCTTCGGCGTGAAGTCACCCCGAAACTGCAAGTACACCAATACAAGAACCAACGCACCGACCAACAACAGGACCACGCCCTCCACGTACAGGAGGATCCGGCGGCGCTTCCGCGTCAGCAGCGTCGTCATGGCGGTTACACCGTGAGATTGAAGTTCGGGTCGACGCCATAGAGCGCCAACTGGGCCAGCAGGACGACAACCACCACCGAGACCAGCGAGAAACGCATCGATCGACCGACGGCCTGGCCGACGCCGACCGGGCCACCGCTCGCGGTGTACCCGTAGTAGCAATGGGTGACCATCACCACCACCGCGATGATGATGACCTCCATGACCGACCAACCCACATCCTCCGGGCGCAGGAAGGTGCGAAAGTAGTGCTCGTAAGTGCCGTTCGACTGTCCATAGAACACCGTTGTGACGACCTGGCCCGATGTGAATGCCATGTCGAGAGCCAGGGCGTACAGCGGCACGACCACCGCCAGCCCTCCCAGAATCCGGGTGGAGACCAAAAACGAGATCGACTTGATGCCCATGACTTCCAGCGCGTCGATCTCCTCACTGATCCGCATGGCACCCAATTGGGCGGTGGCGCCGGCGCCGACCGTGGCGGCCAGGGTGACACCGGCGACGATGGGCGCAGCGACGCGCGTGTTGGCCAGTGCGGCAAAGAATCCGGTGAACGCCTCGACGCCGATGTTGCCAAGCGACGCGAAGCCCTGGATGGCGATCAGCGAGCCGCCGGACAGCGTCACAAAGCCGATGATCGCGACCGTGCCACCGATGACCGCCATCGCGCCGGTCCCCATGCCGATCTCGGCGATGAGCCGCAGCGTCTCCCGGCGGTAACGGCGCAACGCCCACCAAATCTCTGCGACGCTCAGTCGCGTAAACCTCGCGAAAATCCCGATCTGCTCCAACCTTCGGGCCGTGCCGCCGCCGTAGCGGTTGAGGTTGGCGGCGGTTCGCGGGTAGCGGGCGCGCAGTACGGTGCGCGCTGATGTCTCGGACACGTCAGCGCCCCGTCCCGAATCGCACGCCGATCGTGGTCAGCACCACGTTGACCGCGAACAGCGCGATCACGCACAACACCAGCGTCTCGTTGACGGCGGTGCCGACGCCCTTGGGGCCGCCCTTCGTGGTCAGCCCGCGATAACAACCGACCAGGCCGGCGATGGTTCCGAACGTGGCCGACTTGACCACCGAGATGACCACCTCGGGCAAACCGGTGACCAGGGTGAGTGTGCCGACATAGGCGCCGGCCGAAATGTGTTGGATGAAGACACCGAAGACGAAACCGCCTACCAGGCCGATGGTTATCACCGCGCCGTTGAGCAGTGTGGCGACGATGGTCGCGGCGACGACACGCGGCACCACCAGCCGGTGGATGGGGTCGATGCCGAGCACCTCCATCGCGTCGATCTCTTCGCGGATGGTGCGGGCGCCCAGGTCGGCGCAGATGGCAGTAGCCCCGGCACCGGCGATCACCAGCACGGTGGTCAGCGGGCCCAGCTGTGTGACCGCGCCCAACGCCGCGCCCGCACCTGAGATGTCGGCGGCGCCGAACTCGGCCAGCAGGATGTTGAGCGTGAAGATGATGAGGACGGTCAGCGGAATCGAGACCGCAAGTGTCGGCAGTAACGAGACACTCGTAATGAACCAGCCCTGCTCGATCGCCTCACGCCAGTGGAAGGGCCGTCGAAACAGCGCATTGCCGGTCAGCACGCACATTCGGTAGAAACCGCCGACCGCATCGACCCCGGGCTGGATCTGGCCGCGCAGGTAGGTGATGATCGCGGTCTGGGTGGTCATGGGCATAACCCCTCGCCATAACCACCGGCGATGCTCATCGCCGATCCCCTGGGCTGTCGAGTACGGCCATCACCTTGGTGTTGGCGAGTTCGAGTAAGTCATGGGCGGCGTTCTTCGCTCCGGCAGTATCACCCGAGCAGATGGCGTCGACCAGTCTCCGGTACGCATCGGGACGCTTGACCTCAGCGCTCACCGCGCTGGCCAGGGCCGCCAACGCCGGCTCATATGCGGCGCGAAATGCGTTGTACATCAACCGAAATACGATCGAACCGGCGCCGTCGACCACATGATCCCAGAACTTGAGCACTCCGCGTTGCCACTCGATCGGATCTTCCTCGGCCGCCAGCGTGTGCAGCGAATCCTCGAGCAATCCAGCCAACTCAGGCCCGTGCCGTTCGGCCGCCAGCTCCGCGACCTTTGGACCGTTGCGCAGCCGGGCCTCTAGCATGCTGCGGACAACGGAGGTGTCGAGTGCGCCATTGCGAAACAGCAACCGGGGCAGCAGGTCCAGACCGGCGTGCCGCCGGAAATCGCGCACGGTGGTGACGTCGCCGTGGCGCACCTCGACCAGACCGGCCGCCGAAAGCCGTTTGAGCGCCTCGCGGATAGCCGGCCGGGATACTCCGAGCACCTCCGCCAACCGGCGCTCGCTCGGCAAGGCCTCACCGGGCTGCATCCCGCCGCTGAGCACATCGGCAGCGATCTGCTCGAAAACCTTTTCGGGCACCGATCGGCGAACTACCGACTGCAGCGCCATGTGGCCATTGTGGCTGGTGTGACTCCAGTTAAGTGGTCAGACCACCGGCGTGTCGCAAATCTTTCGCCGCGGTGCACCACCGCGCGCGGACGTCACTGGGTCGGTGTCGTGTAGTCGATTGTTTCCTTTTGCCTTGGGGCGGCTAACTTCCCGTCCGCTGCGCGGCCACGAACAAGTTCCCTGGGACTTGGTCCTCGACCTCCTTGGGGACACTGCGGCCATAGCCCGCCATCAGCTTGTCGGACGGCGTCACCGTCACGTCCCAGCCGTGGCGGCGGAACCAGTCCCCGACGTCTTCGCGCTCCTCGAAGTACCACAGCTCGTCGGTCCTGGGGATCTCACGTTGGGGGTCCACGTCGGCCATCAACCCGCGAATCCGATCCATCCGCTCACGGCGCTTGGCCCGATACTCAGGGTCGAGAAACTTCGGTCCCAGCGCCTCAACGGCGACCCGGCTGCCGGCCACGGTGAGCCCATGAACACGGTCGAACAGCAACTCTTGGGCCGCGGCCGGCAGATACGGCATCAGACCCTCCGCTGACCAGACGCTGGGTGCCGACGGGTCAAATCCGGCCTGCTGCAACGCCGCCGGCCAATCCTGACGCAGGTCCACCGCGACAGCCACCCGATCGCACGCAGGCTCGGCTCCGTGCTCGGCCAACGTCGACAATTTGAACTCCAGCACCTTGGGCTGGTCGAGCTCGTAGACCGTGACGCCGTCCGGCCACGGCAGTCGCCAGGACCGCGCGTCCAGGCCCGCCGCCAAGATCACCGCCTGGCGGATGCCCGCACGAGTCGCGTCGACGAAGAATTGGTCGAAAAACGCTGTCCGGCAAGCCATATAGCCGACCATCGACTGCATCTGCAGTGGCAACTCGGGTTCGGCTTCGATCAGCTCGGGGGGTAGTTGCGGAGCGGAGTGCCAATTCCATACGCCGTCGCCGGCGGCGTCGAGGAAGAGCTGCGCGAATGGATCACGAATCAATGGATTCCCGCTTCGGGTTTCCGCCGCACGCGCCGAGGCCACGCCCAACGCCGTCGCCCCCACACTCTCGGTGATCTCCCAGGTGTCGTTATCGGTTCTGGCCTTGCTCATTTTGGGCTCACTCCCCCGCCCGCTCGGCCGCCACGAACAGAGTCTTCGGGGCGGCGTCTTCGATGCCTTGCGGTGGCCTGCGGTCGTAGCGGGCCATCAGCTGCTCGGCCGGCGTCACCGTCACGTCCCAGCCGTGACGGCGCAACCAGGTGTCGACGTCTTCGCGCTCCTCCAAATACCACAGGTCTTGGACATCGGGGATGTCGCGTTCCGGCTCCAATTTGGCCATCAGATCGCGCACCCGCTGCATCGTCTCGCGCTGCTTCGCGCGGGCATCCTCGTCCAGGAAGTCGGGGCCGGGCGCCTCTACGGCAATCCGGCTGCCGCTGACACTCAGTGCGTGAACACGCTCGAAAAGCAGCTCCTGTGCGACCGCAGGCAGAAACGGCAACAGTCCCTCGGCCGACCAGGCGCTGGGCGCCGAGCTGTCAAAACCGGCCTCTTGCAACGCTGCCGGCCAGTCGTGGCGCAGGTCCACCGGAACATGCACCAGCCTGCACGTCGGCTGGGCTCCGCTTTCCCGCAACGTCGACGACTTGAACTCCAGCACTCGGGGCTGGTCGAGTTCGTAGACCGTAATGCCGTCGGGCCCGTCTGGCCAGGGCAGCCGCCACGCCCGCGAGTCCAAACCCGCCGCCAGGATCACCACCTGCTGCACGCCCGAGCGGGCGGCTCGGGTGGCACTGAGAAAGAACTGATCGAAAAAAGACGTCCGCGCAGCCATATAGTCGACCATTCCCTGCATCCGCGGCTTCAGGTCGGGTTCGGCCTCGGCGATCTCGGCGGGCAGGTCGGGTGCGGCGAACCAGTTCCACATGCCATCTCCCGCGGCGTCGAGGAACACCCGCGCAAACGGGTCGCTGATCAGTGGGTTTTCACTTTCGGTTTCCGCCGCGCGGGCCGCCGCGACGCCCAGCGCCGTCGCACCCACACTTTCGGTGATCTCCCAGGTGTCGTTGTCGGTTCTTGCCACGCTCATGTCCTCCAATTCGCTAGCACGCCTACATAGCGACCCTACGCGCGCTGCGTGTGAACGAGCTGTCCGACAGGTTCATGCACGCCGACCCGGAGGTATCCGGTTAAGTTGTCGGCGGGCCACTAATAGCACGGCCCGATCCAAAGGATCTCGAAGGATCTTGGACATGCGGGTTGACGGACGCGACATCAGCGTTTCGGGCAACTTGCTGCAGCCATTGACCCGACGAACCAACGACATCTTGCGCCTGGGCGCCAGTGTGGTCTTCTTCGGGATCGTGATCGCCGGTTCGCTGATCACCCGCCCGCAGTGGGTCGCGCTGGAAAAGTCGATCTCAGAGATTGTCGGGGTGCTGACACCCACCCAATCCGATCTCGTCTACCTGGCGTATGGCATCGCGATTCTGGCGCTGCCGTTCGCGATCCTGATCGGATTGATCGCCGCCCGGCAGTGGAAACTGCTCGGCGCATACGCGGCCGCGGGGCTCTTGGCCGTGCTTCCGCTCTCGATCGGCGGCAACGGCATCGCGGCGCCCCGATGGCACTTCGAGCTTTCCGATCGACCCCAAACCGTGTTGGCCCAGGTCCTCGATGACCCCCGGTGGATCGCCATGCTCGCGGCGGTGCTGACCGTGTCGGGTCCCTGGCTTCCCGCGCGCTGGCGACGTTGGTGGTGGGCGCTGCTGCTCGCATTCGTGCCGATCCACCTGTTCATCAGCGCGATCGTCCCCGCCCGCTCCTTACTGGGACTGGCGGTGGGCTGGTTCGTCGGCGCGCTGGTGGTTCTGGTCGTCGGCACTCCCGCTCTCGAGGTGCCGCTGGATGGTGCGGTGCGTGCGCTGGCCAAACGCGGATGCGTGGTCTTTAGCCTGCACGTGGTCCGGCCGGCCGGGCGCGGGCCGCTGGTTCTTTCAGCCGCATGCCAGGAGTCCGATTCGGCCTCCAACACGGCAGTCGTCGAGATGTACGGCCCGCATCAACGCAGCGGTGGCGCACTGCGCCAACTGTGGCGGAAGCTCAGGCTGCGCGGCTCCGAGACCGCACCCCTTCAGACCTCCATGCGTCGTGTCGTCGAGCACCGCGCGTTGATGACCATCGCCGTCGGTGAGGTGGGAGTTGCGAACACATCGACGATTGCCGTTGCCGAACTCGACCGCGGCTGGATGTTGTACGCGCACCAGCCCGTTCAAGGGCTTCCTCTCGACGAATGCGCGAGCACGACACCGGTCGCCAAAGTGTGGGAATCGCTGAAAACTTTGCAGGACCAACAGATCTCACATGGTGATTTGCGCAGCAACGAGATCACCGTGCACGACGGCGCCGTGCTGTTCGGCGGATTCGGCAGCGCCGAATACGGCGCCGTCGACGCCCAAATCGAGTCCGACCTCGCACAACTTCTGGTGACAACGTCAGCGCTGTATGACCCGAAATCCGCGGTAGCTGCAGCGATCGACGTATTCGGTAAAGACACTATCTTGACGGCTTCCCGCAGGCTCACCAAAGCTGCTGTGCCAAAACGTATTCGACAGTCGATAGCCGACGCCGGCGCCGTCATCTCCGCCGCCCGTGCGGAGGTCAAGCGCCAAACGGGTACCGATCAGATCCAAGCCGCGACGATCACCCGGTTCAGCCGCAGCCAGTTCATTCAACTGGTGCTGCTCGGTGCGCTGGTCTATGTGGCATATCCCTTCATCAGCACCGTGCCGACCTTCTTTTCGGAACTTCGAAACGCGAACTGGTGGTGGGCGCTGCTGGGCTTGACGGTGTCGGCGCTGACCTATGTGGGTGCCGCAGCCGCGTTGTGGGCCTGCACCGATGGGACAGTGAACTTCTGGAAGCTGTCAATCGCGCAGGTGGCCAACACTTTTGCCGCAACCACGACTCCGGCGGGCGTCGGCGGGCTGGCGCTCAGCACCCGGATTTTGCAGAAGGGCGGTCTGACCGCAATGCGAGCCACCGCAGCGGTGGCGTTACAGCAGTCGGTGCAGGTGATCGTCCACCTCATATTGCTGATCTTGTTCAGCACCGTCGCGGGCGCGTCGATGGATCTCAAGCATTTCGTCCCGGACGCCACGGTGCTGTACCTGATCGCGGGTGTGGCGCTGGGCATCCTCGGAGCATTTCTGTTGGTGCCCAAGCTGCGGCACTGGCTGGGGACGGCGGTGCGCCCGCGGGTGAAGGAGGTGACCCTCGACCTGGTCCAGCTTGCCCGCGAACCGAAACGATTGGCGCTAATCGTACTGGGTTGCGCCGGAACGACTCTCGGGGCAGCGCTGGCGCTGTGGGCAAGTGTCGAAGCCTTCGGCGGCGGCGCGACGTTCGTCACCTGCACCGTGGTGACGATGGTCGGCGGAACGCTCGCCTCGGCCGCCCCGACGCCCGGCGGCGTCGGCGCCGTCGAAGCAGCATTGATCGGTGGTCTCGCCGCCTTTGGCGTACCCGCGGCCGTCGGTGTGCCGTCGGTTCTGCTGTATCGGGTGCTCACCTGCTGGCTGCCGGTATTCGTCGGCTGGCCGGTGATGCGGTGGCTGACCGAGCACGACATGGTCTAGCCGCCGACCGGTCCGACGCCGCCTGCGGCAGCCGCGCCAAAACCAACTAGCAACCAGACGCACAGGCTCGCGGCGCGACGTCATGTTCCGCCGGACTCCGATTGGTCCTACGGTATTGGCATGGCAGAACACTCGTACGCGATAGACGTCGGGCACCCGCCGTCGGCTCTACTCCGCATCGTCAACCCGATGCTGCGCTCCCTGCTGCGCACTCCGCTGGCCGGGTCCGCGCGCAAGCAGCTGATGGTGTTGAGCTTCACCGGACGAAAGACGGGGCGACCATACTCAATTCCATTGAGCGCCCACGTGATCGACAATGATCTCTACGCGCTGACCGGCGCGTCCTGGAAGCAAAACTTCCGCGGTGGCGCCGCTGCCGAGGTCGTCTACAACGGCAAGAAAACCGCCATGCGCGGTGAGCTAATCCGGGACCGCGCCATCGTCTCCGATCTCTACCTGCACTGCGCGCAGTCCTATGGCGTCCGGCGGGCGCAGCGGATGATCGGATTGAAATTTCGCGACCAGCGCATACCGACGCTCGATGAATTCGCCGAAGCGGTTGACCGGATGCACTTGGCGGCGATCCGGTTGACTGCTGCGGAGGATCGCCCTCGCAATTAGTTGGTGCCGTCCGGATGGTTGCCAGAGTCAGTCACGCGCAGGTGCGCCGTCAGCAATAACTGGTCGAATTTCGAGCGGGAGGCGATGTTGTTTTCGCCCGACGTCGAGAAGTCCCGGGCGATCTGCTGGGCGAGCAACCCCAGCTTCATGTTGTGCACCTGGGACAGCGATTTGAGCAGATTGAACGCAGCGGCCGCGTCGATGCTGTAGATCAGCATCAGCATGCCTTTGGTTTGGTCGATCACGCTGCGGCGCTCGGCAATCTCGGCCACCTTCGCGGTGATGACGTCCTCGGGATCCTCTGTGGATGTGACGTCGATGTAGAAGCCGTGCGTTCCGATGACCTCACCATCGGCGTCGCAGAACTGATCGCCCACCACAACGACTTGGTGGCTGGCGCCGCCAGTGTCGATGATGCGGTGCCGGGTGCTAAAAGCCCGACGATCATTGACCATGTCGTTGATGGTTGCGGCCACCTGACGACGATCTTCGGGATGCTTGTGAGACAGCACCAGCTCGGTGGTCGGTGTCACGGTTCCGGGTTGGTAGCCGTGCATGCGCTGCACTTGGTCGGACCATTCCCAGCGTTGATCCTCGAAATAGAAGCGGAACCAACCCACGCTCTGCGGTGCACCGCCGGCGAGGGCCTGCTCGACCGCCACTGTTTGGCCGTCTAATTCCCACGCCATAGCACAGCCTTAGTCGAGGGCATCCTGGCTGCGTCCCGCGCCCGGATACGGGCGAGCTCTTGCTGGAAAGCGCAGGTTTTCTCAACGCGCCACTCCGACGCGCGACACCGTTCGCGGGATCGATCGACCTGCTCTCGGGCGCGTTGCATCGATCTGGCGACGGACAGCTGCAGCGACCTGCTGGCACCGACCTTCTCGCGCCCCGGCCCAGAGGTTCGTTCGAGAGCCGCGCGTAGTTCCGCGGTCCGGCGGCCCGTTCGCGCGCGATGAGCTTTCTGCCGACATGCCGGCGAGCAGTAGACCGCATCTGCACGCGCGGAAAAGCTGATACCGCACATCGAGCACTCACTCACGCCGAGCACTCACTCACGCCCATAGCCGTTACGCTACAACTCTTTCTCGAGCGTTACGGATAAATCCACCGGTCGATCAAAGTTGCCGGCGCAGTCTTTCGACGAGACCGACCAACCGTGCGTGGTGTGAGCCGGCCCAGTAGATCCGCCCGCATTCTGCACAGCGGCTGAATTCCTCGTAGTACTGGCGGGTGAGTGGCTCGAGCTGGTCAACCACCTCGTGTTTGTCGACCGCGGTCAATTTGCCGTGCAGTGCAGGCATCGGGAGAGCGGCGACAGCCGTTGGCGAAGGTCCAGTCGTCTTATCACCTCGAGCGTCTGTTCCTCCGGGTCCTGCGAGTGGACGAATAGACCATGCGTGATGGCCCGCCGCTTCAATAGGCCGCGATCGCGGGTCAGCAGGATTCGCTGCTCGTCCAGGCTGATGTGAGCCAGGGTCGCGTCGTCGGCGTCACTCGACCACCACACGTCGAAACCAAGCACTCGAAGCAACCGCGCGAGCCGACCGAGATTCACATCGACGACGAACCGCGGTTCGCGCAGCGGCACCGGCCGCAGTCTGGCCGTCGAACCGACGTCCAGCGCCTCGAACATCGGGTACGCGGCGATGCGGTCGCCGGCCGTTGGCCTCTGGTCAAAGTCCGCAGGATCGCCGTTCACCAGGATGAGGTCGATTTCGGTATGCGGAATGCCCATCGCCTCCAACACGTCCTTGACGGTCTGGTGGGGCCGGAACGGACGGCGCACGGTGGCGCCGCGGATCTCGGGCGCTAAGAAGTCGTTGAGCTCGGCGTACGCCCGGACCTCGACGTAGCCGGCGGGCTCGCTCATCTAAAGGGCCCCGCGCCCGCGGCCGCATGGGTCCGGGTGATCACCGGCCGCTGAAACCCGGCGTCACACACCGCGCGTCGCACCGCCTCGCCCACCGAATCCACCCGGTCGGTCGGCACCAATGCGATCACACAGCCCCCGAAGCCGCCACCGGTCATCCGGGCGCCCAAAGCGCCAGCGCCGACGGCGGTATCGGCGATCAGATCGATCTGCTCGGTGGTGATTTCGAAGTCGTCGCGCATGGACGCGTGCGAGGCGGTGAAGATCCGCCCGGCTTCGGCGAAGCCCGAATCGCCCAGCGCGGCAACAAAATCCACCACCCGACGGTTCTCGGTGAGCACATGACGGGCTCGACGGGCGTCGACCGGGTCGGTCACTTCAGCCAAAACCGAGGGCCCGCGATCGGCGACGGCACGCAGTGACGGCGCGCCCAGATCGGCGGCCGCCCGCTCGCACGACGCGCGCCGGGCCGCATAGTCGCCGCCGGCGTGACGATGGCGGGCCCGAGAGTCGATCAGCAGCAGCGCAACACCACAACCGTCCGGGTCGAAGGGCACCGGCGCGACGGTGACGTCGCGAAAGTCGATCAGCAGCGCCGTGGACGGCTTACCGAACAGCGATGCCAGCTGGTCAAGCAAACCCGTTGGGGCGCCGACATAGTCGTTTTCAGCGCGCTGGGCCAGCCGCGCCTGCTCCGTTGCGTCGATGCGCACACCGGCCGCCGACGCGATCGCGCCCAGCGCCGCGCATTCCAATGCCGCCGACGACGACAGACCCGAGCCCACCTCCACGTCGCTGGTGATCGCCATCGCGCCGCCGGGCACCGGGTAGCCGGCCTGACGCAGCGCCCACATCACCCCGGCCACGTAGCCGGCCCAGCCGGTCACGCCGCCGGGAGCCGTGTCGAGCGGAATGTGCACCGTGCCGTCCGCGCGATCGCTGCCCACGCTGATCGCGTCGCTGCGATCGGGGATGAAAGTCACCAGGGTGCGTTGCGGTAGCGCGATCGGCAGCGCGAACCCGAGGTTGTAGTCGGTGTGTTCCCCGATCAGGTTGATCCGCCCGGGAGCGGCGTACCGGATGCTTGAGTCGCTCATCGGCCGAGTTCCCGTAGCCGCTGGGCCACGCTTTCGGGCGTGACGTCGCTGATGAACGCGTCCATCGCCGATTCGGAGGCCGCCAAGTACTTGAGCTTGGTAGCGCTGCGCCGGATTGACATCAACTCGACGTGAAAGTAGCCGTCAGCCTGGGCGTCGGTGTCGGCGAACTGGTGCAGCGCCGAAATATACGGCAGCGGGGCCGAATACATCCGGTCGAAGCGTCCCAGCACATCGAGGTAGACCTGCGCGAACCCGTTCAGTTCGGCTTCGTCGAGTTCGACAAGGTTGTGCACGAACCTGTTCGGGTAGATGTGCACCTCGACCGGCCAGCGCGCGGCGAACGGCAGAAACGCCGTGAACAGCTCGGTGCGCGCGACGACGCGGCTGCCGTCGGCGACCTCGCGCGCCAGCAGGTCGGCAAAGAGGTTGCCGCCGTGTCGAATTCGATGTTCGCGCGCCTGTGCCAGCATCGTGGCGGTGCGCGGCGTCAGATAGGGGTAGCCGTAGATCTGACCATGCGGATGGGTCAGCGTCACCCCGATTTCCACGCCGCGGTTCTCGAAGCAGAACACCTGCTCGATGCCGGGTGCGGCCATCAGGTCCGCGGTGCGGTGCCGCCATGCCTCGACGACCAGCCGCGCATGCGCCGATTCCAACTCCGAGAACGAACCGGTGTGATCGCTGGAAAAGCAGATCACCTCGGTGCGGCCATGACCGGGCACGGAGATGAATCCGTCACCGGCGGGCACACCCACCGGATGGCCGGCGCCGGACAGGCTCGGGAACCGGTTCTCGAAAACGACGACGTCGTAGTCCGGCGCGGGAACCTCGCTGGTCAGTCCGGTCGGACCCGGACACAGCGGGCACTGGTCGGCGGGCGGCATGTAGGTGCGGTCTTGTCGCAGCGCCGCGATGATCACCCACTGCCCGGTGGTCCGGTCGAACCGCAACTGCGACTGGTCCGGGTGGCGCTGCGGCAACGGCCTGCGATCGGCGACGGGCGCCGGAGAATGCCCGGGCAACCCGAAGAACAACAGGTCACGGCCGTCGGCCAGTTTCGCCCGCGTCGGCGCTGTCACGACCTCGAAGACTAGCCTGGTCCCCAGCAGCCAGAAGAGAGGCGGTAGTGGGTGTCGGGTCAGAACGGCGCCCCTGAGCGCGACAGTGCGGACGCCGGGCGAGATCAGGCAAATCTCGACGCGGGCGGCGGTCTCCGCGAATCGTCGACTGCGCGCTACGAGCGCGCGCGAAATTGGTGGATCGGCTCCGATCCCGGGTTGTTGCGACTGCGGATGGCGACCCGGACGACGGCCGCGTTAGCTTGCTCGCTGGCATTGCTTTTCCTGCTGACCCGGGCGACGGGGCAACCACTGACCGTCGCGTTGCTGGGCGCCGTGATCACGATGATCGCCGCCCGATCCGTCAACGAGGCGGACCCGCACCGGCAACGGGTCACAATGGCGCTGCTGCCGCTGCCCGCCGCGTCTTCCATTACCGTCGCCGCGCTACTCGCACGCCACCCGGTGGCCGGCGACATCGTCTTCGTGATGGTGGTATTCGGCGCGGTGTACATCCGCCGGTTCGGCCCCCGCGGCCGAGCCCTGGGGATGGTCGGGTTCATGGCGTACTTCTTGACTTTGTATCTGCGCGCCAGCATTTGGGAGTTGCCCTGGATGATGGGTGCCGTCGTGGTGGGAACGGTGTGCACGTACGTGATGAGCACCTATGTGCTGCCCGATCGGCCAGAACGCGTGCTGCGCTCCACGATTCGGGCACTGCGCGCGCGGATGGCCATCGTCATCGACACCACCGCCGAAGCGGTGCGCACGGGCCACCTCGACGAACGGCGACGCCACCGCATGCGGGCCCGCATCATCAGACTCAACGAGACGGCCCTGATGGTGCAGAACCAGATCGAAGACAACGCCGATCCCGCCATGCTGTGGCCCGGGGTCACCAGCCAACAACTGTCTCCGTGGTTGTTCGACGCCGAACTGGCCATCGAATGGGTGGCCACCGCCGGGCGGACAGCGGCAACCGTCGTCGCGGAAAATCCCGCCGCCATCCCGGTCGGCACCCGCCTCGAGCTGGTCGGGGCGCTGACCGAACTCGCGCGCGCGATCCGGATTCCGGCGCGCGGCGGTCTGCAGCAGGCCGCGAATCGGGCCCAGCGAGTTCTCGACCAGCAACCGGTGCCCACCGCCGACGACGACCCCGGTGAAGCCGCGGTACGCCGCCTTGGGCTGGCGATCATCAACGCCGCCACCGCAACTGCCGAAGTCCGCGCCATCGTCGAGCACGCCACGACCGGCGCGGTGGAAGGCCCCGGCACCACCAAGCCGCCCTCGCCCGAAGAGGATCCGCCCGACGATGACGCCGGCGCCGAGGACAACGGGCTGTCGCAGACCACCCGGCAAGCCATTCAGGTGTCCATCGCCGCGTCGTTGGCCATCGTGGCCGGCGAGCTGCTGTCGCCGTCCCGCTGGTTCTGGGCGGTGATCGCGGCGTTCGTGATCTTCGCCGGCACCAACTCCTGGGGTGAAACCCTGACCAAGGGTTGGCAGCGGCTGCTCGGCACCATGCTCGGCGTGCCTTGCGGCGTGCTGGCGGCCACGCTGTTCGCCGGCGACAAGACCGCCTCGCTGGTGGCGATCTTTGTCTGCCTGTTTTGCGCGTTCTATTTCATCGCGGTCACCTACAGCCTGATGACCTTCTGGATCACCACCATGCTGGCGCTGCTCTATGGCTTGCTCGGCGAATTCTCCGTCGGCGTGCTGATGTTGCGGATCGAGGAGACCGCGATGGGCGCCGTGATCGGGATTACCGTGGCGATCCTTGTGCTGCCCACGAAGACCGGAACCGCCATCCGCCACGACACCCGCGAATTTCTGCAGGCATTGTCCGCGCTGATCCAGAAATCCACCGCAAGGATGTTCGGCGGCGACGAGAACGCCAGCCCCATCGACCAAGCACGCGAGCTCGACCGCGATCTACAGCAGTTCCGGATTACCGCCAAACCGCTCTTAGCGGGAGTGGCCGGCCTCGCCGGGCGTCGCAGCATTCGGCGTGGTCTGCGCATCTTCACGGCCTGCGATCGCTACGGGCGAAGCCTGGCACGCAGCAGCGAGCGCTACCAGACCTCCGTCGGATCACCGCAGC
>DASXMA010000293.1:0-2136 GCA_036495965.1 Mycobacterium sp.
TGCGATCGCGTTCCGCGGCGCCTCAGCACCGCATCGCGCCGGTCCGCATGGCGGCGCCACGCCACATTTTGTCGGAGGCGGACCGCACGGCGGAGGTCCACATTTTACGATGGGTGGCTCACATGGCGGCGGGGCGTCTCACGACGCCGGCCTGCATGGCGGCGGATCTGGCGGCCGGCACGGCGGCGGGGATGATACGGCTGAAGTAACGGCACGAGCACCGGGAACCGTCCACAAGCGAGGCCTGCAAGCTTTCCACACCCTTCAGCTTAGGTCGGCCTCAACTTCATCGCCCGGAACCTCGTCACCTTGTCGCCGGATCCGGTGTTCTCTCGCGCGGTGACTTTGCGCGTTCAATATAGGGCCCGTCGACGTCGGGTTGCCCGTGTAGGGTTTAGTGTTCCGGCAGGTTCTCTATCTTCCCGAATCGCTCGCCGGGGACGAATTGGTCATTGACCCGGAGCGGTCAGCATCGGACGGCACGCTGGATGATCCTTGGGCGATGCCAGGCCTGCTGGTTAGCGCTTCCCAGGTTTGAGCATCGAGAGATGCTGTCTGACTGAGACCGTTATTCTGTTGGAACTCTGTGATGGCCCGCTTCGTCCGGGGCCCGAGAACGCCGTCGAGCGACCCCTTGTAGAGGCCTCTATAGCGAAGTTCCACCTGCGCCCAGCGGATGCTGTCCTTCCGAAGTCCATCAGCCGTTATCGAACTATCCGACGCTTGGGATGCCGCAGGCATGCTTACTGCACTTAGCGTGTTACCCGCGTCGGCTCCAGAGTTAAAAGCAGAATCCAGAGCCGCGCCTCCGATGCCCAAAGCGAGTACCGAAACGCTGCCCAGAATGAATTTTTGGATTAATCTTCGCATTTTGACCCCCTTCGCTGGTTGAAACATCGCCAGGTGTCTTCGCAAACGCTAAGTCAGCTTCGTACTTCCACCGTTCATATATTTGTCACAATAATGCAGTTGGCGTTAACTAGCCGGGTGCGAGGATTACCTGATCGGCGAGTGCTCGCATCAGTTGGTTGGCCGTATAAGGCTTGGGGAGAAAGGTGCCGTCCTCGACAAACCGCCCGGTGATGCTGTCAGTTCGGCCGCCGCCGGTCGTGTAGATCACCCGCAGGCGGGGATGCAATTCGACGGCTTTCCGAGCCAGTTCGAGGCCATCCATTGCAGCCGGTCCATCGGGTAACGTGATGTCGGTGAACATCACATCGATAATCTCGGCTTCCTCCAGAAGGAGGATTGCCTCTTTCGCAGTCGCCGCGGCTAAAGTCCGAAAGCCGAGATCATCGGCTATGATGAATTCCGCGAAATCGCGAACGTCCGGGTCATCTTCCACCACCAGAACTATAGTCGGCTGATCGCGTTTTGGATTCATGGAGTGTGCCCCTATCCTTAATCGAAGGAACGATGAGGCAGCGGGCAGGTTCCAACTCACCGGAGACATAGGCTGGGGAAATGGCAGCAAATTGCCTAATTTGAATGCAGTCTTAGTTCAAAGACGAATACCGGCGCTCCCGTCCGGTGCGTCCGGCAGGTATTCTTCCACGGCGCTCAGTAGTCGAATTGGTATTTGAGACCGAGGCTGGTCCCGGCGGACTCGGCCGGAGTGGCGCCGGGGGTTGCGTTGGTGCCGGTACCGACTGTCCCCACCGCCTTGAGGCCTTTGGCAATGTCGATCTCAATCTTGGCCTGACTGCTGTTGGTGCCCGCGCCCTGCGCCGCACCGAGATAGACGCCGGGTGCGACGTAGCGGCCGACCTGCAACGCCGCACTACCACTCGCCCCGGTGCCGACCGACAGCTGTTCAAGCCCGAGGCCTTGCCGAAGCCCGCCAAGCGGATCGCCGCCGCCTGATGTAGCGCCGCTCAGCTCGGCTAAGGAGCCGGCAATTGCAGCGAGCTGGAACGGGCTTAGTGATGTGCTGCTGCGGTGAAACAGCAGTTGCGCCAATACCTCGTCCTGCGGCAGTTCGGGGGTGCTGCTCAGCGTGATCTTGGGATTGCTCGCGGTGCCGGTGATCGACAGCGATGCGCTCATCGTGTTGGTGGTGCTGGTGGCGACGAAATCGAGGCTCGGGTCGGTCATGCTGCCGCCGTTGAAACCAACCTCACCCTTGTCGAAGTTCAG
>DASXMA010000294.1:0-21033 GCA_036495965.1 Mycobacterium sp.
CCCATAACCGGACTATACCCCGGTTACGTCGATCCCGTAAAGTTGCCTGCATGGACCCGCTGGCGCTGACACCACCCACGCCTACTGCGGAACGTGCTGACGCGGTACGCAACCGCCGCCAACTGTTGTGCACGGCGCGAGAACTCATGGCCGAAGTGGGGGCTGCAAAGGTCACTATGGACGGCCTGGCTGCCCGCGCCGGTCTGGGTAAAGGCACCGTATTTCGTCGCTTCGGTAGCCGCGCAGGCATCTTCCAGGCGCTGCTCGACGAGGAAGAACTCGCACTGCAACGAGCGGTGATGTCTGGAAAGCCACCACTGGGACCCGGGGCACCGCCGAGAGATCGGTTGATCGCCTATGGGCACTCGCGAGTGCAGTTTTTGTTCGACAACCACGAGATCGCCCGAGCCTCGCTTGACGGCGGTCAGCCCGTGCCCACCGGACGCGAAAGCCCCCTCTCGCGCATCCATATCCGAATGCTGCTCGGTCAAATTCGCCCAGACGTAAGAGATCTTGATGTCCTCGCGATTCAACTCACTGCCGCATTAGACGGCCCCTTGCTGCTACAACTCACAGCCGCCGAGCTCTCCAAGCCAGCAATCGCCCGTAACCGCAAACGACTGAAAACCGGATGGACGGAGCTCATCGACCGAATCTGCCCTGTGTGACACAAGCCCAGCGCCGAGTGTCGCCACCCGGGGATTAGTGTGTGCGCGGTGGGCGGGCACATCTTCTGCCCGACCTACTATCTCGGCAATGGAGCTACTGCTCACATCGGCGTGATCGAATAGCCTGGTGTTACGGGCCGGCTGTTGATGCAGTGCCACGCCCCTGTTGTCTGCGTCGACCTGGATAGGCCTCAGGTGACGGGTTCTAGCCGTACCACTGGAAACTTGCGGGTGGTGTTCTTTTCGTACTCCGTGGAATCGGGCCAATATGCAGACCAGATTCCGTACAGACGTTCCCAGTCGGCGGCCTCTGGTCGCACGACCGTGGGTTTCACGCGGACAAGGTCGTCACCGACCTCAATGGTCGTCCCCCCTGGACCGCCTTCGAGATTCTTGACCCACTGCGGATCGTTCGGAGCGCCTCCCATCGATCCGCATATGAGGTAGGCATCTCCATCCGTAGCACTGACGAGAGGCGCCACATATTCCCTGCCGCTGCGGCGTCCGACATGATGCAGTACAACAAGTCTCTTTCCTTTCCACGGTCCGCCGACTACGCCGTGGTTGGTTCGGAAACTGTCGATGATCTGAGCGTTGAAGTCAGAGTTGCTTCCTGCCATCGGTTTACATCCTTCCCAGTGCGCTGCCCTGATCCTTACTAAGCGGACTATACCCCGATTATCTCGAGCCCGTAAAGTTGCCTGCATGGATCGGCTGGCGCTGATACCACCCAGGCCTACTGAGGAACGTGCTGACGCGGTACGCAAGCGCCGCCAACTGTTGTGCACGGCGCGAGAACTCATGGCCGAAGGGGGGACTGCAAAGGTCACTATGGACGGCCTGGCTGCCCGCGCCGGTCTGGGTAAAGGCTCCGTATTTCGTCACTTCGGTAGGAAGGCGAGGTGAGCACCTTCGTAGGCGGCCGCAGCGCCGAGGCGATAACCGGGCCAGAGGTAAGCAGCCCCGGCCGGGTCGGTCGCGTGGTTAGCGCGTTGCGGTGGCGTGGTGCTACACAGAGCCTTGTGCTTCCCGGTGTTGATGTCGCAGCAGACGGCCAGCGTAAACAAAACAAACTGTGGAAACCCCCAGCGATTGAACGGTTTCGGCATACCGACCGTTGTCCGATCGAGGGGCCCGCGCCGGGTCTCCACCACCGTCGAGAGGAAACCCGATGCCGCAGTCGCAGTCTGAGTACGCCCTTGTCGTCGACCCCTATCGAGAAATGACTGGGATGATTTTCGGCTTCTGCGTCAGCCAGGTCGTTCGCACGGCCGCCGAACTGTCGCTGGCCGACCATTTGGCCGTGGGCCCGCTTAGCGCGCAGGAGATCGCCGAACGCGAGGGCACCGCGCCCGGTACGACTTTCCGGCTGATGCGCGCTTGCGCTGCGCTGGGATTGCTCACCACCGACGAGGGCGGCCGGTTTGGCGGCACGCCACTGCTGGACACGTTGCGCACGGATGCACGTCGTTCTCTGCGTGCCTTGGCCATGGCGGTCACCAATCGCGCGACCTGGCTGCCCTGGATCAAATTCGGCGCGTCGGTGCGCACCGGCCACAGCCAGGCATACAACGCGCTGGGCATGAACTTCTTCGATTACCTGGAACACAACCCTGAACTGGCACAGGAATTCACCGCCGGCATGAGCAGCGGCACGTCGGTGTGGGCACCAGAACTCGCCGCCCTGATTGACACAACGAACGTGGGGCGCGCGGTGGACATCGGTGGCGCCGACGGCGCGCTTCTGGCGCTGCTGCAAAAGGCCAACCCGGCGCTGCATGGAATTGTGTTCGATCGGCCCAACATCGCGAAAGACGCCGAGCCGCAGATCGTTCGAAACGGCTTCGCCGGACGCACCGAGGTTGTGGGCGGCGACTTCTTCGAGTCGGTCCCGCCCGCTGACCTGTATCTGTTGAAGTTCATCCTGCACGACTGGGACGACGAGAGCTGCGTGAAGATTCTGCGCAGGTGCCGCGAGGCGATGCAACCGGGCGGGCGGATCGCGATCTTCGAACTCGTCGTGGACGATGACGACCAGGATAGCTTCGGCGCATTGATGGACCTCAACATGCTCGCAGTCGTCAACGGGCGCGAGCGCTCGCTGCGGGAATTCGACGCTCTGCTGCACCGGGCCGGGCTGCGACGCACCGCGGTGCTAACGGCCGACTCCCCACAGAGCGTGATCGAGGCCATCGCCGCGTAACCCTGCGGATAACCCGCGGGCGATATCTAGCCAGATCACTCCATCCGGATAATAGGGAGACACCTAATCATGAGGCTTTTCGCCGTGGCGGTGGCGGTCGTGGCGCTCGCGATAGGCGCAGGCATGGTGGGCTGCTCGTCAGCAAAGCAGTCGGTCCAGACCTCGACCGAACATCAAGCGCAACAACAGGTAGCGGTGCCCGACGCGGTCAAGGTGCCGGGCGGTAACAAGCTCGTCGGCTCGTTCGAGGGGGCCGGCGTGCAGATCTATCGATGCACCAATAACGCCTGGACACTGCTGCAGCCCGCCGCGATCATCAGCGACAAGGGCAAGCCCATCGCACTTCACTCCAAGGGTCCGGTGTGGGTTTCGACGATCGACGGCAGCTCGGTCGGCGCCGCAACGGTGCCGAACGCGGCTGTTGCACACGACGATGCGGTGCCTGAGCTGCTGTTGAAGGCCACCGAAAACCATGGCGTCGGGCAATTCGGCTCGATCACGTACGTGCAGCGTTTCGCAACAAGGGGCGGCCTCCCGCCGAAGGGCTCCTGCACTCCGGGCACGGAGCAAAGCGTCAAATACTCCGCGACCTATTCGTTTTACACCGGCGGATAACCCAACTCCTCGGCGGCCGCCTGTGCCCCCACGGCGCCATCCCGCTTTTCGACATGTGGCACTTGCCCAGCGCCTGGGGACCCTAGTTGCGGTTGCCAGCGATTCCGACGCCACGTCCACCAAAGCATCTGGTGTTGTTTTTGCGGGAATCAAAGGGTGTCTTTAGCGCAACTGTCGGCGACGCGCCACTCGCCAAAGACTGAAGGGCAATACGATCGCCACTGCGGCAGGCAGCACCAGCCAGGCCGGCAGCGAGGTTGTGCCGGCGGCGTAGGTGACGGCCAGGGCTGCGATGACGGCGGCCGCGACGCTCCAATCGTCTCCGACGATGAATGCATACCAGAATCGCAGGAACGCCATGAAGCTGGCTTTCATGAGGGCCGCCGCCCGGCGGCGAGCGGTTGGGTCGCAGATGCCTGGCGGATGCTCCGGCGCACCAGGCCAACAAGAGCCAGCGAGAACACAGCGACGACGGGTACCACAGCCAGCAATGCCGCATCGCCGCCTGGCCAGCGCGCGCCGGCACCCTCGGACGCCCAGAAGATCCCGAAGGAGCTGAGCATGACCCCGACGGCAAACTTCATCGCGTTTTCCGGCACCCGGGCCAGCGGGGCGCGCAGCGCCACCCCAACACCCGCGACGAGTATCACCGCTGATAGGGCAGCGAGGGCGGCCAGCGGCAAGTCGTGTTGATTCGCGCCGAAGGTCAACGCAATGAAGATGACCTCGAGGCCTTCGAGCAGGACACCCTTGAACGACAGGGTGAAGGCATACCAGTCGGTGACCACCCCTCGTCGATTGACGGGGGCTGCTGTCGCGGCAGCCAGTTCGGCGTTATAGGCCGCGGTCTCGTCGCGCATCGCCTTCAGGCCGCTAGCCCTCAGAATGGCCTTACGCAGCCACTGCAGACCGAAGATGAGAAGCAGACCACCGACGACCAGGCGCAACGCGCCTAGCGGGACGGAAGTCAGTGCGGGACCCAAAGCAACGGCCAGCAGCACCAAAACAGCGATCGCACTGCCGACGCCGAGGAACGCTGAACGCCAGCCACGACCAATACCGATTGCCAACACGATCGTTAGCGCTTCGACTGCCTCCACCGCGCAGGCCAGGAATACAGCAACGAATAAGCCGCTACTGTTCACCGCGTGTCCTTCGCGTCTTTGCCACGCTGTCTTGCGGAGTTGGACGTCACCGGTTTCACCTCAACCCAACAGGTCAGATAATCGCCTCGGCTGTTCAAACTTACTTGCAATTTAGGCGATCAAAGGGCCATATCGGCAAAGGGCGGGCAAACATCACCATGCTGCCTGCGCCGCCGCGATGCGCGACCCAACCCGCGCGCAATCCCGGCATGGTTCTTTGGCCCGCCCGTGGACATGGTTATTGAATCGATGACCGTGCGCACTATCGCTATTTGACTGGCGCCGTACACCTCAGTGCAGATCCGCCGCTACTCATCTGCGCCCGGGCGACTCCGCTACCCGGGTGGACCGGGCGTCGAGAGTTATCTGGCAACCGAGAACGAACGGCCTTGCATTGGCGAAGTCGGCGAACGGATTGCGGTCGCGGAGGTCCCTGCGACGATCGGGATATCAAGGGCAACCGCCCACCGGTATCTGGCGGCGCTGGACACCAACGGTGGCGTCACCGTCGGGCTGCGTTACGGCGCCACAGGACCCGCTAATTCGAAGCCGATCATGCAGCCGCGCAAGCGGTTTCGGAGCCCACCAATTGAAACGGCCCATTACATGCATGAACGCCGGAACGAGCACCATGCGCACCAGCGTCGCGTCGACCAGCACGGCCACCGTCAACCCCAAACCGAACATCCGCATGAACGAAACCTGCGCGGCGATCAATGCGGCGAACGAGATCGACATGATCAGCGCCGCGGCGGTGATCACCTGGCCGGTGTGGGCCAGGCCCAGCGCCACGCTTTGGTCGTTGTCGGCCGGTGTCTGGCGTGACGCCCGCCAGTACTCCCGGATCCGCGACACCAGCATCACCTCGTAGTCCATCGACAGGCCGAACGCGATGCAGAACAACAGCGCCGGCATCGTGACCGCGAGCGTGCCGGTGGCGGTCGTACCCAATGCACCGAGGTGCCCGTCTTGGAAGATCCACACCACAGCACCGAAAGCGGCGGTCAGCGATAAGGCGTTGAGCGCCAGAGCCTTCAGTGGCAAGACCACGCTGCCGGTCAGCAAAAACAACAACACCAAAGTGATAGCGGCAATCAGCGTGAGCACGTTCGGAAGCCGCGAGGTGACGGCATGGACGGTGTCGCGGTTGATTGCTGCGGTCCCGGTGAACAGCGCGCGCCGACCTGCCGGTCCCGGGACCGCTTGTAGCCGGTCGAGCTGCGCCTCGGAAGGATGCGAGAACAGCGGCGTGCTGCTCACCACGGTCAAAAACGCACTGCCGTCCTGTATGGCGGTTGCGGCCGAGGGCGGCCCGACAGCCGCACCGGCGACGAACGTGCCATCCGGCGCGGACACCGATGAGACGTCGGGCACGCGAGAGAGCGCCGCGGCGTAGCGACCCAGCTCCGCGGACGTGACACCAGCCGCGTCCGGGATGACAACGGTCACGTTTGTCACCAGGCCGTCAGCGAAATCGGTTCGGAGGTCGTTACCTACCTGTCGCGCCGAGTTCGATGCTGGTAATACGCGATCGTCGGGGAGACCCCACTTGGCGCCCAAGAACGGGGAGCCCAGTGCGACCAACAGCACGACCAGCGGGAGCCCGATCGGGATGGCGCGGCGCATCACAAAGGTGGCTAAGCGGTAAAAGAACGTCCGCTCCACCGGGCGTTGGGCCGGTTCGGGTCGCCGGAGCAGCCGGCGCAGCAGCTGGTGAACCTCGAGCGTGCCCAGTCGATCGCCGAGCAGGGCGATGGCCGCCGCTGACACCATGATTGCCGCTACGGCCACAAACGCCACCACGGCGACGCCGGCGTAGGCAAACGACCTCAGGAAGTACATCGGAAACAGCGCGGTAGCCGACATCGAGAGCGCGACCGTCCCCGCCGAGAAGAGCACGGTTCGCCCGGCGGTCGTGATCGTGCGGACCAACGCCTCGTCCCGTGCGGCGCCGGCAGCGAGCTCGTCGCGAAACCGGCTGAGGATCAACAGGGTGTAGTCGATCGCCAGCGCCATCCCCATCGCGACACACAGGTTGAGCGCGAAGAACGACACGTGCGTAAAGAATGTGATCGCGCGCAGCACGGCCATCGAGCCGAAGATCGCGAGGCCGCCGACCGCCAACGGCAGCGCGGCCGCCAGCAGGCCACCGAATACCCATACCAGCACCAGGAAGCTCAGCGGAATCGCGATGGTTTCCATGACCTTCAGATCCTTCTCGGTCTGGAGGTTGATCTGCGTGGCGGTCATTGCCTCCCCGCCGGTGCGCACGGTGACATGCTCGCGGTCGTAGACCAATTCGTCGCTCAGCGTGTCGGCGTGCTTCTGGGCGGCGTTCTCACCGCCGGTGATGCCCGCGACGATCAGCCCCGTCTTACCGTCCTTACTGATCAACGACCCCGACGCGGGCGGAGGTGTGGTCCATGGGGAGGTCACCTGGGCCACGTAAGGCGAGTCGTGAAGCCGACGGACGATGTCGGCGCCCACCGACCGGGCGGCGGCGCTCTGCGCGCCGTCGGCAGAGGTGACCGTGATCAGCAATTGCATGTCGCCCTGATGGAACTTGTCGGCCAGCAGCCGCGCGGCGAGCGCGGACGGTGACCCCGGGTCCTGAAACCCGGCCCCGGACAGGCTTTTCGCCACCGGCAGGCCGAACACGGCCGCGGCGGCCATGACCAGCAGCGCGCCTGCCAGGACCCGCCGTGGCGCACGAATGGCCAGCCGGGCAATGCCTTCTAACACGTCGCCTCCGATTCGATCGCCTTGTCGCCGAGCGGATCTCACTCAGAAGCGGAGAACCGCACCCTCGATGGTGAGCCCGGGCCCGAACGTCAACAGCACCCCGTACTCTCCCGGCCGAGGCCGATCGACTCGCAGGATGTTTTCCAGCACCAGCAGCACTGTGGCCGACGCGCAGTTGCCAGCGTTTGCGAGCACATCCCAGCTCGCCCGCAGTTGCGCGGGCTGCAACGCCAGTTGCTTGCCCAGCACCCGCAGGATCTTGGGGCCACCGGGATGAATTCCCCAGTGACTGATGTCGCGGGCCGACAGGCCCAGCGGTTCCAGCAGCTTGACCAGGAAGCCCTCGATGTTCTCCTGCAGCACCGTTGGCACCCCGGCGGCCAGTGTCATCCAGAACGACTGGTTACCGATGTTCAGACTCATCATGTTGTGCTGGTCGTAGAGCTGCTCGGTGTGGGTGCGCAGGAACTGCGTGCCGGCGCCGTCGGTCGCCGATCCCATCAGCATCGACACGCTGGCATCGCCGAAAAGCGCCTGTGTGATCAGCGATTCCAGCGGATCCTCGTCGGACATCGGATTGTCGCGAACGTGCGCCGAACTGAGCTCGGTGCAGTTGCCAATCACCAGCTCCTCGGGTCTGGCAGCCAGGCTGTCCATGGCCACCTTGATGACGTTGAGCGCCGCATAACATCCCATGTGGCCGATGAAGGTGCGTCGCAGATCCGACCGCAGGCCAAGCTCTTTGGCAAGCAGGAGATCCGGACCGGGATTGACATACCCGGTGGAGCAGGCCATGACGAAGCTACCTATGCGGCGCTTGTCGTAACCCTCGATCGCTTGATTGACCGAACGCGACGCCACGTCGATGACCGCTTCGGCGTGCGCCGCCATCCGGTCGCCGGTCTGCATGGCACCGACTTGCGGCAGCGTCTTTGCGTCCCACATGATGTGGCGCGTCTTGACGCCGGTCGACTCGATGATGCGCTGCGCGAACCGAACCGACGGGTACCTGTGCTGGAAGAAGCGTGCGGTCTCTTCCATGGTGATCCAGTGCGGCGGATGCGCGGAGGACAGGCCCAGCAGCGTCGGCCGCAGCCGAATTCCACTGGCTGTCAGGTGTGTTGGTGAAGACGCGCCTCCCGAGGGTGCGTCAATGGTGGTCTCTGCCCGGTACATGGCTGTTTCCTTCTATGGCTCAGTGATGACGGACGGCTTCTTCGGCGCGGTGTGGCGTGCGAATGACGCGCGCGCGTGGCGCAGTTCCCCGTGGGCCGCCTTAACCAGCATTCGGGCGGCGGTGACCTTCTTCGGCGGGGCCAGCGTGCCCGCCAGCCATTGGGTGCGCGACTCGCGTCGTCGAAGCTTTCCGCTGCTGGTTCGCGGCAGGGTTCCCGGTGCCAGCAACTCCACGTGCGCGGGCCGGATGCGGGTGCGTTCCTGGACGCGCGATGCCACGTCGTCGGCCAGCGTCGTGGGAGCGTCAGACGTCGTCTCCACCAGCATGGCCAGCGCCTCGTCGTCCTCGCCCGCGGGCACGAATCCGATGGCGACCGCGCATCCGGTACGCACGCCGGGTAGGTCGTCCAGCGCCGCCTCGAACTCCTCCGGAGCATGGTTGGCGCCCCGCACGATGACGATGTCCTTGTGGCGTCCGCACACGAAGAGCTCCCCGTCGTGGGTGAACCCGAGGTCACCCGAGTCCAGCCACCCGTCGTGCAGGGCCTGATCCGTCAGGTCGGTCCGTCCGAAGTAGCCGACCATGACGCTGGGCCCGCGTACGAAGATGTGACCGACGCGACCGGGGGGCAACGACACCCCTGCCGCGTCGCGGATCTCCACCTCTACGCCCGCCAGCGGGCGCCCGACGCTAACCAGCTCCTTGCTGCCCGGCTCGACAACGCCTTCCGCGGCCAGTTTCTCGGCGTCCAGCCCGAGGGTGCGATAGGAGGTCCCTGCCGGCTTGAAAGTGATGGCCAGTGAGGCTTCCGCCATGCCGTAACACGGTGTGAGCGAGGACGAGCGCAAGCCCCAGCGAGCGAATCGCTCATCGAATCGCCGCTGCACCGCGGCGCTGACGGCCTCGGCCCCATTGAGGGATACCCGCCATGACGACAGGTCCACCCCCTCGAGTTCGTCGTCGCGAATACGGTTCAGGCACAGGCCGAATGCGAAGTTGGGCGCCGCAGTGACCGTCCCCCGGTGTCGTGAGATGGCCCGAAGCCACGCACCCGGTACCGCGACGAACAGCTCGGGTGGCAGGAGGACGAGCGGCGCCGGCATATAGAACGCGGACAGGAGATTCCCGATCAGTCCCATGTCGTGGTAGAGCGGCAGCCACGTGACGCCGACCTGGTTCGGCCCTCCCGCCTCGACCAGGTAGCGCTCGATCGAGGCGAGGTTGGACAGCAGATTCGCATGGGTCAACGCCACGGGCTTGGGGTCATTGGTTGTGCCCGAAGAGAACTGGATCAACGCCACGTCGTCGGCGGCGACATCGACTTGCAGCGCGTTCCAGCCGCCGAGGCTGGAGGCGGTCACGCAGCCGAGGCGGGGGGCCGACGTGGAAACGGCGACCCCAAGGAACCGGCGGATGCGTTCGTCGGTCACGACCATGGCCGCATCCACCGCCTGCAGCATCGCGGCCGTCTTGCGGTGGTACTCGTCGAGCCTTCCGAGCCGGACCGGCGGGTACAGCGGCACTGGGATGGCCCCGGCGCACAGCACGCCGAACAAGGACTCCACAAACTCCGGACCGGTCGGGAGCACCAGCGCGACGCGATCGCCCTTCCGTAACCCGCGAGCCGTCAGGTCCGCGGCGATCGACTGCGCGTGCTGCCGGATGCGAGCCATCGGGACTTCCAGGTCTTCTTCTTTCCGGTTCACGAAGAACAAACTCATGCCACTCTGTGCGGCCGCGGCCAGCATTTCAGTCAGCGTCGCGTGCTTCGGACCGATCGCGGGAGCCCCTTTCATGATTGTTCCTTGACGCGGCGGAGCACCAGCGCTGCCAGGTCGCCCACGGTCAGCAGATGGTCCGCGTCCTCGTCTTCCAGGAAGAAGTCGTAGCGTTCCTCGACCTTGAAGATGAGGGACATGATCCTGAGCGAATCCAGCCCTCGACTCTGAAGCGTCGAATCGGCCGTGATATCAACAGCTCCCACTTCGGCCTGTACGAGGTCGATGATCTCCTGGGTCACCGCGTCAATGGTTGCGGAGTTTTGTGTTGGCATGTCTGTGAGTGTTGTGCATCGGCGGTTTCGTGTCGGCATGGCTGGCGTCCATTAGTGTCGGGTGTCAGCAGCCGTTGGTGCCCCCCGCTAGCGGTAAGGGCCGGCTGATGTTCGCATCGCGCGCCTGATCACCAAGCCGCACAACGGCCTTGCGAACGGGTGCTACAGATTCCAGCTAGCTGGATTCCGGGATTGGTGTCAGCGAGGACGACTGAAGCGGGTTCGCTCAAGAAAAATGCTGAATAGCTCGCAAGCGAACCCGGAAACATAGAAGGTGGGCAAGACGATGGCCACGATATTGGCTTACACTTCACCGGCACTCGGCCATCTGTTCCCGTTCAGCGCGCGCCTGTCGGAATTGTCCGGCCGCGGCCACAACATCCATTTGCGCACGCTGTCCACGGGTGTGGAAATGGGCCGAACTCTCGGGTTCACCACCGACACCATCGATCCGCGAATCGAAGCGATCGTCCACGAGGACTGGAAGGCCTCGAATCCCCATGCGGCCCTGAAGATGGCGTTCGACGTGTTCTGCCGGCGGGCCGCGTACGAAATCGTTGACTTCACCGATGCGATCACGCGAACGTGCCCCGACGCGTTGATCGTCGACGTAAACTGCTGGGGCGCCCAGTCGGTCGCCGACGCCGGTGATATTCCGTGGGCATGTTTCTCTCCCTACACGCCGGCGCTGCAATCACCTGGAGTGCCTCCCTTCGGGCTGGGTCTGGCACCACTGCCCGGCCTGCCGGGCCGGGTCCGCGACGCGGCGCTGCGGCCCATCGTGATGGGCATGCTGGAGAAGACGGTATTGCCGCTGGGCAACAAAATTCGCGCGAGCGCCGGCGCGCCGCCCGTCGCGTCGGCGGATGAGTTCATGCGGCGGCCACCGCTGATGCTGGTGGCGACCGGAAAGCCGTTCGAGTACCCGCAGACGGATTGGGGAGACGCTGTACAGATGATCGGCCCCTGCATGTTCGAACCCGCGGTCGATGCGGTGCCCGATTGGCTGACCGCGATCGACCGGCCGATCGTTCTGGTCACAACGTCGTCGCAAAAGCAGGCCGATGCGAAGCTCGTCGGAACCGCGATGACGGCGCTCGCCGACCAGCCGGTGCACGTGGTCGCGACACTACCCGCCGGGCTGCCCAGCGGCATCAAACCCGGACCGAACGCGACGGTACTTGAGTTCGCGCCGCACGGACCAGTATTGGACCTCGCGGTGTGCGCGATAACCCACGGCGGGATGGGCGCGACGCAAAAGGCGCTCGCCCGCGGCGTGCCGGTGTGCGTGGTGCCTTTCGGGCGTGACCAATTCGAGGTCGCGCGGCGGGTGGAGGTGGCCCGCTGCGGCACCCGTCTGCCGGCGAGGAAGCTGACCCCGGCTCGGCTGTCGGCGAAGGTTCGAGAGGCAATGACCATGACGGACGGCGCGCGACGGGTGGCGGCGGGTTTCGAAGCCACCGGAGGTGTCGCTCGTGGCGCTGAACTGATTGAGCAACGGGTGCTTAGGAGTTCGCGCACAGCGCGCGGTAGCCGATACGAGCTGGTCACCTTCTGATCGCCGATTATTCTGTAGCACAGCAGTATTCGTATTTCTTAGGCGTCGGTAATGTGTAGCGCAGTCCTCCTGCTCGCGCTGGTAGCCGCGATCGACCCGGTTCGAATCGGGATCGCGGCGCTCTTGATCTCGCGGCCTCGGCCCATGCGTAATCTGTTGGTATTCTGGCTCGGCGGCATCACAACGGGCATCGCCGTGGCGTTGGTTGTGCTTCTTGCTCTGCGTGATTTCGCGCTTTCCGTTGTGCGAGTCGTGGTATCCGTGGCAAGCCGCCCGATAGTTGCGCACGCACAGATCGCGATCGGTGTGCTCGCGGTGCAGATCGCCGCGCTGATCGCCGCACACTACTGGGCGCGCCGGTGCACGTCGGCGGCCGTCACCGGCGGGAGCCCGTCGGTCCCGCTGCCAGAGCCAAACACGTCGACTGGATCCGGTCGAACGTCGATGCGCCGGCGGCTCGAACGTGGGTCACCGACGGTGGCTTTTGCCGCGGGCATTGCAATGGCCACGCCGCCTGTGGAGTACCTGGGGGCGATCGTCGCCATCCTGGCCTCGGGAGCAGATGCCGGCGCGCAGGTCAGCGCCGCGCTCATGTTCACCCTCGTGTCGTTTGCGGTGGCAGAGATCCCACTCATCGGCTGCCTTGCAACGCCGGTGAAGACCCAAGCCGTGCTGCTGCGGCTGCACGATTGGATACGCGCGCGCCGCCACCTCGTCCTGGCCGTCGTCGTCGGGTTATGCGGTGTCCTGATGGTCGTTGGCGGTATGGGCGCCTAATCGAGCACACCCTGAGTAAGTTTGTTGACGTAATCGGCAGTGCCCTAACATAAGTGACTGCTGGCGCCTATTTGCCAAGCCTCCGGGAGGCACCGGTCTCTTGGGTGCCCGGGTGAGAAACCAGCACGTAGCCAGCGCAGCCCCACATCACCGGGAATGCGGCCAGAAGGCCGTACATTGCTGCCATGACGTCACCTCCTGAGGAGTACAAGGGCCTCAGCACCTCGTCGATGTCTCAAGACTCGTCCTCAAACGCACAGATGTCGTCGCCGCTGGCACCCATCGAAGGGGCCCACCAGTGGGAGCATTCGACTACCCGACAGCGGGCATGGCGGGCATGCGGCTGGCGGGACAAGGCTCCCTCAACAGAACTTCGCAGGCTACGGTCAGTTCCCCGCGAAGCGCTGCAAACGAACCGCTGAACGCGGCTTTACCCGTGCTTGGATTGCCGGATGGAACCGGCCACACTCGCCGCGGCCAGCCCGCAGACCAAGCCCAAGTTAGCGAGCAGTGCCATGCTCAGCAACATGGCGATGGGACCGGCGCCCGGATGCCCCGGATCGATCTCTTTGAACAGAATGACCGAAATGCTTTCGGCGACAAGCAAAATTTCGACGATGATGAAAGCCGCGGCCGGCAGGATTGCGCGCTTCGGCACCTTGGCCGCTTCGGCGGCCGCAATGGCCAGTGGTTCTGACGCGATGATCGACACGTCCGTCTTTCCCTTCACTGCGTTGTCGGCCGATCTGCGGCGCATATCCGGCGCGGTCGCGGCTTAGGTGATAAGTGTGACCGGACATTTCACCATGCACATTCCCGCTGGCGCCCGGATCGTTATTCCAGGTGCCTGCCCCGCCGACTACGGGACGCCATGGCAAGCGCGGCTCAACACCTCGCTGCGGCTCTCCGGGCTAGCCGGTGAACGTCTACGGCACGCGCTCGTAGCAATGCCGCAAATATCTTGCGCTTCGCTCCAACCGTCCGTCCACACGTCCGCTCAATAGCTGATGCGCTCCAAAGTGATTGGCACGCTGCGTAGTTCGATAGCCCTTCCGGCTACCAAGTAGCCCGCGGCCCCTGCAAACCCGTATACCAGACTGCGGCTGGCATTGAAGACCCCCGACCTTCCGACGCGCATTGTCGATGTGATGCGGGTTACAGAAGGAAGGTGCGACATGCTGTCAGCGCAGCCGACAATCGGACAACCGGCAGACGTCCGCGTTTCGCGGAGGCGGAAGGACATGACGGCGTCCCTGAGCGGTATTGGCGGCGCCCGCCCGGCTGTCCAGCTGGCGGCGCGTGCCGCGGTGGTGCAGGCGCGCGAGGCGGCGATGTTGCTGTCGGTAGCCGCCACCGCGCCGGTACGCCTATTCCGTGCTGACCCCAAGTCTGCGAACAGGATGTCGGCGCAGGCGATAGCCGGCGCCGCGCCCATGCGCCCGGTGCTGCTCGTCCACGGGTTCGGGGGAGCGAAGTCGAGCTGGTCCTTGGTTGCGCAGGCTCTAAGTGCTCGAGGCGTGACCGTCGACGCGATGAGTTATGCGCCGGTCGGAAACTCGGTGGAGCAGCTCGCTGACCAGCTGGTCGTCGAGGTGGAGAGGATGTTGTCCCGAACGGGTGCAGGCAAAGTGCATCTGGTCGGGCACAGTCTGGGCGGCGTGATCATCGCGCAGGCCATCCGGGATTCTCGTTTGACCGGTCGAGTCGACACCGTCATCACGCTGGGTTCCCCTTTCGGCGGGTCGCCATGGGCGGGTGCGCTGCCGTTTGTCGAGATCGTCCGTGCGCTGCGACGCGGGTCGCCACTGTTGCGCCGGCTCGCTGCCACGCCATTGCCGGACGGTGTGCGCTGGCTGTCAGTGACAGCCGCACTGGATGTCGTCGTGCCGGGAATGCGGTCGGTGCCTTTTCACCCCCGGGTGGAAACCATCACGATCGACGGCGTCGGACATCTCGGGATGCTGCTGAGCCAGCGGGTAATCGGGTGCATAGCCGCCGCGCTGTGCGCACATGAAGGTGCGACCGCCACTGAGGCGGCGATGCCTCTATTGCGGAGTGCCTCCTGAAGCGGCTACGCTTCGCCGGCCAACGCGAACCGGCCGTCAACCGTTCGGCTAACCAGTCCGTCGGCAAGCAACGAATCCAGCGCCCGGTCACGCTGGCCGCAATCGGTTAGCCACGCCACGTCCAACTGGGCACGTGTGACCGGAGAATCGTTGGCCCGCAAGACATCCAACAACCTGCCGCGAACCTGACGGTCGGTTCCGGCGTAGGTCTGAACGCGGCGCGCCGGCCCCTGCGCCGGCGGATATCCGGCGTGCCGCCACGCGCACTGATCAAGTGGACACATCCCGCATCGCGGCGTGCGAGCGGTGCACACGGTCGCACCGAGTTCCATCAGGGCTACCGAAAATTTCGGCGCTGTTTCGTCGCGCGGCAGCAGTGCGGAGACGTCGGCGTGGTCACGCGTCGCAGAGGGTGCCCCGGCGTCGGCCAGGCCGTGCACGGCCCGAGCCACTACCCGTCGCACATTGGTGTCCACCACCGGTACCGGCTGACGGTAGGCGAAGCAGGCCACGGCTCGCGCGGTGTAGCTACCGATACCGGGCAGGGTCAGCAAGGTTTCGATGTCGTCGGGAACCACATCGCCGTGCTCGCGGGCGATGGCGGTGGCGCACTCGTGCAGGCGCTTGGCCCGCCTCGGATAGCCCAGCTTCCCCCAGGCGCGCAGCACGTCGGCCGCACTGGCCGCGGCGGTGGCCGACGCGGTGGGCCAGCGTCGCACCCAATCCGGCCAGATCGACAGCACCCGCGACACCGGCGTCTGTTGCAGCATGAACTCGCTGACCAGGATCTGCCACGCGCTGACATCCGGCTCTCGCCAAGGCAAGTCACGATGCGACCGGCGGTACCAGTCGATGAGTTCGTTCGGGGGGACGTTCATCTGCGGGTGCGGCATGATGTGTGCCATGCCAAACACCAGCCCGGCAACCGCATGGAAAGCACTCAAAGAGGGTAACGAGCGTTTCGTCGCCGGCAGGCCCGAACACCCCAGCCAAAGCGTCGAGCACCGGGCCAGCCTGGCCGGCGGGCAGAAGCCGACTGCGGTCGTGTTCGGCTGCGCAGACAGCCGGGTGGCCGCAGAGCTCATCTTCGATCAGGGTTTGGGCAATATGTTCGTGGTGCGCACCGCCGGGCAGGCCATCGACTCGGCGGTGCTGGGCTCCATCGAGTTCGCGGTGACGGTGCTCGACGTGCCGCTCATCGTCGTTCTGGGCCATGACAGCTGCGGTGCCGTCAAGGCGGCGTTAGCGGCGATCGAGGCCGGCGCGATACCGGGCGGTTTCGTCCGGGATGTGGTGGAACGGGTCGCGCCCTCGATCCTGATGGGCCGCCGCGACGGCCTCAGCCGTATCGACGAGTTCGAGAAACGGCACGTGTGCGAGACGCTGGCGCAACTCATGGAGCGTTCAACGGCCATCGCGGAGCGGGTGTCCGCGGGCACGCTGGCCATCGCGGGCGTCACCTATCAGCTCGCCGACGGGCGGGCGGTGTTGGTCGACCACGGGGGTGATATCGGCGAATAACGCCGCTGTTGGCCGCAGAACCGACCGGCCTCTAACACGGCGGTTGGCCAGCTAACATCGCGACACGCCGAGCCGGGTCGGGCAAATCCATGTGACCTGGCCCTACGGTGTGAATGTGCTGGATCTGGAACCGCGTGGCCCGCTACCTACCGAGATCTATTGGCGGCGCAGAGGCCTGGCCGTGGGCGTTGCGGTAGTCGCGATCGGGATCGTGGTCGCCACCGTCATCGCCTTTATGAGCAACAACGCGGGTGCCAAACCCGCCAATGCCGACAAAGCCAACTCTGCTCAAAACAAGGCGGCCTCGCCCGCTCCTCAGGCACCTGCTCCCCCGGCGGGGCAGGAAGGGGTTACTCCCGTGGCGCCACCGCAGGGGCAAAACCCGGAGTCCCCCACGCCCACCGCCGCCGTGCAGCCGCCGCCGGTGCTGAAGGAGGGCGACGATTGCCCCGATTCGACGCTGGCCGTCAAGGGACTGACCAATGCGCCCCAGTACTTCATTGGTGACCAGCCGAAATTCACCATGGTCGTCACCAACATCGGGCTGGTGTCCTGCAAGCGTGACGTCGGAGCCGCGGTGCTGGCGGCATACGTCTACTCGCTGGACAACAAGCGGCTGTGGTCCAACCTGGACTGCGCACCCTCCAACGAAACCCTGGTCAAAGCCTTCACCCCGGGTGAACAGGTGACGACCGCGGTCACCTGGACCGGGATGGGGTCGGCGCCGCATTGCCCGCTGCCGCGGCCGGCGATCGGGCCGGGCACCTACAACCTCGTCGTACAGCTGGGCAATCTGCGCTCGCTGCCGGTCCCGTTCATCCTGAATCAGCCGCCATCGCCGCCGGGGCCGGTGCCCGCACCAGGTCAGCCGGCGCTCGCCCCGCCGCCTGAGGCACCGCCGGGGGGTGCTCCCGGTCCAACGGGGTAGCCGAGCTCGGGACCCCTCAGCTCAGTGGGTCGGCGATTGTCGACTCCGCCAGCTGTGACAGCCCCTCCCGTACGTGACGGGCCCACATCGCGCCAATGCCTTCGACCGATTCCAGGTCGTTGGCGCTGGCCGCCAGCAGGCCCTGCAGCGTCCCGAATGCCTTGACCAACAAATCCACGTGGGCGAACTGCAGTCGCGGGATTTCGGCCATCGCGCGGTAGCCACGGGGGCTCAACGCCGAGTCCTGCGCCTCCGTGGTCGTCGGATATCCGAAAACCTTCGCCAGCGAAGTGAAGTCGAGCAGTTCGGTGTCCGACAGGGCGTCCAGCTCGTCAAGGGTGGCGGTCATTTGCGCTTTGGAGAGTGGCTCGGGGCTGGCGTGATAGTCACGCACGATCAATTCCCGGGCGATGTCGTTGCCGCCAAGCAGCTCCTCGAGTTGCAGCCGCAGCTGACGCCCGTCGGTGCCGAGTTCCACGCAGTCGTAGTCGATCACCAGGCCGATCCGCCGGACCACCTCCAGCCGCTGCACCACCGTCATCACATCGCGAAGGGTGACGAAGTCTTCGATCTCGGCTCGCGACAGTTGCCTGCTCACCTCGTCGAGCCGGGTCTTGTACCGTTCCAGGGTCGCGATGGCCTGATTGGCCCGCGACAGGATGGTCGCGGAGTCCGCCATCACGTGCCGCTCTCCGGCGACGTAGACGGTGACGATGTTCATCGAGTGGCTGACCGAGATCACCGGGTGGCCGGTCTGGATCGCGGCCCGTTCGGCGGAGCGGTGGCGGGTTCCCGATTCGTCGGTGGGGATGGACGGATCGGGGACCAACTGCACGTTGGCGCGCACGATGCGGCTGCCGTCGGTGGACAGCACGACGGCGCCGTCCATCTTTGCCAGCTCACGTAGCCGTGTCGGCGCGTACCGGACATCGAGAGCGAAGCCGCCGTCGCAGATGGCCTCGACGTTCTCGTCGTTGCCCAGCACGATCAGTGCACCGGTACGGCCGCGCAGAATCCGCTCCAGGCCGTCCCGGAGCCCGGTGCCGGGCGCCAGGCGGGCGACAGTTTCACGCAGGGTCGGACGTGCCACAGGGTGCATTCTGCGGCCCCATCGGGCTATGCGTCCAGCCGTTGCTGTCCGCGGGGCGCATTGCCGCGGTGGTCGGCGATGTCGATCATGTGCTCCAGCGCTGCGACGATGGTGGGTGCGGTCAGCGCGCGCATGCCCGGTGGCACTGGGTCGGATTGGGGGTCGCAACCTGGCGGGATCAGCGCAATGTTGAATCCCTGGCGTGCGGCTTCGCTCAGCCGCCGTGCCATGCCGCTGACCCGTCGCAGGTCGCCCGCCAGGCCCACTTCGCCGATCATCACCGCCGTAGTGGGCAGCGGCAGGTTCGCGTATGCCGAGGCCAGCGCGAGCGCGACGGCCAGGTCCGACGAAGGGTCGGTCAACCGCATGCCGCCCACGGTGGACAAATAGATGTCGTTGACGGCAATGGTCAGCCTGGCATGCTTTTCCAGCACCGCGGTGATCATCGCGGCCCGCGCGTGGTCGATGCCGCTGACGGCGCGGCGCGGCGAGCCGCCGGACGGCGTCGCAAGCAGCGCCTGAACTTCGCCGATGAGCGGTCGCTTTCCGTCCAGCGAGGCCGTGATCGCGGTGCCGGCGACCGGGGTTGGCCGCTGATCCAAGAACAGGTTCGACGGATCGGCGACCCCTTCAATGCCGTTGTCGTGCAGCATGAAACACCCGACTTCGTCGGCCGCACCGAATCGATTCTTGATCCCGCGGACCATTCGCAGCGTGCCGTTGCGGTCGCCTTCGAAATGCAGCACCACGTCGACGAGATGTTCGAGTGAGCGCGGTCCGGCGATGGCCCCGTCCTTGGTGACATGGCCGACGAGGATCAGGGCGACGCCACCGGCCTTCGCGGCGGCGGTCAGCCTGGCCGTAACCGCGCGCACCTGCGTAACCCCGCCGGCGACGCCGTCGGCCTCTGTGGTGGACATGGTTTGCACCGAGTCAACGATGACCAGCGCGGGCCTGACCGTCGCAATGTGGTCGAGCACGGTATGCAGATCGGATTCGGTGGCCAGGTAGATCTCCTCGACATCCCTGCCGCCGCAGCCGATCCGGTCGGCGCGCAGCCGGATCTGGCCTGCGGACTCCTCACCGGAGATGTACAGCGCGCGCTTGCCGGACTGCGCCCAGCGGTGGGCGACCTTGAGCAGTAACGTCGACTTACCCACGCCCGGATCGCCTGCCAGCAGCGTCACCGAGCCGGGCACCACACCACCTCCGAGCACCCGATCGAGCTCATCCACGCCCGTCGACCTGTGCTGGCTGACGTTGGGCGCGATGGAACTGATCGGAACGGCTTGCGAAGTGGAGCGCGAAGCTAGACCCGCACGACGGCTATTGCCACCGACCGCACTGAGCATCGCTACCTCGTCGACGGTGCCCCAGGTGCCGCACTCCAGGCAGCGACCCACCCACTTGGCGGTGACGTGGCGGCATTCCGAGCAGCGGTATTGCGAGCGGACGTTTGGCACGCCATGACGGTATCGGGCCGGTGCGACAAGCCCGGTGTCACTGACCGGCGAGACCCTGCTTATACGGGCTGTGGCGCCAGCCCGGCCGAAATCGGCACCATCACGCTGGCCTGCCCAGCCTTCTCGAAGTTGAAGGTGAAGTTGTAGGTGAGGCCGTTTGAGATGGGCTTTGCCAAGGTGACGGTCGCCCTGGCCGCGGTGCTGGAGCCGATGGGCCCTGGTGCCACCTTCTCGCCTTCGGGCGTACCGATGAACAGCATCCCGCCGGCTGGCAGTCGCGCGTCGCCACTGACCGTCACCGTCCCTACGTCACTGGTCACGCCCACCAGCCTGTCGGCGACATCCGGCGACTGATTGACGGCGACCAGCACCAGGTCGACCGTTCGGCCCGGCTGGAGGTAATCGCCGGTCTGCACGGCCTGGATGCGGATGTCGCGCAGCGCCACGTTGTTGAGCGTGACCTTGTTGCCGTTGACGGCGGGCTCCTGGGTGGACATCTGCGAGATCTGACCGGCTCCGCAACCGCTGAGCACAGCGGCGGTCAAGGCGACCAGGCCGGCGAGGCCGAACCGGCCTGCCAGTGCAAAAAGCCGGGTCGGGAGGCTGATCTTGAAGCGGTTCACTCTTGCCTCCTGCTGGGCCTCGCGCCGTCTGGCAGCGGTTCGATTACGCAACTATGCACAGTAGTAGGAAGGCCGGTAGAGCGGTAGCGCAGGGCACCAGACCAGCGCAGCAGGGGTCCGGATGGGGTCCCCGCACAGGTCAGGTGGGCGCATTGATACTGTGTTCCATTGCACGTTCTTCTCCGCCTGTCAACCCCTAATGTGCACGTGTTGTGCCCCTGACCTGCACCGTTGTTCCGCACGCGTCGGGCCGCCGTGATAGGATGAAGTAACGAAAGGGGCTCGAATCAGATGATCTTCAAGGTCGGCGACACCGTTGTCTATCCACACCACGGTGCTGCGTTAGTCGAGGCGATCGAAACCCGGACCATCAAAGGGGAACAAAAAGAGTATCTCGTCTTGAA
>DASXMA010000295.1:0-40187 GCA_036495965.1 Mycobacterium sp.
GACACGGCTGGGCTGCACCGCTTTGTCGAGGTGCTGATCGAGCGAGGCTACCGCGTGGTCGGTCCGACGTTGCGGGACAACGCGATCGTGCTGGCCGAACTGGAGTCGGCAGACGATCTGCCGCGCGGCTGGGGCGTCGATGTGGGTCCTGGGCACTATCGGGTGCGCCGTCGCGACGACGACGCGGCATTCGGGCATTCGGCCGGGCCGCAGTCCTGGAAACAGTTCCTCCATCCACCACGGCAGCGACTGTGGGCCGGTACTCGGGACGGGACCAGCGAGGCGCAATCCGACGAGGAGGCCCCGCGGTACGCATTCCTCGGAGTACGTGGGTGCGACCTGGCCGCAATTGCCACCCTCGACCGGGTGCTCGGCCGCTCCGAGTATCCCGACAGCTCCTTCGTCGCCCGTCGTCGGCGCGCCTTCATCGTCGCGGTGAACTGCACGGAACCGGGTGGGCTGTGCTTCTGCACATCGATGGGCACCGGCCCCGCGGCCGGGCCGGGCTACGATCTCGCCCTGACGGAGCGGCTCGACGGTGACGCGCCGTCGTACCTTGTCGACATCGGTAGTCAGGAGGGCGCCGATGTGCTCGCGGCTGTGCCGCATCGCCTGGCCAATACCGAGGAGATCCATTGCGCGCGAGCCGATGTCGAGGCCGCGTCCCATCGGATGGGCCGCCAGATGCCGGACGCGGATCTACGGGATCTCCTCGTTCGCTCCCGCGAGTCGCCGCAGTGGGACGAGGTGGCCAGTCGCTGCCTGACCTGCGGCAACTGCACCATGGTGTGCCCGACGTGCTTTTGTACCAGCACCGAAGATGTCAGCGACCTCACCGGTGAGCACGCCGAGCGCTGGCGGCAATGGGCGTCGTGCTTCGAGTTTGATTTCACCTACATCCACGGCGGCGGCAGCGTCCGCCAGTCGGGCGCATCGCGCTACCGGCATTGGTTGACCCACAAACTGGGCACCTGGCACGACCAGTTCGGTATGTCAGGCTGCGTTGGCTGCGGGCGATGCATCGCGTGGTGCCCCACCGGTATTGACATCACCGCCGAGATGAACAAGATGGCCGGCGATGACTGACGGGGCGATCGGCTCTGCTGCGCTGGCGTCGGCCATGGCGCCTGTCCCGTATCAGGTGCGTAGACGCGTGGTGGAGAGTCCGGACTCGGCCACGCTAACCCTGGTGCCGATTGGCGAAGCACTGCGGACTCCGCAACCAGGGGAATTCATGATGCTGTACGCGTTCGGTGTGGGCGAAGCGGCGATTTCGATCAGTGGGGATCCCACCGTCACCGACGGGTCGATCACTCACACGATTCGTGCGGTCGGCGCCGTCAGTCGAGCTTTGCATGATGCCAAACCGGGAAGCGTGGTCGGAGTGCGGGGTCCGTTTGGCACCACGTGGGGGTTGCACGAGGCCGCTGGCAGAGATTTGGTGATGGTCGCCGGGGGCGTGGGCTTGTGTCCGTTGCGACCGGCGGTGCTCGGCGCGCTGGCGCAGCGGGCGCGCTACGGCAAGGTGACGCTCATAGTTGGAGCGCGTTCGAGAACCGACTTCGTATTCGCCGCCCAACTCGAAAAGTGGGCCGAAGAGCCGCAGATCGAATTGCATTTGATCGTCGACGCTCCGACACCTGGCTGGAGCGGCGAGGTCGGGTTGGTCACTGCGCCGCTGAGCCGACTGGAGTTGAATACCGATCGGACCACCGCATTCCTGTGTGGGCCGGAGCCGATGCTGCGCTTCGGGGCAGAGGCCCTGCTGGCGAAAGGCTTAGCGGCCCAGGATATTCGCGTGTCATTGGAACGCAACATGCAGTGCGGAATCGGTTGGTGTGGTCATTGCCAGCTGGGGCCGCTACTGCTATGCCGCGACGGGCCTGTGGTCGGTTATGACATAGCGGGCCCGCTGCTGCGGGTGAAGGAGCTTTAGATGAATCGACCCACGCTGGCCGTGTGGAAGTTCGCCTCCTGCGATGGTTGTCAGCTGACGCTGCTGGACTGCGAGGATGAGCTGCTCACTCTGGCTGACCAAGTCGAAATCGCCACTTTCGCCGAGGCTTCCAGCGCAATGGTCGGCGGACCCTACGACGTGTCACTGGTTGAGGGCTCGATCACCACCAAACACGATGAGCAACGGATCCGTGAGATCCGGGACCAATCAAAGGTGCTAGTTACCATCGGCGCGTGCGCGACCGCCGGGGGAGTGCAGGCGCTGCGCAACTTCGCCGACGTAGCCGAGTTCACCTCTGTCGTGTACGCCAAACCCGAGTACATTGACACGCTGGCCACCTCCACGCCGGCGTCGGCGCATGTCAAGGTTGATTATCAACTGCAAGGCTGCCCGATCGACCGCGGACAGCTGCTCGACACCCTCGCCGCGCTGCTGATCGGACGCAAACCGCGGCTGCCGGCCAAGACGGTGTGCACGGAATGCAAACTTCGCGGAGTGACGTGTGTCCTGGTCGCCGACGGCACCCCGTGTCTCGGACCGGTCACCCACGCCGGCTGCGGAGCGTTGTGTCCGCGGCATCGTCGTGGCTGCTACGGCTGTTTCGGCCCGTCCGCGGTGCCCAGAACAGCGACGTTGATCCCTCTGCTGCGCCGCGATGGAATGGCCGACGGCGACGTTGACCGGGTGTTTTCGACGTTCAACGTCGCCACTTTCACCGACGAGCGGAGCAAGCAGTGACCGCGGAGACCCGCACGCTGAGTGTCGGCACACTCACACGGGTGGAAGGTGAAGGCGCACTACATATCACGCTCAAGGGCGAGGCGCTGGAAAGCGTCCAGCTCAACATCTACGAACCGCCACGGTTTTTCGAAGCTTTCCTGCGTGGACGGGCTTACACCGAGCCGCCGGACCTGACCGCGCGGGTCTGTGGAATCTGCCCGGTCGCCTATCAGGTCAGTGCGTGCAACGCGATCGAAGAAGCCTGTGGCGTCCAAGTTGATGAGGGTCTCATCGCGCTGCGCCGGTTGCTGTATTGCGGTGAATGGATAAATAGTCACGCTCTACACATTTATCTGCTTCATGCACCGGACTTCCTCGGCTACTCCGACATCGTGGGGATGGCGCGTGATCATGCCGCGGCGGTCGAGCGTGGGCTGGCGCTCAAGAAGGCCGGCAACCGGTTGATGGAGTTCGTTGGGGGGCGGGCGATACATCCGATCAATGTGCGGCTGGGCGGATTCTATTCTGTGCCAACCAAGCTGGAGCTCAAGCCGGTAGCCGAACAATTGCGCCAGGCGCTGGACAACGCGCTGGCTACGGTCGAATGGGTGTCCGGGTTCGACTTTCCCGACCTCGAACTTGAGCACGAGTTCTTGGCGCTCACGGCGTCCGGTCGGTACCCGATCGAGAATGGCACCATCGCCCGCAGCGCAGGCCCGGCGTTTCCAGTCGCCGATTTCACCAGCCACGTCGCCGAGTCGCAGGTGCCGTACTCCACCGCGTTGCACGCGACACTCGATGGTGGCCGCCATCTGACCGGGCCGCTGGCGCGGTTTTCGCTGAACTCGTCGGCGCTGTCGCCGATCGCCGCTCAGGCTGCGGCGAACGCTGGGCTGTCGTCCGAATGCCGAAACCCATTCCGCAGCATCATCGTCCGTGCTGTGGAAGTGGTCTATGCGATCGAAGAGGCGCTGCGGATCATCGACGAGTACGAGCGTCCGTCGCGCCCATTCGTCGATATTGCGCCCCGTGCCGGCGTAGGGCATGGCGTCAGCGAGGCGCCCCGCGGCCTGCTATATCACCGATATGAGATCGACACTGACGGGCTGGTGTCAGCGGCGACGATCATCCCGCCCACCTCTCAGAACCAAGCGGCCATCGAGGCGGACCTGGCCCGCGTTGTTGCGGATAGTCTGTCTCTCGATGATGCCGCGCTGACCGCCCTGTGCGAACAGGTGATTCGCAGCTATGACCCGTGCATCTCATGCTCGGCGCACTTCTTGACGCTGACGGTGCAGCGGCGGTGACTCGGGAGATCGTCGTCGTCGGCCTCGGCAACAGCTACCGAAGCGACGACGGCGTGGGCATCGCCGCCGCCGCCGCGCTAAACGATCTGGCATTGCCAGGTGTTCGCGTGTTAACCGGCATCGCGGAGCCAATGAGCCTGCTCGACGCCTGGTCTAGTGCCAGGCTTGCCGTGGTGATCGATGCCGCGGTGGCGACTCCGTCGGTGCCGGGTCGGATTCGACGCAGCACCTTGGGTGACGTGGTTGATGCACCTGAGGGGTTGAGTTCGCATCGCATAGATATAGGCCGCACTCATGCGCTAGGCCAAGTGCTTGGACGAGTGCCTGACGCGCTTGTGGTGTTCACCATCGAAGTGGCCGCCACTGGGCTTGGCGTTGGTTTGACCCCACAGGTCGCACATGCGGTGCCCGAAGTGGTCGGTATGGCAGTGGCCGAAATCAACCGCACCCGTTGGCCAACGAGGCGATCGCGGCGCCCAGCTTCTCGGTGACCTCATCGGCGATAGCTATTAGAGCTGGCTCGCCGGTTACCTCGAGCAACATGCCCGGGTCCATCGCCTCAACGATCACAGTGCCCGGGTCGTCCGGGTCGGCCCGCAGCACGACGTTGCAGGGGAGCAGCAGCCCGATCTCTCGATCTACGCTGATAGCCCGATACGCCAACTCCGGATTACATCCGCCGAGGATCAGATAGTCCTCCATGTCCACGCCAAGCTTGGCCTTCATTGTCGCCGTGACGTTGATTTCAGTGAGCACGCCAAAACCTTCTTTTGCAAGGGCCTCTCGAGTGCGGGCGACAGCTTCTTCAAAGCGGGTCGCTACGCGTGTCGATAATGCAGTGCTCATTCTGATCTGCCATCACGTGCGCGGGAAATCGGGCACACGGAACTTACCGATTGTTTCGTCATCCGGCTTGGTGCGACCGCCATGGCGGTGAGAAAACAGAAAATGTGCCGAACGCACGGGCGCCCACGCGTCGTGGCCTGCGTTTCGTGTGAAGAGCTCATGGCTGCACCTTTGTCAAGCGTCTCGCATTGGCCGAGATGACCGCCTACGGTCATCGTTGAGAATCTCAAGCCCCGTAGGGTTCATCCGATCGTTCGAACGCTGCCTGCGATAGGGGCGGAAGTCCCGAAGATTTGGGGCCTCCGTCAACTCCGTGAATTTGTTGAGGGCGGCGCGTCTTAGGCCGCCGACCAAGGCGGAGAGGGACCTTTGGCCATCCAACTCGGTGACGTGGTACCCCTCCCGCCGGCTCCCTGTGGTGTGCACGATTGAACTTTGAAAAGGAAAGGAGAAGCGCGTGAAGGCAAAGGTCGGTGATTGGCTGGTGATCAAGGGCACCACGATCGAGCAGCCAGACCAGCGGGGACTGATCACCGAGGTTCACTCACCGGATGGCGCACCACCGTATGTGGTGCGGTGGCTTGCCACCGACCACGAGGCGACCGTTTTTCCGGGCTTGGACGCGGTCATAGTCACGGCTGCAGAGCAGGCGGACGCCGACAAGCGTGCGCGCCATCGGTTCGGGGTCGTACAGTCGGCCATCTCCCATAAAAGCAATTAGGTAGCCATGAGTATTCGGAATTTCGGCCTGGGACCCGCAGCGGGCGAGTACAGCGCGGAGGACGACAACCAGCTTCAGCCAGAGGACACGTTGATCGACCGAGGCATCGATGACGTACTCGACGATGGATATTCGCCGCCCGACCGGTTGTACGGGCGTGGCGCCTTCGGGCCGTGGGAAAGTATCGACCAGCAGCTTGCAGAAGAAGAGCAAGATCCTCTCTCGCGAATCGGCAACCCGCTCGACCCAGATGAACAGCACCGGTCCGACGAAGCCGAGCGTGAAATCGAGTTCCCGCAGCGACGCGAGGTTGGGCGGGTGCGCGCCGGCCGACTTGTTGCGCCGGACGAGGGGTTTGGCGAAGACACCGAGGCAGAGTTGGTGGCCGAGGACGTCGGTATCAGCGGGGGAGCTGCGTCTGCCGAGGAGGCCGCTATGCACATCATTGATAGCGGCGACTAGTTCTGCCCGCGCAATAGATAAACCAGTCGCACGATATCTATCAGCTAGTTCAAACAAATCAGCTGGCAAGACAAGGAGAGTCAGATGGCAAGCAACGATGACGGCACCAAGACTTGCCGAATCGACGTGCTGATCGAAGAGCACGAAGAGCGCACGCGGGCAAAGGCGAGGCTGTCCTGGGCGGGCAAGAAGTTCCTTGGTCTTGGTTTGGCGCAACTTGATCCGGCCGACGAGCCGGTGACCCAGATCGGTGACGAACTTGCCATCGCCCGGGCTTTGTCCGATTTGGCGAATCAGCTATTCGCCTTGACATCAACCGATATCCAAGCCAGCACTCACGAGCCGGTCACGGGGCTACACTACTGACGATGGTTCGTAGAGAGCCGAGAGGCGGTCCGCGAACTTCTCGATTACCACCTTGCGGCGCAACTTCATGCTCGGCGTCAAGTCGCCGGCTTCGACGGAGAGTTCGCGGTCTAGGATCGTGAATCTCTTGATCTGCTCCCAGCGATTCAGCTCCAGATTCAGCGCATCGATGTATTCGGCGATCAGCGCTCGGGTCTTTTCGTCGCGCGCTATCTCAGCGAACGATCTACCCGCTAGACCATTCTTACCGGCCCAGTCGGTAATCGCTTCGTTGTCCAGGCTGACCAGCGCCACGCAGTATGGCTTAGTTTCCCCATAGACGAGAAGCTCACTTACATACGGGCAGAGACCCTTGAACCTCGCATCGATCGCCGATGGCGCCACGTACTTGCCTTGCGAGGTTTTGAACATGTCCTTCTTGCGGTCGGTGATTCGCAGAAAACCATCGGCGTCGATTTCCCCGATGTCGCCGGTGTGGAACCAACCGTCTGTGTCGAGTGCCTCGGTGGTGGCGTCCGGCAGATCATGGTAGGAGGTCATCAAACCGGGCCCCCTGAGCAAGATTTCGCCGTCGTCAGCGATCTTGACGTCGGTGGCCGGGAACGGCCAGCCGACAGTTCCGAACCGGTAAGCATTGGGGCGGTTGATAAATGACGCGGCCGCAGTCTCGGTCAACCCGTAGCCCTCCAACACGATGATGCCGACGGCATCGAACCACTGCGCCACGTCACGGTCCAGGGCGGCGGCCGCAGAGACGAAAAACCGCAGCCGGCCACCGAACCGGTCCCGGATAGTGGAGAACACCATCCGGTCGGCCACCTTGCAGGCCAGCGATGATGCCAACGAAGGCTTCTTCCCGGCTTGTCGGGCTTCCGATACCTGCACGCCGACCCCGATTGCCCAGTCGAAGATCCTTTTGCGGAGTCTGCCCTGCTCTGCGACCATTCCCTCGATGCGGGCATGTGCTTTCTCGAAGATCCGCGGCGCTGCACCCATGATGGTGGGATGCAGGGTCGCGAGGTTGTCGACGATCCTCTCGACGCGGCCATCAATCGCGGTCGGAAAGCCGATCTGTAGCGGCAGCGCCAGCATCACCTTGCCGAATGCGTGTGCCAGTGGCAGCCACAGAAAGTTTAGGTCGTCGCGGCCGAGGATGTTGAGCGAGTCAATAGCCGCGGCGGTGTACGTCCATGCTCCGTGTGTCAGGCGCACGCCCTTCGGCCGCCCAGTGGTGCCGGAGGTGTAGATGAGGCTGGCGAGCTGCCCCGGGCCGAGGGCTGCGACACGGTCTTTGACAGCATCGGGCGAGTCGATGAGCAATTGCTTACCCAGCTGCTCAAGTTCGGCGAGCGTGATCACCCAATCGCCGTCGCCAATACCGTCGATCATCACCACCTTGCTCACATCCGGCAGTTCGGCGCGATGCTCAAGCAGTTTGTCGAGCTGGGTCTGATTCTCAGCGACCACCACCCGGCTTCCGGAATTGGCAACGATGTACGCGACGTCGCTGGCGTTCGTCGTGGGATACACGGTGGTGGTCGCGGCGCCGGCGCACATCACGGCGAAATCGACGAGCACCCACTCGTAGCGCGTCGACGACGCGAGTGCGACTCGATTCTCTGGGGCGATTCCCAGCGATATCAGCCCGCCGGCGAGGTTGCAGACGCGTTCGCCAACCTGCTGCCAAGTCACGCGCTCCCAGCTGTGGTCCTGTGGGTATCGAAAAGCCTCCGCGTGCGGGGTGGCGGCGACACGGTTGAGGAACATGTGTGCCACCGACGGTGCGCGATTCTCAATCTTGGTGAAGTCGGGCCTCTCCATTGAGGTGAGTGGTGCGTTCATGCTGTTAATCCATTGGTGCCGAATCGGATACCGTTCGTGTAGGTATTTTTGGTAATCGTTTGATCCTGCCGCGGTCCCTGGCTCGGGGACAGGGTCCTTTGTCACTGCGCTTACCTGCGAATTGCCCAAGTGATGGTCGCGCCGGTCGCGTACCGTACATCGGGTGACGCGCGCACGCGTCGGCCGCGCAGCGATACAGAAATTGGCGAGATGACCACTGTGTCAATGGATCACCGTCGGCGATGGCCGCTGTCGCCAAGCGGGTCGGCGTGAGCGGTGTTAGCAGCGAGGAGCTGGCGGCGCTGAATGTGTTCGCCGGTATCCCGGCGCAGGATCTGGCGGCATTGGCTGCCAATCTGGAGCTGCTGCATGCGGCGGCGGGCCAGGTCCTGATGCGACAGGGTGAGCGGGCGGTGTCCTTTTCGATCATCACATCTGGCCAAGTCGAGATCAGGCATGTCGGCGCAGACAGTGAGGTTGTGGTAACCGAGCTGTCGCCGGGGACGATCGTCGGCGAAATCGCGTTGCTGCGAAACGCACCCAGAACGGCGACGGTGATCGCGAAAGATGACGTGTGCGGCTATCTGGGATACAAAGCCGCTTTCGAGTGGATGCTCGCTATGCCGGTCGTTGCGGAACGGATGGTTCGGACCGCGCGGCAGCGGCTGGCCGCATACATCGCCCCGATCCCGGTATTGGCCAAAGACGGTACCGGGCTGTTGTTGCGACCAGTCCTGCCCGGCGATGCCGAGCGGTTCAAAAGCGACGGTTCATTCTCGCGGCAGACTCTGTACCGGCGGTACCAGGACGGCGCTCCGACCGAGGCACGGTTGGCTTATCTGTTCGAGGTCGATTACGTTGACCACTTCGTCTGGGTCGTTACCGACGCTGTGGACGGGCCGGTCGTCGCCGATGCCCGGTTCATCCGGGATGAAGACGACCCAGGTTCGGCAGAGGTTGCCCTTACCGTGGCGGACGCGTATCAGGGCCGCGGAATCGGAACGCTGCTGCTGGTTGCGCTGGCGGTCGCTGCACGCGTCGACGGCATTGAGCGGTTTCATGCGCGGGTGCTTTCCGACAACCCGCCCGCACGTGTATTGGGCGACAAGGTCAATGCCCGCTGGGAGCAGGAGGAACCCGGGGTAATCACTACGACGGGGGAGATCCCGGCTCTCGATGACCTACCCCTCGATTACGACACGCGCCTAAAGATCCAGCACATGGCCCGGCAGGTGATCCATGCGTTCGACTGACCTGACCACAAGTGACCAACGCCCCGGGCCTTTGTGCCTTTGAGCCCCTACCGGAAGACGATGTGCCCACGCAACATGGACCCGTCCCGGCCATGTTCGCCGAAAGGAGTTGGGCAATGAAGTCGCTCATCATCTGCGCTTCGAAATCGCACGGCAATACCCGCCGCGTCGCCGATAGAATGGCTGAGGTGCTTGACGCCCAGGTCGTCACACCCGAGTCAGTCGACCCCGCAACGCTGCCCGAGTACGACCTCGTCGGTTTCGGGTCCGGCATTTATTACATGGCGGTGGACGAAAGGCTACGGAGCTTAATGCGTCACCTACCAACCGTTGACCACACCCGGGCGTTCACTTTTTTCACCAGCGGCGCCCGGGAGGTTCCGTACTTGGGCTACAACAAGCCGATTCGAAAACGGCTCCAATCGAAGGGCTTTGACGTAATTGGTTCGTTTTCTTGCCGCGGGTTTGACACGGTTGGACCTTTCGGGTTCATCGGCGGGATCAACAGGGGACGGCCTAATGACTACGACCTCGATCGGGCCGCGGCATTCGCGGAACGCGTTCGCAAGCGGGTTGGGGGCTCCCAGACTGCTTCATGACCAATGACAAGCGTTGAGTCCGAACAGTCCGCTTAGTGGCCGAGGACAAGATGAATCCGCTGGATCCGCTGGACGCCGCGATGATGACCGCGGAGTTGGTGGCCAGCCCGATGCATGTCGGTGCGGTGCTGATCCTGTCATCGCCCGCGGACGCCGGTCCCGACTATGTCGACAAACTGTATCTAGAGGCCCTCGCCGCAAACGACTCAATAGATCCGAGGCTTCGCAGATATCCGCACCGCGGTAGAGACACCGGCGGAATCTGGGTCTGGCGTGAGAGCGACAGCGTTGATTTGACCCGACATTGCCAGCGCCGCACCGTGTCTGGGGGCCGTGACGGGTTCTGGCGGCTGATCGGCGAGCTGGGATTCGGTTACGTTGTGGGCGCCGATGTGGTGCCCGACATCGACGCCCTGATACCGCTGACTGAGCGGTGTTTGACCGAACTGGAAGCCGCCGTGGCTGTGCACACGTGAAGGACATGCAGTGACCCCGAACCGGGCCACGTTGACCAGTTCAAGTCAGGCGCGCCGCCATCCCCGCCGCCGTCTCGCGCGGTCAGGCGGCGCGTGGCAGATCCGGAGTTGAGCTTACCTGTGTCGTCGGCCGGCTCGGTGCGGGAACCCACCCAATGAAGGTCAGGTACAGCCCTACCAGGGCCATGGCGACGAAGCCTGCTCGCCACGAAGTGCCCGCGTCAACGGCGGTGCTCGGAAACGACAGATAAGTCTGGGGGAAGGCCATCAGAAAGAACCCTTTCAGCGTTGTCAGCCATCCGAGGAGTGACACGATGATGGGGGCAGCGCCTTGCCAATACTGGTGGAGAGCGACGACGACCAATCCGCTCAGTAAGATAAAAGGTCCAGTCACCCAGGGCCACACGGGATTCGCCCGAAAATCCGTCAGTAGTGTTCGCATACCTGAGCCCTGTGCGATCGCCGTAGTCGTGATGATCACGAGAAAGGGGCCCATCACGCGGGCGAACATGCGTGTCCTGGCCTGGGTCTGTTGCGAAGGGCTCATAGCTGCACCTCCGTCTGGATGGCGACCTCACGATCGTTGAGTTTTTCAACCCAATATGGGCTATTTGACCGTTTACACGGTGTCTGCGCTAGGGACGGAAGTCCCGGTGGTTCGGGGTCTTGGTCAGGTTTGCGGAAACCCGCTGACGTGCCGGGTGCCGCCACGAGGAAGGGTCCTTCGGCGAGCCGGGCGGGGACTTTTGGCCGCTGGCTGACGCCAATGACGGCTTTAGCGTTGGCGATATGCGCGTTGTCACTGCAACGCTGTCGGCGAAAGGATTGAGGTGGTCGTCGTGAGCCACAGTGGGATTATTCTTCTGGTTTTCGCTCTGGTCGTAGTGGTGCTGTTGTTGAGTGCCTCGATCCGGGTGGTGCAGCAGTATCAGCGCGGTGTGCACTTCCGGCTTGGCCGGGTTATCGGGGTTCGCGAACCCGGTTTGCGGTTCATCATCCCGATCATCGACCGCCTGTTGCGAGTTTCGATGCGCATCGTGACCATGCCCATCCAGTCGCAGGGGATCATCACCCGCGACAACGTCAGCGTGGACATAGCTGCGGTTGCCTACTTCCGTGTCATCGATGCCCGCAAAGCCGTCGTCGTCATCGAAAACGTCCACGCGGCCATTGATCAAATCGCACAGACCACCCTGCGCAACGTCGTCGGGCAACATGCTCTCGACGAAGTCCTCGCCCAGACGGAGAAGATCAACGGCAGCATCCGCCAGATCCTCGACACCACCACCGTGGAATGGGGCGTGGAGGTCACCTTGGTTGAGCTCAAGGACATCCAGCTTCCGGACAGCATGAAACGAGCGATGGCTCGTGAGGCCGAAGCAGAGCGGGAGAAGCGAGCCAAAATCATTGCCGCAGAAGGGGAGGCACGTGCTGCCGCCGCCCTCGGCGATGCATCAGACACCATGATGCAGCACCCGCTGGCCTTGCAGCTGCGAAACCTGCAGACCTTGCTCGAACTCGGGGTGGAGAAGAACACGACCATCGTTTTCCCAGCCCCGTTGATGAGCGCAATCGGAGAGCTCACCGGATTTTTGACGCGCGAGTCTGACGCCTCGAGGTCCACCCAGCCCAATGGGCTCCCTGATGAGAAGCTCGTCCATGCCGCGACGCTGCGTTGAACGCTACCCCGGCTGTCTCGGATCTAGCTGCCGAGCTGGTGCAGCCAGCACTCACAAGAAGACGGCGTCACGGCTGGGATGTGAATCCGTCCGTCGGTGTTGTAGTTCAAGAATCCGCGTTCGCCGACTTCACAGTTGGGTGGCAGACCGAGATTGAGCAATGTCTGCTCCGAGGCGTCGTATCACTCGCCGAGTTTGAGGATCTGACGGGTGTCCTCGGCGATGGCGATAGGCTTCGCCAGTTCGCGCCGGTGTTAGTCACTGAGGGGCGCGGAAATGTCCGACGTTCGCAGTGAAACTCCGATCACGGCAGCCTCGCAACTTGGTTTGCCTGCCTAGACGGTCTCCGGCTCTGGCTCGCACTCGTCTGCTTCCGTGACGGGGCGCGGGCGAGCAGTCGGGCGACCCCGAGTTCGATACCGCGGACAAGCTCGTCGACGTCGGGTCTGGCGTCGTAGTCAGCGGTAATGCCGATAGGGTCCAAAGTCATCGACAGTGCAGGGCCGCGGATAACGCGCCGGTGGCACGAGCCGGAGGGCATATTGGCATGGCCGCGAGGACCATTGACCCTGTCGCGCAGGCGTATCGTCACCCAGACTGGCGCCGTGAGCAATATGACCAAACGGATCGCCGAAACCGTGGCGCTGCTCGCGGCCTTGTATGGCGCGCGACGGTACTACCGCAATTGGGGTACAACCAAGGCGGAGTGTCAGATGCTGCTGCCCGGCGACAACTTGGTAGCCGATCCGGCTATTCAGACAACCGAGGCGGTGTACATCGACGCGCCCGTATCTGCCGTGTGGCCCTGGCTATTGCAGATGGGTCAGGATAGAGGCGGCTTCTACGGCTGCGAGGGACTTAAAAATCTCGCCGGCCTTCGCCATCACGATGCCGATCAGATTCACTCGGAATGGCAACAACTTCGGGTAGGGGATCTTGTGCGCCTGGCTCCCGAAGGCTGGATAGGGTTATCGGACGGAGTGACGTTGACCGTTGCCGAGATCGTGTCCGAAAAGTACATCGTGCTCAATGCCACGCGAGAAGATCTGCGCGGGAATGCGGTGTGGTCGTTTCACCTTCAGCCGCACTGGGAGGACCGGGTCCGACTCCTTACCCGCGCCAGAATCGGCTTGCGCTACCCGGGCGAAGTGTTTGCCATGGAACTTGTCAGGCCGGTGATTGCCCTCAGCACGCGGGGTTTGTTGCTGGGCATCAAGCACCGGGTCGAGCGGCTGCCGATGACAACACCGACGCGGCGGGCGCAACCGACCGTTGAAGCTGGTTGAAACGGCGGCGTGGCGTCTACCTCTCCATCGGAGGGCTTCTAGCACATGCGACGGGCCCGGGCTAACGATGCCCGGGCCCGTCTTCAATCTGGCTAGGTGGCGGTTCCTGAACGTGCTTCTCTTCGGGCGCGGGTTCCGAAATTCCCACGGAGACAGCCAGAATGCCTTTGTCATAGGTGGCCTTGATGTCGTCTTCATCAGCGCCCGCCGGCAGTGACACGGTGCGGACAAACGAGCCGTAGGAGAACTCCGAGCGGCCGTCGAATTCCTTTTTTTCACTGCGTTCGGCCTTGATAGTGAGTTGCCCGTCGCGGACGGTGATGTCGACGTCCTTGGCCGGGTCGATGCCGGGAATCTCGGCGCGCACTTCGTACCGGCCATCCTTCGTCTCGTCTTCTAGTCGCATCAGCCGGGTGTCGAACATCGGGCGGATTCCGGCGAACGAAGGGAACGCCGCGAAGAACTCCGAGAACTCGGGGAGCAACGAATGCGGCTTTTGGGTCGCGGGCAGGGTGGTGGTCATTTTCTTCTCCCGAGGTGTTTTGTTCGGTCAACACGACGCCTTAGATCCGACCACGCAAGTCGCCCCCGCGGTAGGGACCGAAGTCCTTAACGGACCGGTACCTCGTCCGCGCAAGTGTCTGGCTTCGGCCGCCGATGCTCCCGTAGGACACTCCGAACCGAGCGGGTCTATTGGCCGCAAGTGGAAGGTCTAACGACCCTAGTGCCGTGTGCGGCGTCGCCCTAATTTCGGCCACAGACGCGAATTGAACCCGGACCCGAGGAGGATGCAATGACCACTGCACGCGACATCATGAACGCTGGTGTGACCTGTGTAGGAGAGCACGAGACGCTGAGCGCCGCAGCCCAACACATGCGCGAGCACGACATCGGTGCGTTGCCGATCTGCGGAGACGACGACCGGCTGCACGGCATGCTCACCGACCGTGACATTGTGGTCAAAGGCCTGGCAGCGGGCCTGGACCCGAACACCACCACGGCTGGGGAGCTGGCGCGGGACAGCGTCTACTGCGTAGACGCCGACGCAAGCATCCAGGAGCTGCTCAACGTCATGGAAGAGCACCAGGTCCGCCGCCTTCCGGTGATAGAAGAGCACCGCCTGGTCGGCATCGTCACCGAAGCTGACATTGCCCGACACCTGCCCGAGCACGCGGTCGTGCAATTCGTTAAGGCGATTTGCTCGCCCGCGGCCATTAGCAGGTAGTTAGGTCGGAGCGACAGCTCGGTCGGCGGGCAGGATAGTCCTTCAGCGCCGAATGCTTAGTTCGCCCACAATTTGGGAGGTTACGAGATGCGCGATGCGATCCCACTAGGGCGGATCGCCGGGTTTCCGGTGAAGGTCCATTGGAGTGTGCTGGTCATCCTGTGGTTGTTCACGTGGAGCCTGGCGAGCACGTTGCCCGGCGTCGTCAAAGGGTATACATCCGTTGTCTATTGGCTGGCGGGGGCGTGTGGCGCGTTGGTGCTGTTGACGTCGCTGCTCGCGCACGAACTTGCCCACGCGGTCGTTGCCCGTCGCATGGGGGTAAGCGTGGGGAGCGTGACGCTATGGCTGTTCGGCGGCGTCACGACTCTTCAAGGCGAGGCAAAGACACCCAAAGCGGCTTTCCGGATCGCCATCGCCGGCCCGGCCACCAGCCTTGCGCTGGCGGCAACGTTCGGCGGGCTGGTCGCGACGCTGCATACGGCGCGGGCCGCTCCTATCGTGGTCGGCGTTGCTTCGTGGTTGGCCTTCATCAACCTGCTGCTGGGCCTGTTCAACCTGTTGCCGGGCGCCCCGTTGGACGGTGGCCGGGTTCTGCGGGCCTATCTGTGGCGCCGCCATGGCGACAGCGTGCGCGCGGGCATCGGCGCGGCGCATGCCGGACGAGTGGTCGCCTTCATTTTGATCGCGTTGGGATTGGCCGAGTTTTTCGCGGGCGGCCTCGTCGGCGGCGTCTGGTTGGCGTTCATCGGCTGGTTCATCTTCGCTGCCAGTCGCGAGGAAGAGACACGCATATCGACCCAACAGCTGTTTGCCGGGGTGCGCGTCGCCGACGCGATGACCGCCCAACCGCACACCGTTCCCGGATGGATTAGCGTCGAGGATTTCATCCAGCGTTATGTGCTCGGTGACCGTCACTCGGCATACCCGGTTGCCGACCGGGATGGATCGATCGTCGGACTGGTCACGCTGACACAACTGCGCAATGTCGTACCCAACCGGCGCACCACTACCAGTGTGGGTGAGATTGCTCTGCCGTTGCAGAGCGTGCCGACCGCGGCACCGCGGGAGCCGCTGAGCGCTCTGCTTGAGCGGATGGCACCGGTCGGTCCCCGCAGCCGTGCCCTGGTCGTCGACGGGCGCGGGGTGATCGGCATCGTTACTCCCAGCGATGTCGCGCGGCTGATCGATGTCTACCAGCTCGCCCAGCCGGCACCGGGCCTGGCGGCGGCGCATCGTCAAGATGCGGACAACTATTCCAACGCCGGGTGATCCGGCATCGGATCAGCACCGACTGCTGATTCGGAAAGGGTCCAGAGAGGAGTGCGGACGATGAAACCGATCATCGCGGGTATCGATGGTTCGCAGGCGGCGATCGCGGCCGGGCTCTGGGGCGTGGGTGAGGCCATCAGCCGCGCTATGCCACTGCGCCTCATCTCGGTTATCAAGCAGACACATCCATCCCCGGACGACTACGCTCGCGATCTCGCGCACTCCGAAAAATCACTTCGCGAAGCACAATTGGCGGTCGAGGCCAGCGGAAAGCCTGTCAACATCGAAACCGAGATCCCGCGTGGCCTGGCCGGACCGGTGCTCGTGGAGGCATCGCCCGATGCCGAGATGGTCTGCGTCGGCTCCGTCGGGATCGGGCGCTACGCCCGCTCGATCGTGGGTTCGACGGCAACCGAACTCGCTGAAAAGGCGCATTGTCCGGTCGCGGTCATACGTACAGAATCCGAGCAGCCACCGCCGGACATCAATTGGATCGTGGTCCGAATGACCGACGCGCCCGACAACGACGCCGTCGTCAAATACGCCGCATGGGAAGCGAAGTTGCGCGGGGCGCCCATGCTCATCTTGGGCGGCCGACCAGAGGAACTCACCGAGCATGCGGACGAGTTCGAACGCCGGGTACAGGATTGGCAGCAGCGTCATCCCGAGATGCGCGTCTACCCGATCCCTACCAAGTACGCTATCGCCAGCTTCCTAAGCGCCAACGACGAGCGAGTTCAGCTTGCGGTCATCAGCGGCGCCGAGGCCGATCAGCTAGCGCGGCTCGTCGGGCCTCATGGACATCCGCTCTTTCGCCACCCCGAATGCTCGGTGCTTGTGGTCCGCGGCTAAGTGAGAACGTCAACGAAATATTCTCTTTGAACGGGCATATTCGGCGAATCGCAGATCTAGGCCACCGATTCGCGCGCCACGATTACCGGCCCCCGCGCCATCTGGGCAACGGCCTCGCCGACCGAACCCACCAGCATTTCGGCGAATCCGCCGCGGCCCCGGCTGCCGACCACGATTAGCTGAGCATCTTCGGACCGTTGGACGAGCTGGCGTGCTGGCTTGTCGCGCACAACGGTACGGTCCACTCGCACATCGGGATAACGTTCCTGCCAACCCGCCAAACGCTCGGCTAATACCTCTTCGGCCATCGACTCTGTTGCCGGCCAATCGATTCCGGGCCACTCTGAGACATCGGCGTCGCTCCATGCATGCAATGCGACCAACCCCACATTCCGGCGCGAAGCCTCATCGAACGCGACCGCGGTCGCCAACTCGGATGCTGACGAGCCGTCAATGCCGACTAAAACCGGCGCTTGACTCGGATGCGATACCGACGAGTCCTCGTCATGGACGATCGCCACCGGGCAATGGGCGTAACGGAGCAGTCCGGAACTCACCGAACCCATTAGCCGGCCAGGCCACCGCCCGCTTCCGCGGCACCCCGCGACCACCAACTCCGCATCTTTGGACAAGTCGACCAACGTGGGAACGGCTGCCGAAGCCAAGATTTGGCTGTGCACCTCAGCGGGACCGCCGCGCTGCGATGCCTCTTAAACGGCCCTGAACGCATCATCGACCAGCCGGTGCCCACGATCACGCTGCCAGCGCGCCAGGCCGGCGGGTAACCGCACATCCGGCCACGTCGCAAACTCCGGCGAGATCGCATGCACGAGCGTCAGCGGAATTTTGCGCAGCTCGGCGTCGCGTGCCGCCCACTGCACCGCTACTGTGGCGGCCGGTGATTCGTCGACGCCGACGACTATTCCCAACGATGCGTTGCCTGATGACATAGCTTGACCCCTAGTTGTAGATGCATTAACGCGACCGTACCGAGACGGGGTGTGTTCGGCGAGAGGCGTTTGTCACCAGCCCGGCATGCGTCCTACAGGCACTCATGCACCGGCTTTGTGGGGCGACAACGGTCTGAGCGGTTCAACTGAGCCGCTCGACCTCGTCGGCCGCATCGGTCAGCGCTGCCGCGAGTTCGCGGGTTGCCGCCGCTTCCAGTGCATCCAGGTGGCGGGCATGCACCGCGATCCACCATCGCGTTGAGCCGTCGGCGTGCTGTCGGCCGTAGATCTGAACGCGGGCCGGCCCGGCACGGCGCGTGGTCCCCTCGATATCGCGGAACCAGTTACCGTCGAGCTGCCAGTCGAATGTGCGCACTGCGCCGGTCGGTGGCGCGACGTGGTCAAATGGCGCCGCAGCGGTCATGTTCTGGGCTGCCCATTGTAGTGCCATTTCCAATAGTGTCTGCGGTTCGTCATGTTCGAGGCGCTCGAGGTGGGCGATCTGCGCGCACCGGTGAGCTGGTCGGCCACCTCGCGCCAGGTTCGGGCGGTGTCATCAGGTGCGGTCATGGTGTGCAGTCTGTGGCTATTCCGGCGCGCACATTACGCGGCGCGGGGGAGGTCCGGAGTTGATGTCTCTGCGTGCGTCACTGGTTGACTCGGCACTGGCCTCCAGCCGACGTAGGTTAGATACAGCCCGACCAGCCCGACGAAGACAGTGACGCTCACCCACAAGGCAGTCATACGGATTGCGGCATCGGCGGCCCCCATGAAGGCATGCGGGAAAGCCACGAGAAATAGCGCGCGAAGTGCGAGGACCCAGCCCATCACAGACACGGTGATTGCCGCTGCGCCTCGCCAGTACTGGTGAAGGCCAACGATGACAAGAGACGCCAAGAGCAGGAAACTGCCCGTCACGAACGGCCACGCGGAGTTGGCCTCGAAGTCCGATAGCAGCTTTCGCATATCCGATGCGCGGGCCACAGTCGTGGCGGCGAAGATGACGAAGAACGGGCCGAGCACGCGGGCGAACATACGCGTGCGGAGTTCCTGTTGTTCTGTAGTGCTCATTTTTCACACCTCCACTGGTGCTCCCGACATCCGTAACGGTGCCAGACCGGTTGTCGTGATTGAGATTTTTATCCCACAGCGATATCTGAGCATTCGACCTAAGTGCCGGGGGAGGGACTGAAGTCCCAGACTGTCGGGACATTCGTCGTGAATTGCGCCGTCCTATCAGGCGGCCTATCACTCGGGGACTTAGGGCCATAACCCGAGGACAAACGGCTCTCGCCAGTGCGCTGGCCGCGCGAATACGGTCGACATAGTTGTTTGCGACCGCCCGAGAAAAAGGTTGACCCGTGTCCGATCAGGCGCCAGCCGCCCCGCGGCAACCCGCCGCGATGCCGACCCGGATGAGCGACGTCAGAACACACCGCAGTCACACGAACGACTTTGGCAGCCAAGCCACTTCGGCTATCGCACTCGATCCCGAGGAGGCTGCCGATCGACTGCTACGGGATCTGCGGAGCACCCCTGAGGGACTATCGACACGCGAGGCGGAGCGGCGCTTACTGCAGTACGGCGCAAATACCTTGCAGCGCCGACGCGAGCGCCGCTGGCCTGCCGAGTTGGCCCGCCAATTCACCCATCCGCTGGCCCTCTTGCTATGGCTGGCGACAGGATTGTTGCTGATCGTCGGCTCGAATATCGTTGCCGCCGCGGTGGTGTTGATCATCGTGCTCAACGCGGCGTTCTCATTCGCCCAGGAGCTGCAGGCCGAGCGGGCGGTGGAAGAGCTCGCCAAATACTTGCCGCAGCACGCCAGGGTGGAACGCGACGGTGCGATCATTGAAATCGACGCGACCCAGTTGGTGCCCGGTGACATCGTGTTGATCCGCGAGGGCGAGCGCATCGCCGCTGACGTCCGCCTGCTCAACGGTGCTGTCGAAGTCGACATGTCGGCGCTGACGGGGGAATCTGTGCCGGTGCTTCGCTCGGCTGCGATGGCGGATTCGAACGTGCCGCTGTTGTCAGCGCACGAGTTGGTGTTCAGCGGGACCACTTGCACCGGGGGCGAAGCGCGCGGTGTGGCGTTCGCAACCGGAATGGCCACTGAGATTGGCCGCATCGCCGCCCTGTCCGAGCGAGTCAAACCCGACCCGAGCCCGCTGGAGCGCCAGGTCCGCCGGGTGGCCTGGCTGATAGCCGCAGTCTCGGTGATGCTGGCGCTGTCATTCATTCCGGTGGCCACGCTGGCCGCGCATCTGACCGTAATCAACTCTTTGGTGTTTGCCGCCGGCCTACTGGCCGGAATGGTGCCCGAGGGTTTACTGCCGGTGATCACGCTTGCCCTGGCGGTAGCGGTGCGGCAATTGGCCGGTCGGGGTGCTCTGGTCAAGCGTCTCTCTGCGGTGGAGACATTGGGTTCCACCGACGTGATCTGTACCGACAAAACAGGCACGCTGACCGAGAACCGGATGATCCCGGTCGCCGCGTGGGTTCCCGTACGGCGAATCGACCTCGAGGACGGCACTTCTACTGCCCTGAACACAGTCCCGCGGTCGTCGGTGCAGGCACTGGGCCGTATCGCTGTCAGCTGCAACAACGCGATGCTTAACGATGCGGGTGAGCCGGCCGGAGACCCCACCGAGGTCGCGATCGTAATGGCCGCCCACAAATTGGGCGCAGACACCGACAACAAACGCCGAGAGGCCCAGCGCCGCTGGCAGTTCCACTTCGACCCGCAACGAAAGCTGATGTCAACGGTCGATCAGGTGCCCGGCGCGGCCACCTTGGTCCACACCAAGGGTGCACCCGAAGCAGTCTTATCGCTGTGCAGCCACATCCTCGACGCTGACGGCCATCCTGTTGCCCTCGACGACCCGGCGCGTAGCAGAGTCGAGGCGGCCGTCAACGGGTTCGCCGCCGAAGGTTTACGGGTGCTCGCCTTCGCCTACCGCGATCTGGCCGCCGACAAAGTGGTACCGCAGCGGCGCGGTGATGCGGAACGGGACCTATGTTTCACGGGTCTGATCGCGATGCTGGATCCACCACGCGCCGGTGTCGCCAAGGCGGTCGCGCAGTGCCATACGGCCGGGATACGGATCATTGTGATCACCGGCGATCACCCGCTCACCGCCGCGGCCATTGCCCAGCGCGTCGGCATCACCGGGGACCGTCCCACGGTCGTGACTGGTGATCAGTTTGAGCTGCTCAGTGAGCAACAGCTCGCCGCCCTGATCCAAGAAAACCCGGAGATCATCTTCGCTCGCGCCTCACCGGAGGCCAAACTGCACATCGCCGAGGCGCTCCGCGACGGAGGACATGTAGTCGCGATGACTGGTGACGGCGTCAACGACGCGCCCGCGTTGCGCTGTGCGGACATTGGTGTGGCGATGGGCAAGTCTGGCACCGACGTCGCCCGCGAAGCCGCAACGATGGTCCTCACCGACGACAACTTCAGCACGATCGTCACCGCGGTAGGCGCCGGGCGATGCGTTTACGACAACGTCCGTAAGTTCATCCTCTATATCTTCGCTCATGCCACCCCAGAGACGGTGCCGTTCTTGGTGTTTGCCCTCGGCGGCGGCCTTGTACCGCTGCCGCTGACGATCTTGCAGCTCTTGGCTTTCGACGTGGGCAGCGAAACGCTACCGGCTTTGTCGCTCAGCCGTGAACCCGCCGAACCGGGCATCATGTCCCGGCAGCCGCGCCCGCGCAACGAGGGCGTGATCAGGGCGCCAATGCTGGCCCGGGCTTGGCTGTTTCTCGGTGCAATCGTTGCGGCGCTTGCAATGGCCGGGTTCTTCTACGTGCTGCTGAAAGCGGGTTGGCATCCGGGCGCGGCCGTCGCTGTGGGCGCCCCACTACACCACGCCTATCAGCAAGCGACCACGATGACGTTCCTTGGCATGATGGCAGGGCAGATCGGCACGGCCTTTGCCGTGCGCACCCAGCGGGCCTCTTTGCGGTCGGTGGGCGTCTTCACCAACCGCTATCTATTGGCCGGCATTGCGGCCGAGATACTACTTGCCGCCGTGTTCGTCTACGTCCCACCAATGCAAGCCTTGCTCGGTACCGCGCCGCTGCCCGTCTCGGATCTGGCGCTACTGCTGGCATATCCGGTGATCGTTTGGGGTGCTGACGAATTCATGCGATACCTACTCAGGAAGCGAGCGCCGTGAAAATCAGTCAGAGGAGCGGTGGGGCTGCCGCTGTGCGGGGCCGTGAGCGGTTCTTGGTCAAAGTGGATGCCCGGGTGGCCCGATTGATCGGCGTGCTGATGCTGCTATGCGTCCTCGGCTTGCTGACGGTACTGGTCGTGAGTGACCACTTTGGCTACCAACGGGTTGCCCCGGGCCGGTTCGGGTGGTCAGTGGCGTTACTTGCCGCAGTGGCCCTGATCGCGCGCGGCATTTTTCTTGGCCGGCCGGTGACTACTGCGCACGCGATGACCGCGGCTGCCGTGGTGTGCGCAGGGCTGGCTGCGCACTTCCTGTCGTTGGGGTTGCTTGGCAACATTCTCATCGCGGTCAGTGGCCTCGCACTCATGTTGCCTACCATCGCGCGACCGCAAACGGAGATGCTGGAGGAGGTGTGGCCAGTCGTCAACGCAACAAGCGGGGATCCATTGGCGCCTTTTGCCATGCATTCGAGCAAAAGCTATCACTTCAACGCCGACAAGTCCGCAGCGATCGCTTACCGTACCCGGCTCGGGTTCGCCGTAGTGAGCGGCGATCCGATTGGCGATACCACCCAATTCGACTATCTGATAGTCGATTTCGTCCGCATGTGCCGCAGCCTGGGCTGGCGAATCATCGTATTGGCGTGTGGCCAGCGGTACTTGGGGTTGTGGAGCGCCGACAGGGTCGGGCGGCCAATCCTGGCGGTACCGATCGGACGTGACGTCGTGGTCGATGTTGGTCACTTCACGTTGGCGGGGCGTCGTTATCGCAACTTGCGCCAAGCGGTGCAGCGCACCCACAACTGTGGGGTCACCACCGAGGTCGTTGACGAGCAGAACCTCGAAGGCGCGCTGCTTTCTGAGCTGACCGAGGTCTTGTATGCCGCACACCGCGCCGCGCGTTCCGAACGCGGGTTTTGCATGAGCCTTGACGGGGTCCTGCAAGGCCGCTTTCCCGGCATCAAGCTAGCCATCGCACGTGACCGGCGCGGGCGGGTGGCGGCGTTTCACCGATACACAACCGCCGGCCAAGGATCGGAAGTCAGCCTGGATGTGCCATTCCGCCGTCCGGATGCCCCCAATGGCGTTGACGAGCGGCTCACCGTCGATATGATCGCTGAGGCGAAAGCCCATAACGCGCAGCGACTTTCGCTAGCATTCGCGGCGTTTCCAGAGATCTTCGATACCACCCACCCGGGCCCGTGGCAGCGGGTCGCGTATCGGTTGATCCATTTGCTGGACCCGCTGATCCGCCTTGAGTCCCTCTACCGTTACCTCGGCAAGTTCCACTCGCTGGCTGAACGGCGCTACGTGGTGTTGTGTGCCCACCACATCCCGTCTGCGCTGATGGTGTTGTTGTCGCTGGAGTTCATGCCGCGTCCGCGCCACCTGCGGGTGCCTCATCGCAGCGCGGCATAGCCCCGGCCAGTGCGGTCACGCGTGAATGGATTTCCCCATGGGCGGCGAGCCGAATTGGAACCGGCGGCCGGTGATCATCTCGGGAAGAATCCGCACAAAGTGCGACTTCTCGGACGCCGTCCACGACAATACCTGGGCACGCTCGGCGTCCTCGATCTGTTCATTGGTGCGAAGCGAGCGTGCAACGCCCTTCACGACCACACTCCAGCCCTCGGCAACGTTGTGGTCATCGACCTCGAACACCACGTGATTATTTATCGCAGCGCTAATCAACTTGGTGCCCTCCGCGGTCCGAAATAGAATCGTTCGGCGCTGGACGACGTAGTTCACCGGGAAGATCTCAGGATGGCCGTCAACATCGGTGACCAGACGCCCTAGCGTCATACCGGCGAGCAGTTCCCAGCACTCGTGTTCGGGCAGGATGGTGACCCCATCAGCGCTTGGCATTTGATAAGTCATAGAGACCAACCTATCGCCGAAAGCCAAGCATCGCGCCTGCCGAAAGTCCTGCCTCGCGGGGGACAAAGGTTGTTGAACCGCTTGGACGGGCTCTCCGTTGCCGTGGTAGTGACCTGCGCATTGTGCTTCTGCAGGATCACCGGCGGATCTGCAAGACTTCGTTCAATGGACGCCGGGGTGTGGGCGCCGGAAGGTGTTCTGCGGGCGGCGCTATCCCGGCGCGGATCACCCCCTGCGGCTCACCGTGCTGAGCGATCAGGCTTCGCACGATATCGCGGCTCTCGTCTAACTCGATTAGATGGGTCAGCGTGCAGGTCGCCATGCCGGCCACAGTGCATTCCAGCAAGATTGTCGACAAGGCTTCGCCACACCTCAACACATCGACTCGGGTGTCTTCCGGGGTAGACAACACAAGGATTTTCGACCAGTCCACCCCGACTTCTGGACGCCGATCCTCATGGCTTCTGACCGGAAACTCACGCCCTACATCGACGCGGAGGTGTTCTTTGTCAGACGCCAGTGCGCCCGCAGGTATGCCCTCGGTCACTACGAAGGGTGAAGTCCACCAATCCAGTTCGGCATGATACGACCAATCATCACGGCGAATTGCCTCGGTGAGTTGTGAGGCCCGAACCAGCTGCGGTCGCACGTCGTCTGAGAGCACATCAACTGTCACGGGCCTGTCGTCGATACTGTTGCGCAGCACAGGTTCGAAGAGATCCCAGTATGTGGGCCGACCCATCGGGAGCCGATCAGTTCTGCGTTGCAGAATAGCCTCGGCGCGTAGGCGGTCGGTATCGGTGACGTGCTCGACGGGACTGAATTCGATCGATGCCAGATTGTCGGGGTCATTGGGGTTGGGAAATCGCTCGATTCGCGCTTGCCAACCCGCAGCGAGCATGGCGACACGAAGGTGATCGAGCACCGCGCCGCAACTTATGATCGTTTCTCGCCCGGAATGGTCTGCGCCGGGCACCGTCCGGTAATGATCGACGAACAAGCGCAGTTGTGCACCCTCGGCCACCCACCGCCATGGCTGGCTGTTGTGCAGGGACGGGGCCCGGCATGCCACTAGCACGGCTTTCTGCAAGACCTGAATGTCTAGTTTCGAATGCATGACGTCAACCCCTCGGCGAGCTTCCGGTTTGCCTTGACGTTAGGGGCACAACAGCGTTGGTTACTAGAGTCCTACGTCCCGGGCACCAATGAACTAATTTCGCGCAGTATTCAGTTTCGGGGTACGGACGCATTCTTCTCAACGTAGCCGACCACATCAGCCAATGTCCGCAGCGACGCGTAGTCCGCCTCTGGGATGTCGACGTGCAGCCGCCGATGGATACCGCGCAGAAAGTTCAGCCAGTCCATCGAATCAAGATCGACCTGGTCTCGGAGCAGGATGTCGTCGCGAATCTCGTCGGGTTTGACTTCGGGGGCAATGGTCGTCAGGACAGACAGGACGGCACCACGTGTGTCTTCTTTGGTCATGGCACATCACTTCTCTAGGAGGTCGGGCTGCTGGAGCAACTCGTTGATTGCGGTGAGGAATAACGCACCGCGGTGACCGTCACTTGCTCGGTGGTCGGCGGCGAGGGTGGATTGCACGGCGGTGACGACTCGGATTCCCTGGTCAATGACGCACACGCGCTGGGCCGGCCTGCCGAACCCGACGAGGGCTACCTGCGGCGGGTAGATCACGCCGAACACACTGTCGACGCCCTGGTCGCCCAGATTGGTCACCGTGATGGTTGGATCCGACATTTCTGAACTCCGCAGCGAGAAGGAGCGTGCCCGCGCCACGAGATCGGTCAGATCTTCCATCAATTCGTCCAGCTTCTTGTCCGGAACGTCGTGTATGGCCGGCGCAACGAGACCACCGCCACGCAGTGAAATCCCGACACCGACATGGACCCCAGTCGCGGGCTGAAACCCGTCGTCTCGCCAGAATCCGTTGAACTCGCCGAATCGCTGGGCAGCGATGCCGACAGCCTTCAATAGCAAGACGGCCGGAAGCACCCGTTCGTCGATGGAACGCTCTGCATTTCGCGTGGTCAGCCAGCTCAGCGAGTTTTCCAAGATGATCTCGTCGGCAAGATAGTAATGCGGAATCTCCCGCTTGCTCCGGCTCATCGCGGCTGCGATCGACTTCCGCATCTGCGCGGCGCGTTCGGCCGGCGAAGCTTTGGCTTTCGGTTTTGTAATTGATTCTTTGGTGGCGGCTGCGTGCTCGATCGTGGCGGCGGCGTGTTCGACGTCGCTTATGATGACGGCGCCCTGAGGACCGGTGCCGCTCACCGCATCGATATCGACATGCAGCGATTGGGCCAGGCGACGCGCGGCCGGTGATACCCAGCGACGTCGTTGCGGGACCGTCGGGGGAGTGCTGGAGACGCCTCGCGGCCTTGGCGGTGCCGCCGATGGCTTTGCCGCGGGTGTGACCGATGGCCGAGGTGGTTTGCGAGACGGCTTTTCCGCACGCTCGCCCGGTGCCAGCAGCGTGGCCAATACCGTTCCCACTTGGACGGTTTCACCGACAGGGACGATGAGCTCGCTGACGGTGCCTTCCTGCCAGCATTCGACTTCGACCGCGGCCTTGGTGGTATCGACCACCGCCACGATCTGGCCGCGAGTCACTTTGTCGCCGGGTTTGACCAACCATTCGTCCAGGGTGCCTTCGTCCATATCGGAGCCAAGGGCGGGCATTTTGAACTCGATCATTGCGCTTCACCAAAGAGGCTTTGTACGGCCGCGACGATCTTGGCAGTTTGGGGTAGGGCCGCGTGTTCCAGCTGCTTTGCGTACGGCATGGGAACTTCGGCGCTGCACACCCGTGCAACCGGAGCGTCGAGGTCGTAGAAAGCTCCCTCCATCACTCGTGCCATGACCTCGGCCGCCAAACTGCCAGTGCGCCAAGCCTCGTCGATCACGACGGTGCGATGTGTCTTACGGACGGATTCGAGGATGGTGTCGTCGTCAAGTGGTCGCAGGACCCGCAGATCGACTACTTCGCAATCGATTCCGGCCAGTGACAACTCGTTCGCGGCGTCGAGCGCTTTCCCGAGGGAGCCGCCGTAGGCCACCATGGTGACGTCGTTGCCGCTGCGGCGCACCGCTGCCCGGCAGATATCGGTGGGGGCAAGTGCGTCGATATCGGATGAGGTGTTGTAGAGCTGAACGTGCTCGAAGATGACCACCGGATCCGGGTCGGCCAGCGCTGGGCCCAGCATGCCGTAGGCATCTTCGACGGTAGCCGGTGCTACCACCTTGATGCCCGGGATGTGGGCATACCACGGCTCGAGGCTGTGCGAGTGCTGGGCGGCGAGCTGGCGACCGGCTCCGGTCGCCATTCGGACAACGAGGGGGACCGAGAACTGCCCACCTGACATATGGCGAAGGGCTGCTGCGGTATTGACGATCTGGTCGAGCGCCAACAGGCTGAAGTTCACCGTCATGACTTCCACGATCGGTCGCAGTCCGTTGAGGGCCGCTCCGATTCCGATTCCGACGAAGCCCAGTTCCGACAGCGGGGTGTCACGCACGCGCTCGGGACCGAATTCCGCCAGTAAGCCTTTGGACGCCGCATAGGTTCCGCCGTACCGTCCGACGTCTTCACCCATCAGCACAACGCGTGGGTCGTCGCGTAACGCGTCGCGAATCGCATCGTGAACAGCGGTTCGGTAGGTAGTCTTCATCGCGCCGGCTCCGCTGTCGATTCGTCGAGTGCCTCCCCGCTGCTCGCCGAGGAGGGCGTAAGCACGTCACGTTCGAGATCTGCTGCGTCCTCCCATGTTCCCGCCTCCGCGAACGCCACCGCGTCCTCGATCTCGGTATTGGCCGATCTTTCGATCTCACTCACATCATCGTCGGAGAGCGTGCCGTCGCGGAGGCACTGCTCTGTATACGAGCGGATCGGGTCGCGCTTTCGCCACTGCTCGACCTCAGCCTTGTCCCGGTACAGTTCCGGGTCGAACATCGAATGGGCCCGGAACCGGTAGGTCCGGAACTCGATGAATAAGGGCCCGCCGGTGTCGCGGACGTGATCGACACCTTGCTGTGTGGCAGTGTGGCATGCCTCGACATCCATCCCGTCGACAGCTAGCGTGGGAACGCGGTACGACGCCGCCTTGACGGTGAGATCGGTCTGCGACTGGGCCCGCTCCAACGCGGTGCCCATCGCGTAAAGGTTGTTCTCGCAACAGAACAACACCGGCAAGTTCCACAGCGCGGCCATGTTCAACGACTCGTGAAACGCGCCCTCGGCCACCGCGCCGTCGCCGAAGTAGCAGGCAGTCACCCGCTTCTGCTGCAGCATGGCGTCAGCGAGCGCGATGCCCACCGCGAGTGGCAGGCCGCCGGCGACTATCGCGTTGCCACCGTAGAACCGCTTGGACGCATCGAACAGGTGCATCGACCCGCCGCGGCCACGCGAGCAGCCCTCCTGCTTGCCGAACATCTCGGCGATGATCGAGGTCATGGGGATGCCGCGCAACAGTGCGTGCGCGTGCTCGCGGTAGGTCGCGACAACCGCGTCATCGTCGGCCAATGCGCGCAGTGACCCGGCTGCGACGGCTTCTTCTCCGACGTAGAGATGCAGGAATCCGCGAATTTTGGCAGCGCTGTAGAGTTCCACGCATTTCTCCTCCATGCGGCGGACGCGAACCATATCCGACAGGAGGTCATGCGCCAGCTTCGTATCGGTCATGACGGTACCCCTTCGGCGTGGTGGTCAGGGTGTTGCTCGATGGTGGAGGTATCACCTTCGGGCAGCCCGAGTTCGCGAGCCTTCAGCAGCCGCCGCATGATCTTGCCGCTGCTCGTGTGCGGCAACGTATCGGCGAACTCGATCTCCTTGGGCGCCACCGCTGCCCCCAGCCGCTTGCGCGCGTGGCCAAGCAATTCCAGGCGCAGCTCTTCGTCGCCGACTACACCGTTTTTTAGCGTGACAAAGGCTTTGATCATCTCGCCGACTGTTGGGTCGGGCTTGCCGATGACTGCCGCTTCGGCCACCGCTGGATGATCGCTCAGCGCGCTTTCCACTTCGAACGGACCGATCAGATGTCCCGCGGACTTGATCACGTCGTCTTTGCGTCCGACAAACCAGAAGTAACCGTCGGCATCTTTCTTGGCGAGATCTCCGGTCAGATAGAGCCCGTTCGTGAAGCAGTTTCGGTATCGCTCCTCGGCGTTCAGATAACCGCGGAACATCGATGGCCAGCCCGGCATGAGGGCGAGCTCGCCCTCGACGCCGGGCTCGTCGATCACCGCAGTTTTGCCGTCGTCGGTGTGGCGCACTATATATGCGTCCACGCCAGGCAGTGGCCGGCCCATCGAGCCAGGTTTGATGTCGAACGCGGGGGTATTCGCGATCATGATGCCGCCCGTCTCGGTCTGCCACCAATTATCGTGAATTGGTAAGCCCAGCACGCGCTTTGCCCACCAGACCGCTTCTGGGTTGAGCGGCTCGCCCACACTTGCGATGAAACGAAGCCGTGGAAAATGGAATTGCGCCGGCAGTTCGGGGCCTGCTTTGATCAGCATCCTGATGGCCGTCGGTGCTGTATACCACACCGATACACCCTGGTCTTGCAGAATCCCATACCACCGCTCGGCATCGAACTCCGCCTCGTCGACGATGGAGGTGACTCCGTGTAGCAGCGGGCTGATGATGCCGTAGGACGTTCCAGTTACCCAGCCAGGATCGGCTGTGCACCAATAGATGTCGTCGGGATGCAGGTCAAGCGCATACAAGCCGGTGACGTAGTGCATCGCGACGGCGCCGTGTACGTGGATGGCACCTTTCGGCGTACCGGTGGTACCGCTGGTGAAGTGCAGCAGCGCCGGGTCATCAGCGGTCGTGGGCTCGATTGGCATGTTCTCGTCGGCGGCGTTCATCCAGTGCCAGAAGTTGAGCGTTCCGGGCAGCTGGTCGCCGGTTTTGTTTTCGTCGACTACCAAGATGTGCCGCACCGACGGCATTCGATTACGGATCTTGGCGATCTTGCGCTGGTAAATCGCCCTGGTGGTCACCAGCACATCGGCTTGTCCGATGTTCACCCTGGTTGCGATCGGTTCCGGCCCGAAGGCCGAAAACAACGGCGAAACCACGCTGCCGTTGCGCAATGCACCCAGCATCGCGATGTAGAGCTCAGGGATGCGGCCCATGATCGTGAACACGCGGTTGCCTTTGTTGATGCCGAGCGAGCGCAGTAGGCCGGAGAATTGCCTGGAAAGCCGGCCGAGCTCCGCGTAGCTCAGATCTCGCGTGGTGATCGCACCGTCCCAGCCCTTGTCGATGACGAACCGTAATGCTGTGCGTCTCGCGGCCAGGCCAGCCGCGTGCCGGTCGACGGCGGCGTAGGCGATGTTGCACCTGCCGGGCCCCATGCCTTCGCACAATGTCGGCACATCGGACCAGTGGAATTGCGCACGCGCATTCTCGTAGTCCGTAAGGTTGGGCTGGACGCTGTGGTCGTGGGGTGTTTTGCGGATGATCTCCATGAGGGGGTCCTAGCGATGTGACCAAGCGGTGGCACCAAGGGGCTCCCTCACGATCGCGTGAAGTCTCCCCGCGGAGTGCTCGACGCGGCAGGTTGCTGCCATGACTGTCCCTTTTCGGTCGCTTGGGCGTCTTCATCGTTTTCCGGGCACTCCATGCCGCAATAGAGACGAAAGTCATCAGTTAAGACGCGTTTCGTCCTTGGGGGCTCAGCGCTTGGGGCGACGCGACGGAGACGCTGCGAAGCGGTGCCGTCTCAGCAGAGTCCACTGACCTGACGATGGGGACCTAGGACTCTGGCGCCAGTTGTTCACATGCCTGAAGGTCGTAGCCATACAGGAGGCAGGTGAGACTGATGACCCAAATGATCGGGGACACCAAGGTGATCACGACGGCAGTTGAGTTAGCGTGTCGTGCTCCCTCGCTGCACAACAGCCAGCCTTGGCAATGGGTTGCCGGCAGCACGAGCGTCGATCTATTCGTTGACCCACTCCGAACAGTGACGTCGACGGACAGGTCAGGTCGCGAAGCGATCATCGGCTGTGGCGCCGCGCTCGATCACTTTCGGGTCGCGATGTCCGCGGTTGGTTGGGACTCGAACGTCGAACAGTTTCCCAACCCGAACAATCTCGACCACCTCGCCTCGATCGACTTCGCTTCGGTCGACTACGTGGCGCAGGCCCGGCGCGATCGCGCCGACGCGATGCTGCGTCGCCGGACCAACCGACTACCGTTCCGTGCGCCGAAGCACTGGTCGTCCTTCGAACCCGTGCTTCGCAGCGCATTCGAAAATGATTTTGTCACCCTCGACGTGTTGGCCGACGATGTGCGACCTCGGTTGGCGGAAGCGTCTCGTCTCACCGAAGCCCTACGCCGCTATGACGATCATTATCACGAAGAATTACTTTGGTGGACAGCGCCGTTGAGAGAGTTCGAAGGCATACCCCAGAGCGCGCTGGTGTCAGAGTCGGACGACCGCCGAGTCGACGTAAACCGTCGGTTCCCCATCGACCCGCTCGATGAGCGGAGCTCTGCAGGCACCTACGATCAAGCGAAAATCCTCGTGTTGTCCACACCCAGGGACACCCGTGTCGATGCCCTTAATTGCGGCGAGGTGCTTTCAGCCATCCTGCTGGAGTGCACGATGGCTGGACTGGCAACCTGTCCGGTAACGCACATCACGGAGCTGGAAGCCAGTCGGGACATTATTCGGGATCTCACGAGCGGTCTCGCAGCGGTACCTCAAGTTTTGATCCGAGTCGGCATCGAACCCGAGGGCGAGTTGGCCCCCGGACCGACGCCGCGGCGACCCTTGAGCGACGTGTTGGAAATTCGCCGCTAGGCGATCGAGGCGACGCTGAAGGGCAACACCCTGATCGGCGCCGGCGCCGGTGCTGAGTTCGACATCACCCGCGCCGTGGCGCACGGGCACGTGGCCGCGGCGATGGCGCGCAGCCGGGGGTTGCCGGCGCTGTTGGGCACGCCGTGCCGGTCGCGGGATCTGGCGTTCGCGTTGATTCGCCTACCCGAACCGCCGCGACTTCGGCCTAAGAGATATTTGCTTGCCGCAGTTCGGGCAGAACTTTTCGGCAGGGTGGTGCTCTGCTCCGCAGCTCGCACAGAAGTGGGGTTCCGTCGCTGTCAACTGCTGCGCGGGAACTGGGCCGATGAGTTGGACGGCGCCGGTTTTTTCATGAGCCCCATGAATCGAGAGCGGCGCAACGGGTGAGCCACCAGCTTCGGCTTCGGCGACACGCTGCCGGCGGTTTCTCAGCACCATGAAGGTCACACGGCCGCCAACGGCGAGCACCAATAAGACGGCACTTACGATGTACCACAACAGGTTTGAGCTATGGAACACCGATACATCACCGTACTGCTGCCGCAGATTTACTGCGCTCGTCCTGAGATCGGCCAGCCCAGGATAGTCGGGTGACAGCGCTAAGGTGTGGTCGAAATCCTTGATCGCGTCGCTGTAGTGACCAGCGTAGTAATGGTCGAGCCCTTTTCGGTAGTACACGTCGGCGGGTCCGAGCATCGGTTTGAAACCCTTGCCCGCCAGCATCACCGCGAGACGGTCCGCGGGTGCGATGAAGTTGAACGGCTGCGGTTCGTCAGCCGGGGCGAAGCTGTTCACCCCGATCACCTTGCCGTTGAGCTCGACGGTCGGCCCACCACTCATGCCTTCCGTGACCGCGGCGTTGATCTCGTATTCCGGAATCGATTCCATGGTCGACTTTTTGCTGACCGTGCCGCTCTTGTTCGTTGGGTCTAGCGAGGGACCGGTGATTCGTTGGGTGACCTGCGGGAAGCCCACCGCGAGAATCGAGGTACCGATGCTCACGTCCGCGTCGCTAGCCAGCTCGGCCGACGGCAAGTTGTGCTTTTCTACTTTGAGAAGGGCGACGTCGCCCTTGCCAAGGGGCCGGAAATCCATGACCGTGGCCGCCATCTTCCCGGCGACCTTTGTCCCGGTGCCGTACAACACCGTGAGGCTAGTCTCGGGGCCCCGGTCCGGGGTGTCGCCTTCAACCCGTGCGTTCTTCTGAAGCCACTCGATTGTTGCGACCGAGTCCCGGCCCTTCGGCGCGTCCGGAAACTGATCCATGTAGGCACTCGCGGCGTTTTTGAGTATCAAGTCCTTCGCGGTCGAGGGATCGACGCAGTGGCCTGCGGTCGCCACCCAACCGTCGGGATTGACGACGAAACCGGTGCAGCCCCAGGTCGCTACGAACGGAAAAGTCGAACCCGCGCCAAATTGAGACAGCATCTGGCCGCTGGGCAGCCGGACCTGGCCGTAAGTTTGGCCGGCCAGGTACATCACGGCCGGCCGTATCATGGCCGCCGCCCTTTCCTCCGGGTTCACCTGCGGACGACCATCGGCAGATGCGGTGCCCGGCGCGGCAACCAGCACCATGAGGGCAGCCGCCAGCAGCGACGCGGACGCCCGGCCACAGCGAGCGCGTCTGGGCATGATTCCTCCTCGTGTCGAACCTGGCCTTTGACAATCCGGCACGACGCGCGGTGGGGGTAGGGGCCGAAGTCCCAAGCCCAGAGGTCATTGGTTTCGACTTCAGCGTCGTTCACCAGCTTTCGGTGCTGGCACGTTCAGGCTCGGGCTTGACGTTTTCGACGCTGCGCTCAAAAACCAGGCGTTCCAGCCAGCGGCGTCTCAACGATGAAGGGCCATCAGACTCGAGACAGTTCATCTTGTTCACACACTGAAGCCGAGACTTTCTCGAATCCCACAAGAGGGAATAAGGGATCTAGCGGTGAGGACCAAGGCCTCTGATCAGCCACCGGCGTAATCCGTACCGTTCTGCATAGCGTGTCTAATGCCCTTCGTCGCCGGGAGTTCATGATGTTCGACAGGTATCCACCGAAGTCGGTTGTCGTTGGTGTTGACGGATCGCAGGAGGCGATCCGCGCCGCCCGGTGGGCCGTCGACGAGGTAGCCGGTACCGACATTCCGCTGCGTCTGCTCTATGTCACCAAGGCGGAGGCGAGCGCTAGCCCGGTCGAAGCAAGAGCGGCTCTGGTGGCGGCGGAGGAGGTTGTACACGACGCGTACAGCGCTGTCGATGAAATGGGCAAGTCGCTGAAGGTCGAGACGGAAGTCATCGACGGACAACCGGTGCAGGCGCTGATTGCTGCTTCACGTTCCACCACATTTCTATGTGTCGGGGACACAGGAGCAGCGCAGCACCCGGATGCCTGGTTAGGTTCCACTGCAAAGGAATTGGCGCAGTCTGGCCATTGCTCGGTCGCAATCGTCCGGGGCGACCGCCACGACGCGGGCGCGATGGGTGACGGTTGGATTGTTGCGCTCGTAGATGAGTCGCCGGATGGCATCGACGTTCTGGAGCTGGCGATCCACGAGGCCCGGCAGAGACGCGCTCCCTTGCGGGTGCTGACAGCAGCACATTCGCGATCCAGTGACATTCGGATGGATCGCGGCCGCATAACCGGTGATTCTCATTTGAAGCGTTGCATGGACAACTACCCCGAGGTCGAAATCGACACTGTTATTTTGGAGGGCTCCTTCCTCGATTATCTCGTCGAGCATGCCGCATCTATCCAGCTGGTCATGGTCGGCGCTGCCCGGACCGACGACGTACAGCGGCTGCTCGGCGCCCCAGGTGCTCTAGCCTTGCGGGACAGCGATTTCTCCCTGCTCGTCGTCGGTCTTAAACGGCCGGGCCGCTGATACATCGGACGCGTTGGTTGTCGTCGGTTCAAAGTGACCCAATGGATCACTTTGTCAGATTCAATGGCTGAGCAGTTGCCGCGTTAGCTCGGTGAATTCCTCGTCGACCAGAATTCCGGAATCCCGAAGGACTGACGAGTCGCGGTGCTTCATGACAGAAGAACGCTAAGGGACCAAGCCCTCGTTGCCGGGGTCGTTGGTCATTTCAAATGTGACGCCCGTGTCGGACATGTTGGACGATGCGGTTGCCGCGCGTTGAGGCAGCCGTAGCTGCGGACCGAGCGATAGATGACCCTATCAGTATGTGACTTCGGGCCCTATGCGCGCTGTACTCACCGCCGAAATGATGGGGCAGCTAGCGACTCATCCGGAGCCGTTTGTGCAGGTGATGGAAAAGGATATGACCTCTACACTAGGTGAACACACGGTTGTGCAGGTTCCTGCCGAGGCGCGACCGAATGCGACGACGCATGGCGTCCACAAATTCAGATTCGGTTGGCTTCGGCCTCTATTCAGCGGTCGCCGTGCTCATCGGAGGATCCCCGAAAGCAAGCAGGTGAATCGTTATCAAGCGTTCATCATTGCTAGTTCGCTTTGGCCGTTTCGGTGGCAGGCAAGGACCGTCCGTGCACGCAAAGGAAAGTGAAATGGCTTCTCCGCTGGGCGATCCACCGTTATTGACCGACACTGACGTTGATGCGCTCGCCTGGCAATTCATGAACTCGGCCTATGCTGACGACACGTATGCGGGTTGGCCCATGGATCGACGTCTCGAGGGCTTCCTGCGTCACCGGGGACTATCCCGTGTCGCTGAAGACGGCGATGCATGCGGCCTCGTCCTTGACCGCGTCATGGCCTACATCAGTGTGGTGTCCCGCCCCGCTCGAAAAGCCCGATAGGTCATCGGCGCTATCGTGTGCTGAACTTTCCCCGGCGACTCGCCGTTGGCGGCAGGCATAGTTTGCCTGTGCCGTCAGTTCCAACCACGGCCGGATCGGCGGTGAGAGAGCTGACGAACGACCTACAACCCGGGGACTTCGGTCCCTTTCGGCGATTGCGGCCGATTGGTGCGATGGACATGGTAAGTACCGCAAATCTCGAAATCCAGGAGACACTCATGAGCACGGTTTCCGTTCGGCGTCAACCGATGTCGCTCTTCCCGGAGTTCTCGGAGCTATTCGCCGGCTTCCCTTCCTTGGCCGGTCTACGGCCTATCTTCGACACCCGCGTGATGCGGCTCGAGGACGAAATCAAGGATGGCCGCTACGTGGTGCGCGCGGAAATGCCGGGTGTCGACCCTGCCAAGGACATCGACATCACGGTGCGCGACGGACAACTGACCATCAAGGCCGAGCGTAGCGAGAAGAAAGACTTCGATGGGCGCTCGGAATTCTCATACGGCTCGTTCGTTCGGACCGTGTCGCTGCCGGCGGGCGCTGACGAAGGCAACATCGAGGCCACCTACGACAAAGGCATCCTCACTGTCTCGGTGGCGGTTTCGGAGCCGAAGCCGGCCGAGCGGCACGTTCCGGTCCAGTCTGCCAAGTGATAGTGACCGTGGTGCGCAATGACCAGAGCAGCTGATATCACCCGGCGCCCGCCGCGGCGCGTGTTCCGCGACCGCCGCGAGGCAGGCCAGGTGTTGGCAAGCCTCCTCAGCGCATACCGCGACCGACCGGATGTGATCGTCCTGGGCTTGGCGAGGGGTGGACTTCCCGTTGCGTGGGAGGTGGCAGCCGCGCTGCACGTCCCGCTGGATGCCTTCATCGTGCGCAAGCTCGGCGCTCCCGGGCATGAGGAGTTTGCAGTTGGGGCGTTGGCGAGTGGGGGCCGCGTCGTGGTCAACGACGACGTCGTGCGGGGTTTGCGGATCACTCCGGAGCAACTCCGTGCCATCGCCGAGCGTGAAGGTCGGGAACTGGTCCGGCGTGAGGCCGCCTATCGCGACGGACGCCCACCCGTCGATGTGACCGGCAAGACGGTCATTCTCGTGGATGACGGTTTGGCTACCGGCGCAAGCATGTTCGCGGCAGTGCAGGCACTACGCGAGGCCGAGCCTGCCCATATCGTGATTGCGGTGCCGGCGGCCCCGGAATCCACTTGCCGGGAATTCGCCGGGCTGGTGGATGACGTTGTGTGTGCGAGCATGCCCACCCCGTTTCTCGCGGTGGGGGAGTCGTTCTGGGATTTTCGCCAGGTCACTGACAAGGAGGTTCATCAGCTGCTCGCCACCCCGACGACAGGGGCCTCGATGACGGGAGCTGTGGTACGGACACCGGCCGAGGTGGTCAGCAGCGTGGCTATCGATGCCCCGTCAGGTATCCCGCCGCGCGAGACGTTGGAGGAGCTGATAGGTGAGGCGCGGGTCGTACTGATCGGCGAGAGTTCACATGGTACGCACGAGTTCTACGAGGCTCGGGCCGACATCACGAAATGGCTAATCGACGAGAAGGGCTTCTGCGCCGTCGCCGCGGAGGCGGACTGGCCCGACGCCTACCGAGTAAATCGGTACGTACGCGGCCTCGGCGAGGACAAGAGCGCCGATGAGGCGTTGAGCGGCTTTGAGCGCTTTCCGGCCTGGATGTGGCGCAACACAGTCGTTCGTGACTTTGTCGACTGGCTGCGCGCCCGCAACCGACGGCAGGAGTCAAACGGTCAGCGGCAGGCCGGCTTCTACGGACTGGACCTCTACAGCCTGCATCGGTCGATGCACGAAGTGATCACCTACCTCGACAAGATCGACCCAAAGGCGGCGGCACGGGCACGGGAGCGTTATGCGTGCTTCGACCACGCTTCGGCCGAAGATGGTCAAGCGTATGGCTTTGCGGCGGCGTTCGGCGCGGGTCCGTTGTGTGAAAACGAAGCGATCGAGCAGCTGGTTGACATCCAGCGCAGCGCATTGGCCTATGCACGCACGGACGGACTGCTTGCCGAAGATGAACTGTTCTACGCCCAGCAAAATGCACAAACGGTGCGCAACGCGGAGGTGTACTACCGTGCGATGTTCAGCGGACGTGTCACCTCGTGGAACTTGCGCGACAAGCACATGGCGCAGACTCTTGAGGCGCTGCTGAAACATCTGGACCGCCACCATGATGTCCCATCGGCGCGAATAGTGGTGTGGGCCCATAACTCTCACGTCGGGGACGCGCGGGCGACTGAGGTGTGGGCAGACGGGCAGCTCACACTCGGTCAACTTGTCCGCCAGCGATATGGCGATCAGGCGCGCCTCATTGGGTTTAGCACGTACGCCGGCACGGTCACTGCTGCCAGTGAGTGGGGCGGCGTTGCCGAACGAAAGGCCGTTCGGCCGGCGCTCAACGGGAGCATCGAAGAACTGCTACACGAGACCGGTAGAAGCTCCTTCTTAACGTCGGCACTCATTAGCCCGGAAGCCGCGGACCCGCTTAGCGCCGTTCGGTTGGGGCGCGCCATCGGCGTGATCTACCGACCCGAAACCGAACGACAAAGCCACTACTTCCACGTCCGGCCAGCCGACCAATTCGACGCGATGATTCATATCGATAGGACCCGCGCGCTCGAACCCCTGGAGCCGACGAGTCTGTGGATTGCCGGCGAAATGCCGGAAACGTATCCGACCGGGCTGTAACGAACTAGCGGAGTCAGTAAATATGGAGGCGCCACCCGAGCCGGCTCCCAGCCGAGCACAGATAGTCACGTTGACCATGAACCCAGCGTTGGACATCACAACAAGCGTTGACGTTGTGCGGCCGACCGACAAATTGCGCTGTAGGACAACGCGTTACGACCCAGGCGGTGGTGGTATCAACGTTGCTCGCATCGCGCACGTACTGGGGGGGTCGGTGTCAGCAGTGTTTCCCGCCGGCGGGCCGACCGGTGGTCTTGTTATGTCGCTTCTCAACGATGCGGGAGTGCCATTTCGGCAAGTTGCGATCGCTGCGTCGACACGAGAGAGCTTCACTGTCAACGAGATCAGTACCGGTCAGCAGTACCGTTTCGTCCTTCCCGGGCCACGGCTGACATTCACAGAGCAGGCGCGATGCCTCGACCAACTGCGGATCGCAGCGGAGTCGGCAGAATTCGTCGTGGCAAGCGGCAGCCTGCCGCCGGGCGTGCCTGCTGACTACTATCAGCGCGTCGCCGACATCTGCCGGGATGTGGGTGCCCGTCTGATTTTGGATACCTCCGGCGGCGGTTTGCGGCACGTCTCATCCGGGGTGTACCTGCTGAAAGCCAGCGTACGAGAACTGCGTGAATGCGTCGGGCGACCCCTGGTCACCGAGCCCGAGCAAGTGGCCGCCGCACATCAACTCATTGAATGGGGTCGCGCACAGCTGGTGGTGGTGTCGTTGGGATCTCATGGCGCGATGCTCGTCACACAACATACAAGCCAGCGCTTTTCAGCGATTTCGGTGCCAGCAGGGAGCGGCGTCGGGGCTGGCGATGCGATGGTTGCCGCAATCACGATAGGCCTCAGTCGCGGATGGCCGCTTGCAAAGTCCGTTCGTTTGGGCATCGCGGCGGGTGCGGCCATGCTGACGACCCCCGGCACGGCGGCCTGCGATCGCGCGCATGTCGAAAGGTTTTTTGAGCTGGTGGGAGAGCCCTCCGACGTAGGCCCTGTGCCTAGAGCTTGACCGCCATCGACCCCATCACTGCCACTTGTTGGGGGCGAACGACAGCCGATGTGAGGTCTAATGGCCCTCCGTAAAAGACGCCTGGCCTCAATAGCCTGATATTGGGCCAACCGAATGGTCGGCCGTTAGCCAGGGAGGCAGGACTCCCACATGAACCAGCTGCACTCGAAGTCGGTGGTCGTCGGCATCGACGGTTCGCAAGCAGCCGTTAACGCCGCCAAGTGGGCAATCGACGAGGCCATCCGCCGACACGTTCCTCTTCGCCTTGTCCATATCGTCGGGCACACAGGGACGCAATCCGCGTCGGCGGAGACTTCCGACTGGGAGGTTGAATGCGGCGAAACGACGCTTTACCAGGCAGAGGTCGCCGTGCAAAGCGCGGCCAGGGCGGCAGGAAAATCGGTCGAGGTCGAAACGGTTCTTCTCTCAGGTGACCCGGAGCAAGTGTTGATCAATGAATCGCAGGATGCAGCGCTGGTTTGCGTGGGCACCGACAGGCGCGGATGGGCGGCCGCCAAGTTGCTGGGCACAACCGAGGCCGCGTTGGCGGCGCGGGCACACTGCCCGGTAGCAATCATCCGAAGCAATCCTGACGGAACGGCGGCAGAGCCCGGTGTGATCGCCGTCGTGCTCAACGACGAGCCCGACAACAACGAAGTTGTCCACCAAGCCATGGAGGAAGCACGGCGCCGCAACGCGACTGTGCGGCAGATCGATCGGCGACTGAACAGTTGGGTTCGACGTTATCCAGATGTTCCCGTCCAAATCGTTGCCGCAGGCACCGGCATGAGGTCCTCCGAAAACCACAGCACCGCAATTGAACTGGCCGTTGTAGGCAAGGCTGACGCCGATCAGATCGCCGAGCTTGCTACCCCCAATTGCCATCCAATTGTGGGCTATCCCGACTGCTCAGTGCTTCTTATCCGTGATTGAATCCGAAAGGCTTGCAATGAACGAGTTACCTGCACCTCGGCCAATTGTCGTCGGTATC
>DASXMA010000296.1:0-4203 GCA_036495965.1 Mycobacterium sp.
CCGACCCACTGGTGCCACTTGAAGGCACTCATGCGCTCGCGGAAGCTATCGGAGCAACCATCGTCACCCTTGAGAACACCGGCCACGGGATACCGCTGAACCCGGTCTGGGCGAACGTGACTGCCCAGATTGACCGATGGCTGCGGACGACGACCACCCAAAAGTGCGCCTACGACCAGACTCGCGGTTAGGAGGCAATGCGTGACTCAGGGAAAATCAAGCGGTGCGTGACGACGCCGCGATCTTGGCCCGGGTCCAGGTTGAGCTGTGAGGCCAGTTTCTGCTGGTTGCGGCGCACACACTCGGCGAAGTCGGCTGTGTGGCAAGTGGCCGCGTCGCTGCTCGCCGGGATTCAAGGCGGGGTTGGCATCATGCTCTCGACGGGCGATCTGAGCCACCTGGAGGCGGCCCTCGACGTCGGCATCGAATCCCTTCGCCGGACCGGGTTCCGGCGTTCGTGCATGGGCCTCTCCCACCCACGCTGTGGGGCCCTCCAAAACGTAAGCGTCAAGGAAGACCGCGCCCCTTGCAGACATGAGTGCCGATGGCGCCCGGCGATCCTTTGACCGGATATGCCAACGCAAACAACGTCGAAACGCTCGGCAAGGATGAGCGTATCGACCCCACTGCAGGCGATGAGCCGCCTTAATGGCCAGGCTGACTTGGTAGGCGTCCAGAGTCAGTTACTCGGCGCGGATGTCTTCGAGGGTCTGGATCTGAATGCCGGTGCCGGCCTCGGCGATCAGCGCTTGCCACAGCCCAACGACGGCCAGCGCGAGGCCGCCAGCAATCAATATCGTGAAGGCGATTTTCCATGCGTTCGATGTTTGCTACTACGAGTGCCTCGACACGACCCGTGGGCGACCGTTCGGCCTCTACCTCCACGGCAACGAGGGCACCGAGGGAGCCGAGCGGGGCGTCACCGCCATCACGACCGGGCTGGGCTGGGTGAAAGCCGCTGAGACCGTGGTGGTGATGGGCAAGCCGAGCAAGGCCGACCTGGAGGCGTGCTGGAACCTGGGCGCGACGGTCGCTGCGATTCTGATGGGTTAGTCGGCCATTGGATGCGCTGTCGCACCTAGGTATAGGACGGCTGGAACGCCTCGGCCGGCTGGGCCAGAGCCAGCGCCGAGCTGGTGCCGATCGGTCCGTGCCGGTCGAACAGGGTCGCGGCGCCGGTGGCCACACCGGCCGCGCCGTAGTGGCTCTGGGCTGCCAGGCCGATGAATTCACCGTCGGGCAAGCGGCTCGCGGTGACGGTGTAGTCGGCGTTGATGTAGCGCAATCCGCCTGTGCCCCAATGGGTGAGCGAACTGGTGATATCGCCGACGAACGCCAGGCGAGTAACGGTGTGAGGGGGTGGCCTTGCACCATCGGGCGAAACACCCGCGCCCAGGCGAACTTCTGGGAGTGAGACTGCTCCCACTCGCCCGCGGCGATACCGGGACCGCCTTCGAGGGTGGCCCCATACCCCCAGATGAGAAATGGCATGTCCGCCGGGAAGCCGTCGGAGCCGGTCGGGAGCGGCGGCATCTCCACCGGAGAGGACCAGACCTGTCCGTCAGGATGATCGCTTCGTCGCAAAAACAGCGCGCGGGCCCGCGCGACGGTCGTTCCGTTCTGCACCAGCGTGCCGTCCACCAGCTTGATGCGCCGACCTTCCCGCTGCACCGAGGTCTGAATCTGCACCGGCTCGAGCAGCACCGGACGCAACAGGTCGACCGTGAACCGAGCGGGCTGAAACTCGGCATCGATTCCGGATCGCTCTATCCCCCAACCCAACAGGCCGCCGACGATCTGGCCGCCCATTGCCGCACCCCACGGTCCTCGCGTCATTTCGCCTGGTAAATAGGAGTCCCCATCGACAGTGAAGAACGCCTCGGGCATGATGGCGGAATCCTCGATCGTCACCAGTATCACGATAGGACACCGGATCGTAAGGACAACGCATGTCTGCAGTGATCGAAATTCCCAGTGACCGCAACCCCTTCCCGACGACTGGTGTTTCCCGCGATCCCAATGGCATTCCGCACTACGATCGCCTGCCCGCCACGCTGCTGGACATGCTCGCCGAGCAGGTCGACAATCGCCCGAACAGCGAGGCCGTCGTCGAGCTCGGTGCCGGCCGACTGACATACCGGGAACTGTGGAGTCGCGCGGCGCGGGTGGCCGGTGGGCTACGAGCGGACGGGCTCAGCCCAGGAGATCGCGTCGCCGTGCGTTACCTGGCCGGCATCAACTGGGTGCTGGCGTTCTGGGGCATCGTGATGGCCGGTGGCGTTGCGGTGCCGGTCAATACGCGGTCGGCCCAACCGGAGGTCGAATTCGTCCGGTCCGACTCGAGTGCTCGGATGGATCTCGCGCCGGACACCCCGCTGCCCGACGGCGAACCCCACGTGACCCATGGGCTCAGCCATACCGACACGGCGGCGCTGTTCTACACCTCGGGAACCACCGGCCACCCCAAGGGCGTTCCGACCACGCACGAGGCGTTCCTGACCAACACCGAGAACATGCTGCGGTGTCTCGGGGAATCGGCCGATCTCGGTGATCAGCTACGCACCCTCATCTCGGTGCCGCTGTTTCATGTGACCGGTTGCAACTCGCAGCTGTTGATCGCCGCTCGGGTGGGGGGAACGGCGGTGATCATGCCCGCGCTGAACCTGGACGAGTTGATCGCGACGTTGCCCGCTGAGCGGATATCATTCATGGTCACCGTGCCCGCGGTGTATTCGTTAATGTTGCGGCACAAAGGCTTTGCCGCGGCCGATGTTTCCGGTATTCGCTGGGTGGGATACGGCGGCGCGCCGATCGCGCCGTCGTTGGTGCGGTCGGTGAAGGATTCGTTCCCGCACGCCACCGTGTTCAATGGCTACGGCATGACCGAGAGCGCCTCGCTGATGACCGTGCTGCCCGACCAGGATGCCGTCGAGCACGCCGACTCCGTCGGGTATGCGGTGCCTTCGGTGGATCTTGGCGTGATCCCCTTCGGCGAGGACGCGGCCGTGGGCGAGTTGGTAGTGCGCGGAGCCAACGTGACCAGCGGCTACTGGAACCGGCCCGAGGCCACTTCGGCCACGATCGTGGACGGCTGGTTGCACACCGGTGACGTGGTTCGGGTCGACGACGCGGGCCGGGTGCACATCGTCGATCGAATCAAGGACATCATCAACCGGGGCGGCGAGAACGTGTCCAGCGTCGAGGTAGAAGCCGTGTTGCTGGCGGCACCCAATGTTGCGGATGCCTGCGTGCTGGCAGTGCCCGACGAGGTGATGGGAGAGAAAGTCGGTGCGGTGCTGTTCGGCGGCCAAGACCAGATCGATGTGCCGGCCGTGCTCGACCACTGCCGCGCCCAGCTCGCCGACTTCAAGGTTCCGCAGTACGTCACGGTGGTAGACAGCACGCTGCCACGTAACGCCGGCGGCAAGCTGCTCAAGGGCAACCTCCGCGAGCAGGTCCAGTGGGGCGACCCGCTCCGATGAACGTGCTGATCGCCAACCGCGGGGAGATTGCGCTTCGAATCATCCGCACGGCAACAGAACTGGGCCTGGCAACGGTCGCGATTTATGCCGAGGACGACGCCGACAGCCCGCATGTGCATGCGGCTGACGAGGCGATCGGCCTGCCCGGCGCCGGCCCGGAGGCTTACCTGGATCAGGCCGAGATACTGGCGGCCGCCAAAAAGTCCGGCGCAGGATTGATTCATCCGGGGTACGGCTTCCTCAGCGAGAACGCCGAGTTCGCCCGGGTGTGTCGCGCCGCCGGATACACGTTCGTCGGACCGGACGCCGACGTGCTCGAGTTGGCCGGTAACAAGTCATCGGCCCGCGGTGCCGCGATTGCCGCCGGGCTGCCGGTGCTGCCTGCGACCGAAGGCCCGAGCACTGTAGCCGACGTCCGGGCATTTTTCGCCGTCCACGATGGCGGGATCATGATCAAAGCGCTCGCCGGCGGCGGTGGGCGGGGAATGCGCAAGGTGCACAGCGCCGATCAGATCGACGATGCCTACCGCCAGTGCGCCGCGGAGGCGCAACTCGGCTTCGGTAGTCCGGCGCTGTTCGCCGAGGCGCTCCTCGACACCGCGCGGCACATCGAGGTGCAGGTCGTGGGTGCACCGGCCGGGTACCAGACGCGCGCGCTGGCTCTCGGCGATCGCGACTGCAGCATCCAGCGGCGCTACCAAAAGCTCGTCGAAATCGCTCC
>DASXMA010000297.1:0-1884 GCA_036495965.1 Mycobacterium sp.
CTACAGTCCGATTACGTCATTCATTCGGCGCGTCGGGCGGCGGCGAATCGAGGAACGCCGTTCGCGCGTTGCGGAACCCGGCAATCTTGGCGTCGCTGGTCGGATCATCCACCCACGCCAGGGTCGCATCGGCGAAGTCGATGGCCAGTAGCTGTGGCAGCGTGTGGTTGACGAACGGGTTGTCGCGCTGACAGGCAACCCACTCGGCCAGCCGGCGGATATGACGGCCGTCGGAAGCCTCGGGGATCTCCCCGCCTTCGTAGCCTTTGGTGGCGTTAAGGAGGGCGTGGACGTTGGTGGCGAAGTGATCAATCATGCGTTTATTTCCTAATCGTTTCGTAGGGATGGGTTACCGGTCGTTGACCGGGGTCTGTTCCTTGCGGGGTCTGCCGTCGGGTGATGCCTGATATTTCCCGTCGTTCGACGACTTACGAAAGAACGGCGCGCCTGGGGGCAGATCCTGTCCGGTGGTGGTGGGATGCCGTTGCCCGAGCCCGCCGCAGGGGTGACTTCCCGATAGTTATTCCCGAGCCTTGAGCTCTTCGACAGACTGAAGTCCTGCGGCGTGCTGGAGTCACGGACGGCTAGTGAGATGACGGACCTTGGAGTCCTGCGATTAGGGCGCCGCGTGAGTCCACCGGTAACGGCATGACTATTGACCGAAGGAGTGATGACACCTTGTCGCTGTTTTGTGGAATCGATTGGGCCACTGAACATCACGATGTCGCCGTTATCGACGACGACGGACATGTCGTGGCCCACGGACGCGTCAGCAACGACGCGCCGGGGTTCGCGGCGTTGCTGACATTGCTGGCCGAGGCCGGCGACAGCGCCGCTGAACCGATCCCGGTCGGGATCGAAACCGATCGCGGCCTGTGGGTGGCCGCCTTGCGCGAGACCGGCCGGACGATCTATCCGATCAACCCGCTGACGGCCTCGCGGTACCGGGCCAGGTATGCGCTGTCGGGGGCCAAATCCGACGCCACCGACGCGGTGCTGCTGGCGAATATCGTGCGCACCGACCCCGGAGCGCACCGACCGCTGCCCGCCGATACCGAGCCCGCCCAGGTCATCCGAGTCCTCGCTCGGGCCCAACAAGACGCGGTATGGGCGCGTCAGCAAATCGGCAACCAGATCCGCGACCTGCTCAAAGATTTCTACCCGGCCGCTATCGTCGCGTTCGCCGACCTGTCCGACGGCGGGCTGGCCCGCCGCGACGCCCGCACCATCCTGGCCGCCGCGCCAACCCCCGTCCAGGCCGCCACACTGACGCCCGCCCGGCTGCGCCGGCTGCTGATCAAGGCCGGCCGCAAACGCTACCTCGACCGCGACGTCGCACGCCTGCGTGAGGTTTTCACCGACACCTACCTGCACCAACCACCCGTCGTGGAGAACGCGATGGGCATCCACCTTGCCGCGCTGCTGGGCCAGTTCGAGGCCGCCTGCACCGCTGCCGGCGAACTCGCCGAGGCGGCGATCGCCCATTTTGAGCAACACCCGGACGCTGAGATCATCACCAGCTTCCCCGGTCTGGGGATGTTGGCCGGCGCCCGGGTGTTGGCCGAGATCGGCGATGACCGTTCCCGCTTCGCCGAGGCCCGCGGTTTGAAGGCTTTCGCCGGATCCGCCCCAATCACCCGCGCCAGCGGGAAGAAAACCGTTGTACTGCACCGTCATATCAAGAACCGGCGCCTGGCCGCTGTCGGCCCGATCTGGGCCCTGGGATCGCTGCGCGCCTCCCCAGGAGCACGCCGCCACTACGACGCCCGCCGCACCGGCGGAGACTGGAACCAACAAGCCCAACGACACCTGTTCAACAAGTTCCTCGGTCAACTTCACCACTGCCTGCACACCGGCCTGCTCTACGACGAACACGTTGCGTTC
>DASXMA010000298.1:0-2861 GCA_036495965.1 Mycobacterium sp.
AAGGAACCGCGCTTCGTGGTGCGCGCGATGGCCAAGACGAAACTCAAGACCACCTACTGGCCCACCGAAGCGCCTGGCCTGGACCAGGGCCAGGTCGGCTCCTGCACAGGCAACGCACCCGCGCAGCTGATCAACTGCGAGCTGTGGACCCCGATCCGCGAGAAGATCCTGGGGCACGGCGTGTTCGCCGACGAGAAGTACGCGCTGAAGATCTACCACGAGAACACCGTCCTCGACGGCTACCCCGGCACCTACCCGCCCGACGACACGGGGTCATCCGGTCTGGCCGCGGCCAAGTCGCTGCAGAAGTTCGGGCTGGCGGGCTCATACAAGCACTCGCTGTCCATCTCTGAGCTGATCTCGGGCCTGCAGACCGGCCCGTGCATCGTCGGCACCAACTGGACCAAGGGCATGTTCAACATCGATAAGAACTTCTACGTCAAGCCCACGGGGACGGTGGCCGGCGGGCACGAATACTGGTGCGTCGGATGCGACTTGGAGAAGGAAGAACTGTGGTTCCGGCAGTCGTGGGGTGACAGCTGGGGCACCGAGATTCCCAACGTCTGCCCGAGCCAGGCGTTCCGCATCAGCATCGCGAACTTCACCAAGCTGCTCGCCACGCAGGGGGATGCGACGTTCCCCGTTGCGGTGGCCGGGTGAGCGCCTACCCGGCGTAGACGGGTGCGGTCGAACGCGAGATCGTCGTTGACGAACTTCGTTGGGTGGGTTGCTGTGGTGTGGGTCGATGAAGACCGTGAGCGGGAGCACCTACTCATCGAAGACGAACCGCTTGAGTTGCTGCCAGGGCCAACGCAACGCGACTACACACCTTCGGCACGCCAGCGCGGGGCAGCACCGACAACAGCTGTGCGCGAACGCAATCCGCGCGCGGGTGTCGTAGTCGAACTTGCCGTCCGGCGCGTCGAACACGTCGGCGTAGCCGGCGCACGCGCGCCACTCCGGCGCGAGGGGCCGGCAAGGACGGCCTCGAGCAGTGGGCGGGTGGTGCGTGCGCAACCGCCATCGGGCAGCGTCTCGGTGCGGCCGCACCTATCATCGCCGGAAGCGCACGTAACGGTCGACGACGGCGGCGTCGGCGGAAGAGTAGGTGACGCTGTCGACTTGATTGGCCTGATCATCCTGTAGGACGAGGTTGCCGCCGCTGTTACCGAGCTGCACACCGCTTCCTTCGAGCGCGACGATGGCCGAAGCGCCAGCTGGGATCTCGGTATCCAGCTTCGTCACATGGCCGTTGCGGTCGATCAGCTGCCACCCGTGGACGGATTGCGCTGTGGTGGCGCAATTACCAAGCACGACCGCTTCCAGGCCCGGGTCACTGCCCGCGGGGTTGATCAGGGCGCGCTCCAGGTAGACGGCCGTGACCGTCGTTGGTGGTTGCGGTCGGGTCGAGATGATCCGCGACAGCGGTTGCGCGCCAGGTGCCGCGGCCCCAGCCGCATCGGTCGGGATGCACTGGGTCTGAAATGCGAGGAATACACCGAGGATCCGATCAGGGAACGACAGCAGTAGTCCTCCGTCGTGGAATGGGCCGTTGTCGTGGGCATGGGCACCGACGTTGCCCTGATTAAGGTGGATGTCGTGCACGCCGTGCAGTCCGTCGGTGTTTCCAAACTCGGCGTCGATCGGCTTGTGCAGGTTCCGGTCGAATTTCGCACCGAATGCATATAGCTCACCTCCTGCAGCCTTGCACTGATCGAGGTAAAGGGACAGCAGATCCTGCAGATCATCGGCGTTGGCGCTGCCGCTCGGTGGCAGGGCGCGGCCCAGCGTCCAGTCGAAGAGTGGAGCCTTGACGAAGTCAAGTGATTCCGCCGAATTGGCGGCTGTGGGCGTGAAACCCGATGGTGTCGCGGAAAGCGCCGCGAGGATCGGATGTCCGACGAGCGGGTCGACGATCCAGAACACCACCTCGCTCCCGTCATCGGACTGCACGTTCACCGCGACCCGCCATGGCTGACCTGTGGCGTCGACCGCTCTAATCTGCAGATGAGGAGTGGACTCGCCGTCTTCACGCTTCGCCAGATCGGGGCGGGCCCGCAGAACTCCGTATTCCAATGCCATGGTCACGTGCCTCTCATTCTCGGGTCGTTTCAATTCTGTTGACGATGCGGTGCTGGGTCTTAAAATTGCGGGTCTTGGCCTCGCGGATCACACCCGATCGGTTGTTGGGAAGCCCACGCGATACTGCGCTGCCGCAAATCGACGCCGCCACAAGGCACCCCGCGTTGCACGGCGACCTTCAGGCTGCACGCCGTCCATGGGCGCACTGTATCGTTGCGTGTGCAGCGTCAGCGTGCGTAGAGCACTACCCGAATCTGCGTGGGCACGCCCTGGTAAGCAGACAGTCAGTCTCGCTACAACGGCGCCGGGAGAATCCGCTGACGCGCCGTGCGTGGCGGAGCAAGCCTTGCTGCAATGCGCGGTAGACGCGATGCGCAGGTCTGGATGACCGTTATTACGCTGTGGCACAACGTGCTACGCCCATCCCCCTCTCGAACTGGTACGCAAAGCCCGGCAAGGTTCTCAATCGCAGCGACCTGTGCGAGCTTTCGACGCGGCGACTGTCGAGTGTGCTGCAGACCAGCGCATCGACTGGTGACTTCCGTTGGAAGGGCGGGGCCCGGCGATTCAACATCGGCTTGTTCTGCGGTCTGGCCGGCGTCGGCTACACCTGCCTCCGGGAAGTCGACAGCTCCCTGCCGAACGTCTTGATCTGGGAATAGCGCCAACCGCGCAGGGCATCGGCCCAGGCCACCACATGAAACGGATCGCGGTCGGGCAACGCTGGGTCACCACATCGCTGATCCAGTCGGCGGCGTCGGCGGACACGTGCGTGATCT
>DASXMA010000299.1:0-3980 GCA_036495965.1 Mycobacterium sp.
GCGATCCCGATGACAGCAAGAAGACACCGAACAACCGTCCGCATGACTCCAATTCCTTTTGACTGACAGAGTTGCAATAGTGATGGTAAATGTGCCGTGACCAGTGGAAGCGCAAGGGCGCGTTGACAATTGATCAAGGCTCGGTCACGTTTTGGCTACAGCGGGTTTGAATCGCACAACTTGATTGCACGCTGGGATGAGGAGCTCAGGATCGAGCGCCGCAAGCACACCAGCGTCAGGATGCGGCTGGATGCGCAATCGCAGGACGAAGCGCTGGAAGCGGGTGCAGCGGGTTTGAATCGCGTTGTGATACGCGCGCGTCGCTTGAGCCCAAGTAGGGGCGGCCGGGGCGAACCGGTTCTATCTGCTCTGACCCGCTTCGCCCGGCGGCAGTGGTCCTCGCTGAACCTCAGACGGCGCTGTACCGCTGTTAAGGCAGCGACAGCTGGTCAGCACCGGGGGGCGCCCCTCTCCTCAACGGCCGCAGCCAGCGCACGCAGTTTTAATCGCCTGTTTCGTAACGCAGTTTTAATCGCCTGTTTCTTAATTTGTGTAACCGGGCAAGTGTGGAACATACTCCGGATGTGGGTCTCGTAAATTGCTGGCGCAGACTGGTTTCCAGCCGACTGCGTGCGACACCAACTGCAGGAAGCAGTGGGACCCGAGTCCTGATGGTTTCCCATGGAGGCGATCTCAGTCGCGGTGCCGAGATCATGTTTCGTAACATGGTTCTGGCGCTGCGCGAGAAGCGGCCAGACTTGGACATAATAGCGGTCTACCCGTGGTCGGGGCCGCTGGCCGCAGATGCCGCTCGGCTCGGTGTCCGGACAAGGTCTACCCGAATACCCTGGTGGGTCACTTTCGAGCACTCGACGGCCATTGACAGACTCGTGCGCGTGGTCACGTTTCTCCCGGGCGTGGTACAGGCCGTGTTTCTCCAACTGCGACTACGCCCGACAGTGGTGATCACCAATACGATGGTCATTCCTTCCCATGCGGTCGCCGCCAAGCTGCTCGGAATCCCGCACTACTGGATGGTCCACGAGTTCGGCAGAGAGGACCATGGGTATAAATTCCTGTTCGGCTACCGCACGACTTTGCGTCTCATTGGCTGGCTCTCAGAGTCGGTGATTTGCAATTCACGCGCGGTTGAGAAGGCTCTGCTCGCTGCGGATCCGACGATGAAGACTCACGTCCTCTATCCCGCCATCGTGGCCCTCCCCAGAACCCCGGCTAAGCGGCACAACGGTGAGCTCATGCGGGTTGTCCTTGTCGGTCAGTTCGCACCATCCAAGGGTCAACACCTCGCCATCAAGGCTATCGCTGCTGCCCGAGAGGCTGGTGTCGACGTGCAGTTGACCCTGATTGGTCCGGGTGATAGGAAACCAGCTCACGAGCTTGCCCGACGCGTCGGCGTCCAGGATCTCGTGAGCCTTCACGGACCAACCCGCGATGTCGGACGCTACTGGTCTGCCGCCCACGTTGCTCTTATGTGCAGCGACGCCGAGGCGTTCGGACTCGTCACCGTCGAAGCAATGAGAGCCGGACTGCCGGTATGCGGGACGAACGCCGGTGCTACGCCGGAGATCATCGATCCAGGAGTTAATGGGCTCCTGAGCCCGGCCGGGGACGCCGACGCACTCGCAAAACACCTAATGATTCTCGAGTCCGACGAGGATCTGCGACAGAGGCTCGGTGTCGGTGCCGTGGACACATCACGGCGCTTTGGACAGGAGCGTTATGGCGACGAGCTCGCCGCGATCCTCAGGTTATGATAAGCGGACGCGCCAACCGACGGGCGGGCCCCGAGCGTACCGCTTTCCACATCAAGGAGCCTTCGCAGCCGAAGTAGAAGCCAACGAACCGCGAGTCGGCTAAGTAGTGCCAGCCAAAATCGAATTGGCACGACGGTGGACTGAGAACGAGTTCAGTCGCCCGCGACGGGCGCTCCGATCTGTCCACCACGAAACCTCGCAATTCGTTTGATCGTGGGCAGGTGGCCTAACCGCCAGCCGAGCGTTGTGTTCACCGCGCAAAAGATGACGGCACTGGACAAAAACGGGACGACAGCTGAGGCTCGGTCCATTGGACGAAAAACTGTCCTGACCGGCATCGCAGCCGGTGCGTCACCGTCCACGATTCGGCACAACCTCTACGTCGTATCGGCTGTGCTGGCCCAAGCCGTCGCGGATGGGCGTTTGATCGGCAATCCCTTGGTGGTATCACGATACGACTCTGCCCGATTCTGACCGCTCGAAGTCCCTGACACTGTATGTCCTGCGGCCGGCGCTGTGAGCTGGCTCTGCCCTCGAGTCAGCCGGCATGGCGGTGCGGTCAGGCTCGGGCTCGATCAACTCGGCGTCCACGCGCCAGCTGGATCAGCACGGCTGGAGTGTCGCCGAGACCCACCGAGGGACCGAGGCGGCCAGCCTGGAGGACGCCCTCTACCAGCACTGCGCACTGGTAAGCGACCCGCGTGTTGACGGGATCCGCCGGCGGGGACAACCTCACCCCACGATGCGGTTTGGGGGACCGCCGCCGCGGTTTGCGTTATGTCGGCCACGTCGTTCCGTCATACTTTCGGCATGCCGCCCACGCAGCCGCCACTGCCCCCGATACCGGACGCCACGACACTGGACGAGGTCGTCGATGCGATCGCGTCGATCATCGAATGGTCGATCAGCGTGTCGAGCCGCCTGGGCTACTTCGCGGCGCTGTACAAGCGGATCACCATCGCGGTGCGCGAAGCCATCAGGGACGGTGCATTCGAGGACGGCCCGCGGATGGAGCGATTCGACGTCGCGTTCGCCAACCGCTATTTCGACGGACTCAACAGCTACTTCCACTCCGGGAAGTTCGGCAAGCCGACACACTCGTGGCAGGTCACGTTCGACGGCGCGAGCCGTCTCGACCCGATCATCGTGCAGCACATGATCGCCGGAGTGACCACCCACATCGAACTCGACCTCGGCATCGTCGTGCCCCAGATCACTTCGGGCACACAACTGTCGACGCTGCGCAACGACTTCAACACGATCAACGCGGTCTTGGCCAGCCAGCTCAACGGCATCGTCGCCAGCGTCGGCGAATTGTCGCCGGCGCTGGCCGATCTATACGCCGTGCTCGCGAACAACGAGATCTTCCTCGTCAACGAGGCGGTGAGATCAATGCGCGACAGCGCGTGGCGATTCGCCACGTTGTTGACATTAGAGCCCGGGTTCGCGCGCCCGCCGACCATCTGGGCGCGCGATCGCCAGGTCGCCGGGCAGGTGGAGGTCACCTTCAACCCGCCCGGCCTCACCGGGCTGATCCAGACCATCATCGCCGCGATCGCCGCACGGGAGAGTCGCGACATAGTCAAGAACATCCAGGTGCTCGACGCGATTGCGTCGACGCCGGCGCCGATCCAGACCACCCTCTGACCGGCTCATGACCTGCCGCATAAAACAGGGTGTCCTTTCAGCAGCTCGAAGCGGTGAGCTAAGCGACTTCAGGCGTTCGTGACCATCACCTTCACGGGTAGGGAGCAGGTCGCGACCGCGCTGGGTCTCTCAGGGAAGTACAACTAGTCGACCTCTTAGCGGGATTCTGCCGTGCACCCCAACCAACCCCACCGGGGGAGTACACCTTCCGGGCGGCTGTGGGGATTCCGGCGCCCATTGTGGCAGGCGTGGCGTGCGGCGTAGCGTGCGGTACCGGCCTAGTCTTGGCGTGGCACATCCTCAGTCGCGATCATGGAGGCATACATGGCTGGCGCGTCTAGCTTCGTCGCCGAGCACAAGCGGTTCGAGCCCACCGACCCCCGCCTGGGTCGCCACGTCGAGCACGACTCGCGCTCTAAGGAACCGCGCTTCGTGGTGCGCGCGATGGCCAAGACGAAACTCAAGACCACCTACTGGCCCACCGAAGCGCCTGGCCTGGACCAGGGCCAGGTCGGCTCCTGCACAGGCAACGCACCCGCGCAGCTGATCAACTGCGAG
>DASXMA010000300.1:0-4808 GCA_036495965.1 Mycobacterium sp.
CGCGGCGAGTGGCGGCGGCTCCACCGATCCGTGTACCTGGTGTCGGGATTCCGGCGCGGCGACGAGGCCCGGCTGCGTGCGGCGGCGTTGTGGGCGGGGCCGGCCGGTCTCGTGTCGGGCGCGTCGGCGGCGTGGTGGCACGGGATGCTCGACGATCTGCCGGAGACCGTGACGATCCTGCTGCCTCCGGATGCCCGTCGGTCGACACCGGACGGGATCGCGGTACGACGGCGAGACCTTCTGTGGGCCGACACCGCTGTTCGGCTCGACGTACCGATGGTCGCCAGTCCGCTGGCCGCGCTGGATACGGCTGCCGAGCTGGGGGATCGTGGCCCGGAGTTCCTCGACCGGGCGCTGCAACGGCACGTGCGTTTCCCCGCCCTCTACCGCGCGTACTGCCGAAACCTCGGTTCGGCGGGGTCCGGGCCAGCGGGCAGGTTGATCATCGCGGCGGCGGACCGGGCGGGCTCCGCCGCTGAACGGTTGCTGATCCGGCTGCTGCGCGAGGGTGTGGTGCGAGGTTGGGTCATCGGTTACGAGTCCGAGGGCTTCGTGATCGACGTGGCCTTCCCGGGGGCACGGGTTGCGGTGGAGGTGGACGGGTGGGCCTGGCACGTCGACGTCGAACGGTTCAACGCTGACCGGCGGCGGCAGAACCGGCTGGTCGCAGCGTGGTGGACGGTGCTGCGCTACACCTGGCACGACCTGACCCAACGTCCCGCCGAGGTGATCGCCGAGATCCGCGCGGAGGTGGGCAAGGCGCGAGCCGCCTGATCTCCATGGTCTGCGAGGCATGACGGCGGCCTGGTCAGCTCTTCGGCCCTCAACCGCCCTCATGATCGTCGCGAGTGGAGCGTTCGCAGTGCTGAGAGGCTGTCGCCTAATCCGTGTCCGGCTGGCCGTGTGGTGTGGCATGGGAGCTGCTTGTGGATCGTTGCTTCTGGGAGAATCTGCTGGTGGCGATCCGTTATCGGCCGGTGGAGCGGGACCAGGAGTTCCTGCTGCCGCCGAACATGGCTGACTGGCTGGATGCTGATCACGTGGTCTGGTTCTTGATCGACGTGGTGGCGGAGCTGGACTTGACGCAGATCTACGAACGTTCCGCGTTGCGTCGCGACGGGCGGCCTGTGCGCACCAGTGCCGGGCGGGCTGCCTACGACCCGGAGATGCTGCTCACGCTGTTGATCTACGGGTATGCGTGTCGGGAACGGTCGAGTCGTCAGATCGAGCGGTTGTGCCACACCGACATCGCGTTCCGGTTGATCTGCGCTGGGGACGTGCCCGATCACTCGGTGCTCGCGCGGTTTCGTGTGGCCCACGCCGAGGCGTTCGCCGGGTTGTTCACCCAGGTTCTGCGGTTGTGCCGGGAGGCGGGGCTGGTCAAGCTGTGCACCGTCGCGATCGACGGATCCAAGATCGCCGCGAACGCCTCCAAACAGGCCAACCGTAGCGGGCGGTGGTTGGACACCGAGGCCGAGAAGATAGACCGGGAGAACGCCGAGCGGGCGGATCGGGTGGTCGTGGAGCAGATGCTGGCCGAGGCCGCCGCGACCGATGAGGTTGAGGACGCCGAGCACGGCGCGGCGCGCGGTGACGAGCTGCCGCCGCGATGGGGTGGTCGGGGCGGGCGTCGGGAGCGGATCCGCGCCGCGAAGGCCCGGATCGCGGCGGTCGAGCAGGCCCGATGCGAGGCCGAGGCGGCGAAAGCGGCGAAGCTCGCCGAGCGCGACGCCGCCGCGCTCGCCGCGGCCGAGCAGGCATTGGCCGCGCAGATCGCGTCTCGGGTGGCCGCCCAACATGCGTGGGAGAGCGCCTGGGAGCACGCCGTGGCCGACCCCGACTCGCCGGTGCCCACGGGGCGGGCCCCGAAGGCACCCGAGGAGTCCGTGCTGGTGCGCCGCGCCCAGGCTCGGGTGGACAAAGCACGCCACCGGGTGGCCCACCCCGACATCGCACCGCGGCGCGGGCGCCGCCCCGACCCCGCCCGCCAGGACAAGACGCCTCTGGCGAACACCACCGACCCCGACTCGACGATCATGCCCACCCGCAACGGCTGGATCCAGGGCTACAACAACCAGTTCGCGGTGTCCGCCGATCAGATCATCCTCGCCACCGCGGTCTCCACCAACCCCGCCGATATCACCAGCTACGAGACCATGGTGGCGGCCACCGCGGCGGCCCTCACCGCACTCGGCGCCGGTGATGAACTCCGCACCCTGCTCTTCGACGCCGGCTACGCCAGCAACGACACCCTCACCGCCGCCAGCCCAGACCAGCTCATCGCGCTGGGCAAGACCCACTCGATCCAAGCAGCCGCCCGCGACAACCCCACCAGCGGGCCGCCACCACCAGGGGCCACCGCACGCCAGGCCATGGACCACCGGCTACGCACCCCCGAAGGCGCCAAGCTCTACAAACGCCGCGGCGCCACCGTCGAACCCGGCATCGGCAACTTCAAGAAACTGCTCGACCGGTACTCCCAACGAGGCCTGCTCGCGGCGACCAGCGAAACCCACCTCACAGCCACGGTGTTCAACCTCCTCAAAATCCACCGAACAGCCACCACCTGACCAGCCCAGGCCGGGTCCCAGCCCCCAAAAAATTGGGGACCGGACCAGCCCAACAAGGCAATCGCCACTCCCTGAACCACAACTACCCATCGACCACCAGCCGGCACCGCGCACCCCACTCCCCGACACCGACGATAGGGCGACAGCCTCTGAGCGCTGGCAACGCTCCAATTCCGACGATCATGGGTTGACGGAGCGGTTGTGAACGAGGTGCCCGGCGGGCTCGTAGGTGTATTGCGTCGCCCACGTGGCCGCGTTAGCCTATCGCTGTTCAGCGATTTGACGGACGTCACTCGGACCCCACTCGGCGTCTCCCCGGCGTCTCGCCGGCGTCTCCCCGGTGTCCTCGGACGAACCACCACGAAGGAGGACACGGTGTCCAACCCGACGGTGCCCGACCAGACGCAATGCCCGGTCCACCGGATCGGCAACATCCCTGATCTGGTCCGGACTGTGCGCTCTAAAAGCGTGCTGAACAACCCGGAGTACTTCGCGGCCGCGCACAAGCTCGACGACGGGCACGTCACCGTCGAGGAGTTCGTCGGCGGCATGTGGACGTTCACCGACGGCCACGAGCACCGCCGTCGGCGGAAGATGGTGAACTCGCTGGTCCGCCCCGAGGCGCTGGACGCGATGCGGGAGAACTACATCCTGCCCGCCGTGGAGCGGCTGCTGTCCGAGGCGCTGGCCGAGCCGGACGTCGACGGGCGGTACCGCTGCGACCTGGTCGACCTCGCTGACCGGCTGTTCGTCGGCTTCGGAGCGAACATGATCGGGCTGACCGACATGGACGACCTGGAGCGCCAGGCCGCGCTGCGGCAGATCATCCCGGGCATCTTCGGCGGCGTGCTCGCGCAGTTCTTCGACAACCGCGAGGCCGTGTTCCAGATGGCGCTGGCCGCGAAACAGACGTTCGTCGAGGACTTCTACAAGCCAGCCCGCGATGCCTACCGCGCGATGTACGCCGAGGTCGAGGCCGGCACCCGCGACGAGTCCACGATCCCGCGCTCGCTGATGCGGCTGATCGTCTCGGAGGCCGACCCGGTGTACGCCGACGAGGAGGTCGGCATCCGCGACGCGATCCTGGTGTTCAACACCGCGATCGGCACGAGCGTGCAGTCGGTGGTACACATGGTGCACGACACCGCGAAGTGGTTCGCAGAGCATCCCGAAGATCTCAAGCTCGTCGACGACATGGGCTTTCTGACCAGGTGCATGGAGGAGACGATCCGGCTCAAGGCCCCGTTCATCTCCTACCTGGTGCGCCGGGCGGGCACCGACGTCGAGATCGGTGGGACGCAGATCGCCGAGGGCGACGAGCTGCACATCGAGATCCCCCGCGCCAACCGCGACCCTGAGGTGTTCGGCGCCGACGCGGGCTCGTTCAACCCGTGGCGGGAGCGGGCGGGCGACCTGCCCCGCTACGGCATCGGTTTCGGTTCCGGCCCGCACGCGTGCCTGGGCCTGCGGGTGGTGCTGGGTAACGACGGCCACAGCGGCAGCCACGTGCGGTTCATGCAGAAGCTGTTCAGCCACGGCATCGAGCCCGACCCGGACGCCGAGCCGCGGATCCTGGCCATGTCGCAGGACGAGAGCGCGATCGAGGACGTGGTGACGTTCATGAGCTACCCGGTGATCTTCACGGCTTGGAAGGGAACTGCGGCGTGACGCGATGCAAGGTGGCGGGGCTGGACGAGCTCAAGCCGGGGGAGCTGCTGCGCGTCGAGGCCGGTGACGTGCCGATATGCCTGGCCCGGCTGGTGTCCGGCGAGGTGCACGCGATCAGTGACATCTGCAGCCACGAGGAGGTCGAGCTGTCCGACGGCGACCTGCAGGGCACCGAGGTCGAGTGCCCGGCGCACAGCTCGCGGTTCAGCGTGCTCACCGGCGACGCCGACGGCTTCCCCGCCGAGAAGCCGGTGCCGGTCTAGCCGGTGACGCTGGACGGCGATGACATCTATGTAGACATCGCAGCGGAGGTATGACGTGGCCGGTCGCGTAGAGGGCAAGGTCGCGCTGATCACCGGGGCCGCCCGGGGTCAGGGCCGTTCGCACGCCATCCGGCTGGCCGAGGAGGGCGCCGATATTCTGGCGATCGACATCTGCCGCGAGATCCTCGAGTACAACGCGCCGCCCGCGACGTCCGACGACCTCATCGAGACGGTGAAGGCGGTCGAGGCGCTGGACCGGCGGATCATCGCCGTCGAGGGCGACGTCCGGGACCAGGCGGCGCTGGAC
>DASXMA010000301.1:0-9314 GCA_036495965.1 Mycobacterium sp.
GCACCTCAAGCTGGGTGAACCGGGTTCCGGCCGCGGCAATGCGAATGTCGGCAGCCAGCAGCAATTCGATACCCAACGTCATGCACCAGCCTTGTGCGACCGCGACCAGTGGTGTGGTCCATGCGCCGTCCAGCCGCCAGGGGTCCCGGCCGTCGTCCGGCAACGGGCTCTGCCCCGTCGCGATGCCCGGGCCGACGTCGACGAGGTCGAGACCGGCGGTGAAGTGGTCGCCGTGCGCGTACAGCACGCCTGCCCACACCGACGTGTCGGATTCCAGCATCGCGTAGGCGCGAGCGAGGTCTGCAAGCATCGCCCGGTCAAACGAGTTGCGTTTATGCGGCCGGTTCAGGCCGATCAGCAGAACATTTCCATCCCGCTCGAGGGACACGGTGTCCAGCGTCGGTAATTCAAGAGGGGATCCGGAAGCATTAGCCATCTTCAAAGTGAATCGCAGGCCTAGCGATTATGCAATAGAGCATAGAAACCAGATCGTTACATTCCCGCTGACCAGGACCGTTGGCGGCGGCCGCACGCCATTTGTGGTGCTGTCCGGTTTACATAGGGAATAAAACTTGCTTGCTCGACCGATGTCTTATATGGTTCAAAGCATAATCATTGGCCGCACACAGGCCGGGAGAAAATCATGTGGATCATCGAGCTCAACGTCGCCGGCTATCACTTCACCCGCGAGATGCCTGACTTGAAGCGCCGGTCATTCCGGTTCAGCCCCCGTAATATGCACTGGCCGGTACTACGGCACTCGCACGCTGCATGACGCCGGCCAGAGGAGGTACGACAGTGCCGACTGTCACCGACACCATGCGGGGCCCTGCACCGACGAAGCGCTGCGATACCCGGAAGAAGATGCTGATCAGCGCCGCCGAGGTAATGCGCGAGCGCGGAGCGGCGGGGGTAACGATCGACGAGGTGCTCGCCCGTAGCGGCGCGCCACGTGGCTCGGTGTACTACCACTTCCCCGACGGCCGTAATCAGATTCTGGCTGAGGCGCTGCAGTACTCGGGTGATTCCATCACCGCCATGATTGACGACGCCGCCGGCTGGGGCGCCAGGGCCCTGCTACGCGAGTTCATCGAGTTCTGGGAGCGCTTGCTCACCGACGGCGACTTCACCGCGGGCTGCCCGGTGGTGGCAGCGGCTATTGGCTCCTGCGCCGACGAGCCCAAGCTTTCCGCCGAGGCCGGCGTCATCCTGGGCCGCTGGTGTGCCGCCTTGACTCAGGCATTCGCCAACGACGGCTTCAACGACGACGACGCCGAGTCGCTGGCGGTGATGTCGATCGCCGCTCTGGAGGGCGCGATCGTGCTGTCCCGCTCGACGCGCTGCGTGAGACCGCTGAGCGCAGTTGGCGACCAGCTCGAATTCCTGATCAAGGCAAGGGAATTCGTCGGCCGCAACGGAATTCCGGGCAAGCACGACGGCTCAGCCGATCAGACTCAGCCGACCGCCGGCGAGCGTTAGTCGCTGGCCGGTAGCGGCTTGACCTCTTTGAGCTGAAGGGCGGTCTGGCCGACGCTCAGGCTTCCCGCACCCGGCTTGGTCACCAGCACCTCGGCGCCGGTTTCGTCGACATAGCGCTTGCCCATCACAGTGCCGTCGGAGAACGCCGGGTCGAGTTCGCCCGACCGCTCGGCGCCTATGGCCACCATCGGCACACCACCGCAACGCAGGTCGTCAAGGCTGTCGGCACTTCTGACGACGATGACCTGGGTGTCACACACCTGACTGGCCAGGCGGGTTCCGTTCTTGATCATGATTTTTGTCCTCTGCTTACTGCTCGGCCGGTGCGGCGCGCAGCTCTTCGACAATCTCCCGGCGAAGCACCTTGCCCGTTGGCGTGGTTGGCAACTCGTCGCGAAAGACTACCCGGTCGGGGGTGCGCGACCCGCGCAATGTTTCACGGACGTACTCGCGAAGTTCGTCGGGGTCGGGGTCGCAACCGGCGGCCGGCACCACCACCGCGATGATCGCCTGACCCCACTGCGGGTCCTCGACACCGACCACAGCGACATCGCGAACCTGCGGGTGCTCGATCAGCACCTCCTCCAGCTCGGCCGGCGCAATGTTCTCGCCGCCGCGGATGATGGTGTCGTCGCTGCGACCGCCGATAAACAGGTAGCCGTCCTTGTCGAGGGTGGCGATGTCTCTCGTTGGGAACCAGCCGAACTCATCGAGCACCGACCCGATCCCGGTATAACGGCCGGAGACCTGCTCGCCACGCACGAACAGCTCACCGGTCTCGCCCGGCCCGAGCACCTTGCCGTGCTCGTCGCGGATCTGCAGCTCGATGCCCGGCACGGCCTGACCGACCGACCCCAACCGCTTGGCGACGTTGGCCGCCGATGCAGACTGTGCGTCGCGGTGGTCGTCGGGGGTCAGCACCGCGATCGTCGAACTCGTCTCCGTCAGCCCGTAGGCGTTGACGAACCCCACATCCGGCAAGAGTTCGAGTGCCCGGCGGACCAGCGGCAGCCCCACCTTCGAGCCGCCGTAAGCCAGGTTGCGCAGCGATGGCAGGTCGTTGCCGCCGGTCTGAAGCACCGTGACGATTCGGTCCAGCATGGTGGGCACCACCGTCGCGGTGGTCACGTGCTCGACGTTGATCAGCCGCACCCATTCGTCGGCATCGAAGCTGGGCAGGTAGACCATCTTGCGGCCGGCGTACAGGTTCGACAACGCGGCGCTGATCCCGGCGATGTGATACGGCGGCACGCAGATCAGCGCGGCATCGGTCGGCGCGGAGGACTCGAATTCGACCGTGCCGGTGACATAGCTGGTCAGATTATTGTGCGAAAGCTCGACGGCCTTGGGCTGTGACGTTGTGCCCGACGTGAAGAGCACAATCGCGACCGAGTCCGGGTCGGGAAACTCCGCTTCGAAGTCAGCGGCCTCGCTGCTACCCGCGGCCGTCAGGAATTCATCGGTGATCATCAGCCGCTGCGACGCGTCGCCGAGCATCTCCCGGTAGCGGCTATCGACGATCACCACCGGATCGGGCAACCGCTTGATCAAGGTCTGGATACCGTCAGCGGAAAGCCGGTAATTGAGCGGGGTGAAGGGCAAGCCGGCGCGCGCCGCGGCGAAGATGAGCAGCGGCAGCATCGCGCCGCCGGCGCCCACATAAGCCACGTGCTGAGCACCCGATCCCGCGATGACGCCCGCACCGCCGTCGGCAAACTCGCTGAGCTGCTGCGTCGTCAATCGCATGTCTTCGGAGACGACAGCTGTGCGATCGGGGTTGCTCGACGCAGCCATCTCGAGCAGCAGCGAAATGCTCACGCTTGAACTTCCTGTGATGTCAGCACGTTACAAAGCCGGCCAAAAGTGTCATGTCCGACTGTAGTTTAGATCACGCAAGTATCTTGCCGCCCAGCGCCGTCGTGGTGCCCGTGACCACAGCATGACGATGGGTTTACCACGCGCTGAGGTCGGTTAGCTGTCCCGAGGTCACTTGGGTGCATCAGCTGCGAGTGGCTCTGATCAAGCAACGACGAGTTAGTTGGGGAAGTACCAGGGCTTTACCGGCGCAGATCCCAGGCCGAGATCCGGGGAATCCAGCGCGGCACGTTGCGCCGGTAGTCGACGTATTCACTGCCATAGCGCTCGGTGAGATGGGGCTCTTCCCAGAACCGAATGGCGGTCGCCTGGAACGTGAGAAAGATTGCGAACCAGAGCAATAGCGAGCCCGACCCGGTGACGGCCGCCTCCCCGAGCAGGATGCAAAGCACGCCGGTGATCATCGGGTTGCGTACGTGCCGGTAGGGCCCCCGCACGACCAGATGGACCGGCTCCCCCATGACATTGCCCAGCCCAAGCGTCCCCTCGCCCACTCGGTCGAACAGCACGTTTGTCCAGATCATCAGGCCCAAACCGGCGGCGATCAGCAAGCCGCCGACCGTGATCAGCCCAACCGTCAGGGCAGCACTCAGGTGCGGCGCTCGCACGCCGGCCGGGATCACGATCAGCGCCGGGACGACGAGCGTCACCGTCACCGGGAAAAGCAGGACAGACATCAGGTGTCGCCACCAAAGGCGTCGTCGCGTGCTTGTCGCCATGTCGGACCTCCTTTAGATACTTCAACCTCCGTTGAACAACCAACATACGCCGGCACACAGGAATCATCAACACTTGTTGAAGTATTGTCGCCCTCATGGCAGAAGCGCGGCGCGCGGGCCGGTGGCGCACCGGTCAACAGAACAGGCAGCGCGTTATCGATGCGGCGCGCGAACGCTTCATGCGCCACGGATACGAGCGGGCCACCGTCCGCGCGATCGCCGCCGACGCGGGCGTGGACGTCGCAATGGTCTACTACTTTTTCGGCAGCAAGGAAGGGCTTTTCACCGCGTCCACGCTTACCGGACCCGAGCACCCGCTGCACCAGCTGGCCGCACTCCTTGACGAGGGGAACGAACAGATCGGCCCGAGGCTGGTGCGCCGTTTCCTCGAGCACTGGGAGGAAGGCGCCGTCTTCGAGCCTTTCTTGACGCTGTGGCGTTCGGCGGCGATCCACCCTCAGGCGCGAAAGGTTTTGCACGACAGTCTTGCCGGCCCGATCGCGAAGCGGGTCGCGGCGGAATTCGAGGTGGCTGACGCCGAGCTCCGGGTCGAGCTAGTGGCCAGCCATCTGGCAGGACTGGCGTTCGCGCGTTACCAGCTGAGGATCGAGCCGATCGCGTCGGCCCCCATCGAGGATCTGGTCGTGTGGGTCGGGCAGACCGTGCAGCGCTATCTAACCGATCCGAATCCGTAGCTCTCAGGTGCCGGTCCAACGCGGCGGGCGCTTCTCGGCGAACGCGATCGCACCTTCCTTGGCGTCGTTGGACGTGAAGATCGGGCCCAGAATTTTCACCTGCTCGGCGAACATGGTGTCCCGGCTCCAGCCGCGAGACTCGGTGATGATCCGCTTGGTGGCGGCCACGGCGAGCGGCCCGTTCGCGGTGATTTTCTCCGCCAATGCGATTGCCGCATCCAGTGCCTTGCCCGGCTCGGCCAAGACATTGACCAGGCCCAGCTCGTGGGCGCGTTGCGCCGAGAGGTTATCGCCGGTCAGCGCCAGCTCCATGGCGATCGCGTAAGGGATGCGTTCGGGCAGCCGGAGCAATCCCCCACCGCCGGCCACCAGACCGCGTTTGACCTCGGGAATACCGAACGCCGAGTCCGTCGACGCGACGATCAGGTCGGTGGCCAACGCCAGCTCGGTGCCGCCGGCCAAGGCGAATCCTTCCACCGCGGCGATGAGCGGCTTGACCGGCGGACGTTCGGTGAAGCCCATGCCGCGGCCCTCGACGACGACGTTCTCGCCCCGCGCGAACGCCTTGAGATCCATACCCGCACAGAACGAGCCGCCCGCGCCGGTCAGGATCGCGACCGAAAGGCCGTTATCGCTATCGAGCCGATCCATGGCGTCGGCCAACCCCCGGCTGACGGCGGCGTTGACAGCATTCTTGGCCTTCGGCCGGTTAATCGTGATGATCAGTATCCGGTCGCGTTGTTCGACTAAGACTTCGGGTTCGGTGTTGACGGCTTCTTCGCTCACAGTGCTGCGAGGCTCCTTTGAATCGCAGTGGCTGGTATCCGACCGATCGTAACGGCCGCCGCGGCAGAGATTTCGGCTGCTGCCGATCAGGCCGGCGCCATCGCTGTTTCGACGACCCTAAGCTCTTCGGAAAGCCCTGCGGCCCTGCGTATTTCGATGAAGTCGGCGACCATGGCGTCCGTTACCTCGTGCGGGTCTGTGAGGGTGGCGTCATCGCACAGCACCGAGATGTTGAGCTGGTCGACATAGCTCCAGACCGTGATGTTCAGGCCGCTGCCGGCGGTCAATGGCCCGACCGAGTAGATCTCGGTGACCAGCGCGCCGCCCACCCGGCCGCGTTCACGCGGACCCGGAACGTTGGAGATGTTCAGGTTGAGAATTTTGTTCTGTCCGTCGCGGCCGGATGCCCACCGGAAAAAGGCTTGGGTAGGCGCTGGCGGCATGTAGGCCGCCCACCGGCTGACCAGCTCTGGGCCCATGAGCTGATGGCTCTCCTTCGCGGAGATGGCGTTCTCGTGGCTGCACCGCACCCGCTCCAGCGGATCATCGGAATCGGTCGGCAGCGCCACCAACATCCCGGTGAAGCGGTTCCCGGAAATCCGCTCCGGCGAGAAGTCGAAACTCACCGGTACCGACGCCAGGAGGGGTTCGGCCGTGCCGTCGTACCGCAAGAGCAACGTGCGCAGCGCCCCGGTGGACATGGCAAGCACCATGTCGTTGATGGTCGCCCCGAGCCGCTTGCCGGTCTCCTTGACATCGGCCAGCGCCAGCGTGGCGGTGGCAAACCTGCGCTCCGGCGTGATCATGTGGTTCATAAAGGTCGCCGGCGGCTCGAAGGGCCGGGTGAGTTCCAGTGAGAGCTTGCGCGAGCTGCGCCGCACCCGGCCGATGCCCTCTGCGGTGTAGCGAATTGTCCGGGGCAGCAGCCCAAGGTGGCGTAAGTGATCCGCGACCGCCGACGTCATCAACTGCCGCGTGGTGGGCGCCGGGTCGCACAGATACTGGCGGCTTTCCAATCCGGCCTGTAGGTCCATGCCCCGGGCCATCAGGTTCGCCGAGGCGACGCCGTCGGCGAGCGCATGATGAATCTTGCCGACCACCGCGATCCGGTTGTCGGCCAGACCCTCGACGAAGTACATCTCCCACAGCGGGCGTTCCCGGTCCAGCGGAGTGCTGGCGATCTGTCCAATCGCTGCGTCCAGTTGCCGGCGACCTCCGGGCGCCGGCAGCCGCCAGGGCCGGATGTGGTAACCGAGGTCGAGCTCGCAATTCTCCCGCCACATCGGATGGTGAAACTTGAAAGGGATCTCGACGAGCTGATAGCAAAACGGCTCGAGCTTATCAATCCGGCCACTGATGACCTGGCGAAATGCTTCGATATCGAAGTCCCGCCTGTCGGGAGCCAGCTCGATCACCGCGGCTTTGATGGTGTGCATGTGCACGTTCGGCGTCTCGCTGTACAGCAGTACCGCGTCCCACCCGCTCAGCCGTTTCACGGCTGCCCCTTGCTCATAGGGGGACCTTACTCAGCGGCGCGAGCTCAGATAACCTCTTTCGCCCCGATTGTCTTGCTGCGGTAGACCTGGTTGAGGAACAGCGAAGTCGCGTGAGCCATCACACCGGCCCGCTCACCATCAATGAGGTCGAAGCCGTGGCCCGCTCCGGGCAATTCCAGATAGCCGACCATCGAATGTGAGACGGCCCGCAGCCGCTCGACAAAGCTGCGAGCCTGTTCGACGGGGATCACGCTGTCCTTGCTGCCGTGAATTACCAAGAACGGTGGAGCATTTCGGTGCGCACGTGCGATCGGGGACGCGTCGCGGAACACCTCGGGGTGCCGGGCGATCGTCTTCTTGACCACCACCCGCTCCAAAAATTCGACGAAACGGTCCCGCTCGGGAGTCGAACGGTCCTCCCAGTCGTAGCGACCATAGATCCCGACCACCGCGTCCACCGAGCTGTCGGCGCCCTCCGGCAGCTTCGCCTGGAATTGAGGGTCATCCGGGGTGAGTCCGGCCAGCGCAGACAGGTGCCCCCCAGCCGAACAACCCGCCACCGCAACGAAATTGCGGTCACCGCCGAACTTGTCGACGTTGGCGCGTGCCCACGCGATGGCGGTCTTGACATCGGTGATGTGGCGCGGCCAGCGGTGGTGTGGCGCGACGCGGTAGTCGATCGCCAAGCACACCCAGCCCTGCTCGGCCAACCGTGACATCAGGGCAGACCCCTGCAGCAGGCTCCTGCCGTGTACCCAGGCGCCGCCCGGGACAAAGATCAGCACCGGCGCGGGTTGCGCCGGCAGATCCTTGCGGCGCCAGACATCGAGCACTTGCGCGGGGTTGTCCCCGTAGTGGACTCCACGGCGGTAGAGATAGCGGCGTTGCCGCAGCGCCTCCCAAATCGGAGGCGTCCGCTCTGCCGCGGGCCATTCGGTTTCCAGATCTGCGGCTGACACCACCCCTCGCAAGGCAGCGACCGAGACCTGGTGCGTGCTCTCCCGATCCCGCCGGCGCTCGTCGTTGATGCCCGGTGTCAGCCAATCCTTTTTCATGGCGGATATCGCGTTGGGTGCGTGGCGGACACCCCACACACCCATAGCGGTCATGCCACCCAGTGGTTCAAGATGCTTGCCGATGACCGGCAGCGAAGCTCCAGCGACGCTTAACGCCAGCATGTAGTCGCCGGGCCGGGCCCGTAGCAACCATTTCATACAGGGTGTCATGCTCGGTACCCTTGCCGTCATGAAGGGGACTGTACCCCCGCGGAGTCGGCGGAAACTGACGAATCCGTTAGCCACCTCACTTTGGTCGAAAGTCGTGCGACGCTGAGTTTGCCACTGCAAGCATATCCGCGGTTAACGCTCATTTGACTGTTCCCTGGATGCGGCTTGCCGACGCGCCGCAACAAGTCGCGCGAAGTAGACGACGGCGCTGATGGCGAACATGGCGGCGGTGAGCAGCAGCCATCTGCCCAGGAACGGCTGCTGAGTTTGTCCAGTGGCCGCCTGGTAGGTGGCCCCGCCCTGTTCGATGATGCCCGGCAAGAAGATCAGCAGGGTCAGTCCAGCCCCCAGAGCCGGCACCAGAATGTAGTTGCGGGCGACGGCTTTTGGGTGGGCCGACCGCCGGTTGGTACGCGTAGAGAGGACCCGGTCGGCCAACGCATACAGCGGAAAGAGCAACAAGTCGTGACCGACGACGGCGGCCGCGAACCAGACCGCGATCGACTGCCACCAGGTGCCGGGGTTCCACAGCGTGGCCGGCGTGAAGGTGGCCACGATGTAGCCCAACAGCGCGAAACCGGACACCATCGTCAGCAGATGCAACGGATGAGAACCGTAGATCGCGCTGAAACGTGTTGGGATTCGCGGCATCTCAACTCGCCTCGAATTCGATGGACGCCACCCATTTGGTGTTGTGCACGCCAGGCAGGGCGGGAACAATGATCCGGGCCGGATAGCCGTGGTCCAACGACAGGTCAGCACCGTTCACCCGCAGCGCCAGCAGCGCGTCGGTGTCGCGAATCTGGTTGGCCTGCAAAGTCGCCGCACCGAAGGCACCGCCTCGTTGCAGCGACGTCACCCGTGCCGAGCGCGGCGCGGGCACGCCCGCGATTCGGCCCAGGTCGGCCAGCCGCACCCCGCTCCAGGTTTGCACGGTCGACCACCCCTCGACGCAGGCGATTGGCAGCCGCGCGGTGGTTTGCGGCATACCGGCCAGCACGGCGCGGTCCAGCACTACCTCCGAAGGCCCGCCGCGCA
>DASXMA010000302.1:0-3796 GCA_036495965.1 Mycobacterium sp.
GCCCGCGACATCACCACCCGCTGAATCTGATTGGTGCCCTCGTAGATCTGGGTGATCTTGGCATCGCGCATCATTCGCTCGACCGGGAAGTCAGTGGTGTAGCCGGCGCCGCCGAACAGTTGCACGGCCGCCTCCGTCACGTCCATGGCGGTGTCGGAGGCGAAGCACTTTGCAGCCGCGGAGATGAATCCGAGATTCCGCTCGCCGCGTTCGGCGCGGGCGGCGGCGGTGTACACCATAAGCCGGGCCGCTTCGACTTTCATCGCCATGTCGGCCAGCTCGAACTGCACACCCTGAAACTCAGAGATCGACTTGCCGAACTGCTTGCGGTCCTTGGTGTAGGCGACGGCAGCGTCCACCGCGCCCTGCGCGAGGCCCACAGCCTGCGCACCGACGGTGGGGCGGGTGTGGTCGAGGGTCTGCAGTGCGGTTTTGAAGCCGGTGCCCGGTTCGCCGATGATCCGATCGCCCGGGATGCGGCAGTTCTCGAAGTAGAGCTCGGTGGTCGGCGAACCCTTGATGCCCATCTTCTTTTCCGGTGGGCCGACGCTGAACCCCTCATCGTCCTTGTGCACCATGAACGCCGAAATGCCGTTGGCGCCCTTGTCCGGATCGGTCACCGCCATCACGGTGTACCAGGTCGACCTGCCGCCGTTGGTGATCCAGCACTTGGTGCCGTTGAGAATCCAGTCATCGCCGTCGGCGTTGGCCCGGGTGCGCATAGACGCCGCGTCACTGCCGGCTTCGCGCTCGCTCAGGGCGTAGGAGGCCATCGCCCCCTCAGCGGCCAGAGACGGCAACACCTGCTTCTTGAGCCCCTCCGAACCACGCAGGATCAGGCCCATGGTGCCCAGCTTGTTGACCGCGGGAATCAGCGAGGCGGATCCGTCGACGCGCGCCACTTCTTCGATCACGATGCATGCGGCTACCGCGTCCGCACCCTGACCGCCGTATTCCTCGGGAATGTGGACGGCGTTGAAACCGGACGCGGTCAGCGCCGCCAGCGCCTCCTCCGGGAACCGGACCTTTTCGTCCACATCCTTGGCGTGCGGAGCGATCTCCTTTTCCGCCAGTGCCCGAATCGCCGCCCGCAACTCCATATGCTCCTCGGGCAATTGGAACAAATCGAACGCGGTATTTCCGGCCCATTGAGCCATCTCGGCCTCCTTGCTACTCGCCGGTAACTTTACCCTGACGCTCCTGCAGCGCCGCATCCTTGGCCCGCACGCTCTCGGCCAGCTGGGCCTGAAACTCGACGATTCGAGCCCGCAGCGCCGGGTCGGAAGATCCGAGCATGCGCACGGCAAGCAAGCCCGCGTTGCGGGCGCCCCCGATCGAGACCGTGGCGACCGGAACACCCGCCGGCATCTGCACGATCGACAGCAGTGAGTCCAGACCGTCCAGCCGCGCCAGCGGCACCGGCACGCCGATCACCGGCAGCGGGGTCGCGGAGGCAACCATTCCGGGCAGGTGGGCGGCGCCGCCGGCGCCGGCGATGATCACTTCGATGCCGCGATCGGCCGCGCCGCGCGCATAGTCGAACATCACCGCTGGGGTGCGATGCGCCGAGACCACCCGAACCTCGGTCGATATGTCGAATTCGGTCAGCGCCGCCGCGGCATCCTGCATCACCGTCCAGTCGCTGTCGCTGCCCATGATCACGGCGACCCGGGGACGTTTGGTCATCTGCGCCGCTCCTCTCCCCCGCAAGCGGGAGGTGCCCCCACATCACTCTCTTGCTCTGCATCGTCGCCGGCGCTAGTCATGCGGATCCCATCCGTCCGTCCACTGCCCGTGTGACAACCAGTGTGCCGCCAGCTCGGCGCGTTCACGCAGCTTCGGCAAGCCGGCCATATCGACGCCAAGGAAATTGATATGGCCGACCTTGCGGCCGGGCCGTTCGGTCTTGCCATAGAGGTGAACCCGGGCGTCGGGCATCCGCGCGAACAGATGATGCAACCGTTCGTCGACGGTCATCGCCGGCGGCTGCGCGGCAGCCAACACGTTGGCCATCACCGTGACCGGCGCGACGGCCTCGGTATCACCGAGCGGATAGTCCAGGACCGCGCGCAGATGCTGTTCGAACTGGCTGGTGCGCGCGCCGTCCATGGTCCAGTGTCCGGAGTTGTGCGGCCGCATCGCGAGCTCGTTGACCAGCAGTGCACCTGGGGGCCCCTCCCGCTCGCGGGGGACGGTGGTCTCGAACAGCTCGACCGCGAGCACGCCGACCACACCCAGTTCGGCGGCCAACCGCAACGCCAGCTGTTGTGCGGCCGACGCCAGCTCCTCGGGCAGCTGCGGCGCGGGTGCGATCACCAGCACGCAGACCCCGTCTCGTTGCACGGTCTCCGCGACCGGCCACGCCGCCCCCTGCCCGAACGGCGAGCGCGCCACCAGAGCCGACAGTTCGCGGCGCAGTTGCACACGCTCCTCCAGCAGCACCGGTACACCGGAGGCCAAGTAATCGCCGGCGATCTCACGGGCATGCGCCAGGTCGCGCGCCATCCGCACGCCGCGGCCGTCGTATCCCCCGCGGGCGGCCTTGACCACGAAAGGGGCGTCCTTGGAAGCGCCCAGGCGTCGGGCGAACTCGTCCGCCCTGTCCAGATCAGCCGGGCTGTCCAGTCCGGCGTAGCGCGGCACCGGGACGCCCAGCTCCGCCAACCGCCGGCGCATCACAAGCTTGTCCTGGGCGTGCACGAGAGCCTGCGGTGGCGGTGCCACATTGACGCCTTCGGAGACCAGCTTTTCCAGCAGGTCGGTCGGGACGTGCTCGTGATCGAAAGTCAGCGCGGCCGCTCCGGTGGCAACCCGGCGCAGGTCTTCCAGATCGGTGTGCGAGCCGATCACCACATCGGGGGTGACCTGCGCGGCGGGTTCGTCAGCGGAGGTGGCCAGCACCCGCAGCGTCTGCCCCATCGCGATCGCCGCCTGGTGGGTCATCCGGGCAAGCTGACCGCCGCCGACCATAGCGACGAGGGGGGCGGCCTCCGGCGGGCGTGAACTCGGCACGGCCATCATGGTGTCATGGCACCCGGCGGCGTGCTGACCGGCTCTGACACGCGATCGTTATGTAGCATTTTGCGTCGATTTCGCGTCCGTCCGTACACTGACGTGTTGTGTCCTTCGCCGAAGCAACGATTGCGCGCTTGCCCGGGATCGTTCAGCCGTATGCGCAGCGCCATCATGAACTGATCAAATTCGCCATTGTCGGCGGCACCACGTTCATCATCGACTCGGTGATTTTCTACACCCTGAAGCTGACGATTCTCGAGACCAAGCCGGTAACCGCCAAGGTCATCGCGGGAATCGTCGCCGTCATCGCCTCCTACGTGCTGAACCGGGAGTGGAGCTTCCGCGACCGGGGCGGGCGCGAGCGCCACCACGAGGCGCTGTTGTTTTTCGCGTTCAGCGGCGTGGGGGTGCTGCTGAGCATGGCGCCGCTGTGGGTCTCCAGCTACATCCTGCAGCTGCGAGAGCCGATGGTCTCCCTGACGGTTGAAAACATTGCCGACTTCATCTCGGCCTACATCATCGGGAACCTGCTGCAGATGGCGTTTCGCTTCTGGGCTTTCCGACGCTGGGTGTTTCCCTACGAGTACGCGCGCAACCCCGACAAGGCACTGGAATCCGCCCTTACTGCCGGCGGTATCGCCGAGGTTTTCGAGGACGAGATCGAGGGCGGCAACGTCACCCTGCTGCGCGTCTGGCGCAACAAAGTCCGCCGTACAGATTTGAGTCGGAACCCTCAGCTCGGCGATTCCTCGGAACCCAGGGTGTCGAAAACTTCGTGATA
>DASXMA010000303.1:0-3609 GCA_036495965.1 Mycobacterium sp.
AGCTCAGTTGGTTAGAGCCGCGGACTCATAATCCGTTGGTCGCGGGTTCGAGCCCCGCCCGCCCCACCGTAAATAGCCTGGTCAGAGGCTATTTGGACTAATAGGTCAGCTAGGTAAGGGTCATCCGTCCCGGCGTCGTCCCGGCGCGTGGCGCGGATAGGCGCGCGCTAGCTAACTGGTTTCGCAGCCGGCCACGAGTTGTGTCGGTCTTCGGTGGGACCATCAACCACGTGGACGGACCTCCCGACGATGACCAAGAGACCGTCACCTCGTGGACCAATCCGTGGATCGCTGAGTACAAGCGGCGGCAGGCGATGTTGACAGACATGCGAGCGTTCCAGGTCATCGCGATGATGCGCGATCTGAACCTGACCTCCTACGCCTTCAGCAAAAATGCGGCAGAACTACAAGCACATGTCTACAAGTACCCGGAGATTGGCCAGAGCCAGCCGTTCAACCCCGACGTTGGCGACCCGTTCGGGGTCGAGCTAGCGCGACTATTTGCGAACCTGCTTGCGTCAGTGGGATCGCTCATCTCAGGCCAGCGCTCGGTCCTACGCGACGTATGGCCAAAGATCAAAGGGCAGCTATCGGAATTTGAACAGGGCGAGTACACCGAGAAGCGCGTTGCTGTATTCGAGGCCGATGAGGCGAAGCTACTCGTAGAGCTTCGTAACTACTCGCAGCACAAGTTCCTCCCCTATCTGAACCCGTCCTTCAACTTCTCGGAGACAATGCCGGTCGCGGAGTTTCAATTTCGGCTACATGTTGAGCCGCTGCTGAAGTGGGATGCGCTACCCACGGATGTTCGCAAATACCTGAAAACACACGGTAATTCGATTGACCTCATCCCGATCATCGGACGGTATACGTCCGCAGTGCGGGAATTCTACGGGTGGTTCTGGCTGAAGGTTGACGAGAAGATGAAGCCGGAGCGCATCGAATATGACGCGCATGTTGCTGAGCTGATGGTTTACGGCGAAGAGGTATTCCTTACCCCCGATTGGTTTAAGACACCCGGTGGCGACCCGCCACCAGACTGGAACGGCGGTCGGTGGCGTCGCCGGACTCTCGCCGAAATCCGCCAGCGACGGTGGCAGTTAGGACACAAATCGTTTCGTGGCATCACCGTCGATAGTCACGGCGTTGCCGAGGCCGGGGAGCACCCATGGACGCCGATATTGCTGCGGGTGCCGTAGGGACGGACAGCTAAGCTGTCCCAGAAGCAGTTAGCTTTCCCGGCGTCAGTTCAATGATATTTTGCGTGGATGGCGACCGTCGCAGTTCGTATCGGGCTTGGGCCGAGAGTGCCTTTGGACCTACCAGCGCAGATTTGCGCGGATGTTAACGCAATCTGCGCCCTCGCCGATGCGCTAGATAGGCAGACAGCGCGCAATGCGAGCCGGGTGGTAGCCGACGAACAGTACTCGTCTTTGGTCCGAAACCTCCAACGCACCAGGCAACGACTCAATATCAAATTGGAGGAGAGCGCACGGACGCCCAAAGTCCTGCAGGGTCTCCCCCTCGGGCCAAACACCGTACGAAAGATTGCTGCAAAACGACCAAGACCAGCCTGTCTGTCACCGGCCAGCGTCAGTCACACAGCTAGCTACCCCGGGGAGACTTGCATGTCGATGACCACGCGAAATCGTGCGTGGCCCGACATCATTCGCTCGTAGGCCGTTGGCGTGTCACGGAAGGCCAGCACCTCAATCATGGCTGCGACGTCGTGCGTCGTGCTGAACTGCAGGTTGGCTTCGTTGTCGATCGTCGTACCGGTGAGGCTGCCGACGATCGATCGCTCCCCGAAGATCAAGTCGAGCGTGTTGACCTGGATCGGGTCGGCGGCAGCACCGAGGACAATCAGTCGGCCACGTGGTGTGAGCCCATTCACCAGCGACGACATCGACGCGCCGCTGGCCGCGGTGGCGATGATCGCGGCGGCGCCGCCGAGTTCTTGCAGTGCCTGGGCCGGATCGACCGTTGTGCTGTCGATGTAATAATCGGCGCCGAGTTTAGTTGCGAGGTGATCTTTTTCGGCGCCACGCGCGATCGCCGCCACGCGATAGCCCAGCTTGCTTGCGTACTGAATTCCGAGGTGCCCTAGGCCGCCGATGCCCTGGATCGCCACCAATGCGTCGGGTCCGGCATCGAGGAGCCGCAGCGGGTTGAAAGTCGTGACGCCGGCGCACAGCAGTGGTGCGGCCTCGACCGAGGAATAGCCGTCGGGGATGCGGACCAGCCCACTCGCGCGCGCATAGACCACCTCAGCGTAGCCGCCGTCGGTCGTCATCCCGGTCTTCGGCTGGTCCTCGCAGTGGACGAAATCGCCTTGGCGGCACCAAACGCATACACCACACGGGCCGCCGAGAAAACCGACGCCGACCCGCTCACCGACGGTCCATCCTGTGACCTCATCCCCAATGGCGTCGATGACACCGACGATCTCGTGACCGGGCACCACCGGCTCGCCGGAATCGGGCCGCATCCCTTCCACGGAGACCGCATCGGTGTGGCACACCCCGCAGCTGTGCACGCACAGTCGCACCTGACCGCGCGCCGGCGAGACCAATTCGCGCTCGATGAACTCGAACTGCCTTTGTCCGGTCACTTGGTAGGCGTGATATGTGGACATGTGGACCCTCCTGGTTTCTTTGGTTGACGGGTCGCGCTGAAGGTCTACAGCGCTTTGAGGTCTTCGGCGACTTCGGTGACGGACGTCTTGGCGTCGCCGAAGAGCATGGTGGTGCCATCGGCGTAGAACAGGGGGTTGTCGATACCGGCGAAGCCGGAGTTCATCGACCGCTTGAGCACGATGACCGATTTGGACTGATCCACGTTGAGGATCGCGCTGACCCGACGGGGGGTGGAGCCGTTACCCGGTGAAGCGATCGACTCCTGGCTCGAGATGTCCTGCAGCTGTGCGGTTCTGGTGCCCATGACGGTGAGCTGACCGCGACGCGCGCTCAAGGATGTGACCGTCCACGAGATCACGGTGGTGATCGTGGATTTCAAGCCGACCAGGTACACACGGTGCAACAGCACACTCGCGCGACGGTGCTCCTTATGAGCTCAGCCAGCTGCGGAGCGTGCGTGGCGAGCATGCCGTGGTCGGCGCCATCCAGAGGTACGGCCTCGCCGTGCTTGACCGTGGCCGCCAGTCGCTTTGCGATCAGCTCAGAGACGGCGGGGCTGCTGGTGCCATACGCGATAGCCACCGGTGCCGACAGCGCGGCCAGCGTCTCGGGGGTGTATCTCTCGCGGAAAGCAGCTTCCCCATCGCGCACATTGACCGGGGTCTGGCCCCGCAGGAAGCCTTGCACTTGATCAGGCATGCGGGTGAAGGCCCCGGGCCCGAACCAGAAATCGATCATCATGCCGATCGCGTCTGTTTCGCCTGCCTTAGCAGTCCGCACGTAGGAGTCCAACGCGGTTTTGGCATCCGCATACGCTGTCTCTTCGCCCAGGGCTGCCAAGGTCTTGAGCGCAACGGGCTCGACCAGCACCAGTGCCGCGACAGGCACGTGGTTGGCAAGCGCGATCTGCAGGGCGACGTTGCCGCCGTAAGAGTGGCCGCCCAGGACGATACCGTCCGGCTGGGGCCCCAGG
>DASXMA010000304.1:0-1785 GCA_036495965.1 Mycobacterium sp.
GGGTCGGTGACGTCGTATTGACGCATCTCACCGGTTCCCCAGCAGGCAACGTAGAGGAACCGGTCATCCATCGAGAGGTCGATGTCGGTCACCAGCGGCGGCACGGCGCCGAACCCCTGCAGGAGGGGTGGCAACTGGTCCTTGGACGCCGGTTCGGGCGGGATAGTCGCCGTCTTCTCGATGTGGAACTTGCCGCCTTCGCGCCACCAGGTCCAAATCGAGCCTTCGAGGTTCGTGGAGTCGACCACCACACCCAAGAACCCGAACTCGCGAACCGGATCGTGCGCGGGCCGCACCTCGAGCGCCATTTGGTGGTTGGCTCCGAGATCGATCGTCTGCACATTGCGCCGGGCCCGGAGATCCCAGAAGTGGATCCGATGGCCATACTTGTTCGCGAGCAGGTCCTCCGGCACGATCCCGTTCTCGTATTGCGGCGGCAGCCCCCACTCGCTTGACACCATGTAGTCGCGCGGCAGGTTCCACCAGAAGTCGTAGTGCAGGTTCTGGAGTCCGCGGTCGATCTCCCAGCGACCCAGGATATCGAATGTCTCGCAGTCCATTATGAAGATGCCGGGCGGCCCATCGGTGCCATCCTTACCGCCGCCGCCGAGGGTGCTGACGTAGATGCCTTCCGGACCGCAATGGACCGTGTGGGGCCGCGAGTAGCCGGTCTTTTTGAACACCTCCTCGGGCTCGATGATCTTGTGAATTTTCGCCTTGGCGGGATCGGGCTTCGTATCCACGACATAAATGCGTGAGGACCGGATTCCGGGGATGATCAGGTAGCGCCGCTCGAGGAATGCGTGGCCGGTGAGCGGCGACAATGCCGACGAGCAGGCGTTCCAGCCGAAATGGTGGAACTCGTCGCCCTTGTGGGGCATCGTCACCGTGTGAACGACCCGACTGAAGGTCGAAGAGCCGGGCTTCACATCGATCACTGCGAGCGCGTCGGGCTTTGAGGAGTCCGGGCTGAGCAGCAAAGTATAGGCGAAGTTCTCCGGCGCAGCTTCCATCGCAAGCTTCGGCGATGCGTGGAAGGTCGGATCAGGCCTCATCGTCATCGGAATGCCCTTCTGTTGCTATCCTCCGCTCGGCGGCTGGCTCAGCGGCAGCGCTGAAATACGCGCCGTGTCGGCTCGTCGCAGTAATTACCACTTTTTCGGGTCGGACATCCGCATCGAACTGCGCATCGGTATCAATCTCGGCCACGTGATTGCCTGGTGTTCCGCTCGGACATCGCCTGCTGCACCTCGACCGCGCAGCGGACGGCATCGACGACGCTGGCAAATTCCACCAGCATGCCGTCGTCGGTGGTCTTGACGATGCGGCCGTGGTGCTCGGCGATTTTCGGATCGACGAGTTCGCGGCGCAGCGCTTTGAGGCGTTCGAGCGTGCCCTCCTCGTCCGCCCCCATCAGCCGCGAAAAGCCCGCCACATCGGTGGCGAGGATCGCGGCGAGACGGCGGGCCTGGCTCACGTCGCTTCACCCGCCGCCAGGCGCAGACCCGATAGGTAAAGCTCGCGGTGCGTGGGGTTCCGCACGAAGCTGGCGTCCGGTACGACAACAGGGGAAATGGCCCGCAACCGCTCGACGATCTCTCGTGCGTCGTCGAGCCGACCCATATGCGCGTAGCAGGCGGCGAGACAGCGATACGGCAACGGGAAGCCTGGATCCTCCTGAATTGCGAGGAGCAGCTTCGGTACGGCCTCACCAAAGCGTCGGCTAGCGAAATGCGCAGCGCCTATTACAAGGAACGACGTGCCAATGCGGACGCGGGGACTGAG
>DASXMA010000305.1:0-15730 GCA_036495965.1 Mycobacterium sp.
ACCGGCAGTGGTCGCAACACGTCTTCGCCGAACATGGCAGCCAACTCGTCGAGCAACTGCTGGATGCGTTCCGGTCCGGCTTCGAAAAGGTCGAAGGCCCGGTAGCGCACACCGGGGTGGTCCCGGTCGACGACCTCGGGGTCGCGGATGTCGGTCTTGCCCATCTCCAGGAACACCCCGCCGGGGGCCACCAATCGCAGGGAAGCATCCACGAAATCACCGGACAGCGAGTCGAGCACGATATCCATTCCGGCCATGCCGGTCCTGCCGGTGACCGTCCGGAACTTGTCCTCGAACTCCAAGCTGCGCGAATCCGAGATGTGATCGTCATCAAAGCCCATGGCCCGCAACGTATCCCACTTGCCATGGCTGGCTGTCGCGAACACTTCCAGACCGATGTGGCGAGCCAGCTGGACCGCGGCCATTCCCACGCCGCCGGCCGCGGCATGCACCAGCACGCGCTGACCGGGCTTGGCGTCGGCGAGGTCCACCAGCGCATAGCGCGCCGTGGCGAACGCCACCGAAGCCGTCGCGGCGGCGGTGTGTGACCATCCGGCGGGTACCTTGACGAGCAGTCGCTCGTCGGTCGTGGCGACCGTTCCGGTCCCGTCCGGGAACAGGCCCATGACGCGGTCACCGACCGCGAAACGCCCGTCCTTCGAGGCAGTTTCCAAGACAACGCCGGAGGCCTCGATACCCATGATTGCGTCTGGGTCGGGATAGAGGCCCAACGCGATCATGACGTCGCGGAAGTTGGCGGCGATGGCCGACAACGCGACCCGCACCTGACCAGGCCCCAGCGGCGCGTCGGCATCGGGAATCCGCTCCAACCGCAGATTCTCGATCGTGCCGTAACTACTCATGCCCAGCCGCCACGGTCCATCATCGGGTGGCGCCAAGAGACCGCCGACGGCGCGGCTGCCGAGCACCCGCGCGGTGTAGACCGTCCCATTCCGCAGCAGCACCTGCGGCTCGCCGAGCGCCAAAACCACTGCTACCGCGTCAGGGTCTAGGGGCGCGTCGGTATCGACGAGCACGATTCGACCGGGATGTTCGGTCTGCGCCGACCGCACCAGCCCCCACACCGCCGCACCCGCCAAATCGGTGACGTCCTCCCCCGGCAATGCCATCGCGCCCCGGGTCGACACCACCAATGTTCCGGCCCCGTCGTGGGTCAACCACGACTGCAGCACCGGCAGCACTGCGCGCGTGGCCGCATATACCTCCGTCACGACGTCACCGGCCACCGGTGCCGATTCGAACAGCACCGCCGATCGCTCGGCCTCGGCGTTGTCCAACTCGGTTGCTCCCCAAGCGCACACCGATACCGGCTGCACTTCGGACGACGGCTGGGCCGACCAGATGACCTCGAAGAGCCGGTCCGGCCCTGAATTCGACACCGCGGCCAGTAGCTGCTGATCGGTCACCGGGCGGGCCACCATCGACGCCACCGAGAGCACCGGCAGCCCCAACCCATCGGCCAATTCGATGGACACTGCCGTGGGGCTCACCGGCACGATCCGTGCGCGCACCGCCGCCGCTCCCGCGGCATGCAACGACACCTGCTGCCAGGAGAACGGGACCAATATCGAGCCCTCGTCGACCCGCATGCTGTCGGAATCGTGGGAAGCCAAGATGATCGCGTGCAATGCCGCGTCCAGCATCACCGGGTGGACCCCGAACCCGGCCGCCGATACCCCGGCATCCGCCGGCAGCGTCACTTCGGCGAAGACTTCGTCGCCGCGACGCCACATCGATGTCAAGCCACGGAATGCCGGCCCGTATCCGTAGCCACGCTCGGCCAGTTGCTCGTACCCGTCGCCGACATCGATCGGGGCCGCACCCACCGGCGGCCACACTGACAGATCCGCGCTGGGCTGCACCGACCCCGCCCGCAGCACGCCCTCGGCGTGCAACAACCAGCCGGAACCGGTCTCGGCACGCGAGAACACCGACACTGCACGGGCACCCGAATCGTCCGGGCCGCCAACCACCACCTGCACTGCGACCGATCCACCGGCCGGCAACACCAGCGGCGCCGCCAAATTCAGCTCGTCGACAACGCCGCAGCCCACCTCGTCGCCGGCCCGGATCGCCAACTCGACAAATCCCGCACCGGGGAACAGCACGACACCACCGACAGCATGATCCGCCAACCAGCCCTGCGCGCCCGGCGATAACCGGCCGGTGAGCACCACTCCGCCAGAGGCCGGCAGTTCCACCACCGCGCCCAGCAAGGCGTGTTCGCTGGCGGCCAGGCCAAGGCCGGCAGCATCGACCGCGGCACCGTCGCTGGAAAGCCAAAAGCGTCGCCGGTCAAAGGCATACGTGGGCAACTCGACGAAATTCGCTTTGCCGAGTGCACCGTGCCAGTCCACTTCCATTCCGGCGACGAATCCTTGCGCGACGGCGTTGGTCAGGGCTACCGGCTCTGGCCGGTCCTTGCGCAGAGCCGACATCGTTACCACGGGTGTCTCAGCCAGTGATTCTTCGATCGATGCCGGCAGCCCGCTGCTCGGCCCGACTTCGAGGAAACGGTTTCCGCCGCACGAGTGGACGAAACGCACGCTGTCGGCGAATCGCACCGCTTCGCGTATATGCCGCTTCCAGTACGCGGCCGATGCGAAGTCGTCTCCCGCCAGCTGCCCGGTCACATTCGACACGATCGGGATGGCGGGCTTCCCATTGGGGAGCCCGGCGGCGACCGTTCCGAGTTCGTCGATCATCGGATCCATCAACGGGGAGTGGAAGGCGTGGGAAACGGCCAGTTGTTGCACTCGCCGGCCGTCAGCGCGGAGTCGGTCAGCGATCGCTATCACCGCATCTTCGGCGCCCGAAATCACCACCGAGGCCGGCCCATTGACCGCAGCAATACCTACCTCGGGCCCCAGCAGCGGCCGCACCTCGTCTTCGGTGGCCTGCACGGCGATCATCGCCCCGCCTGCCGGCAGAGCCTGCATGAAACGGCCGCGGGCGGCCACGAGTACCGCAGCGTCCTCCAGCGACAGGACGCCGGCGACGTGTGCCGCCGACAACTCGCCGATCGAGTGGCCCATCACGAAGTCGGGGCGCACACCCCAGGATTCCAGTAGCCGGAACAAGGCAACTTCCACCGCGAACAGCGCAGGCTGTGCGAATTCGGTGGTGTTCAAAAGGTTTTCGTCGTGGCCCCACATGACTTCGCGCAACGGCCGCAGCAGGTGCCGATCCAGTTCACCCACGACGGTGTTGAACGCCGCGGCGAATACCGGGTATCCGGCGTGCAATCCCATTCCCATGCCCAGTGTTTGGGAGCCTTGGCCGGGGAAGACGAAGACGGTCTTGCCGCCGGGCGTTGCCGTGCCACGAATGATCGAGCCGGTCATGTCATCCCCGGCCAGCTCATCCAGCCCGGCCAGCAAGCGCTCGCGGTCACTGCCAACGACGACCGCCCGCTGTTCGAAGGTCGACCGGCTTGCCAACGACCACCCCACGTCGGCAATGTCGAGTTCACCGTGAGCTCGTACATGCGCCGCCAACCGCGAGGCCTGAGATCTCAACGCCGACACCGACTTCGCCGACACCGCCCACGGCACCACGGGCCGTTTGGGACCGTCCACGATGCCCTCGGGCCCGCCGGGCTTCTCAACCGGAACTGCCTCGACAATCACATGCGCGTTGGTGCCGCTGATCCCAAATGAGGACACCCCGGCCCGGCGTATCGCGCCCTGCGCGGGCCAGGGGCGTGCCTCGGTCAGCAACGACACCGACCCCACCGACCAGTTCACATGTGGGCTGGGCTCGTCGACATGCAATGTCGCCGGTAACAGCTCGTGGCGCATCGCCAGGACCATCTTGATCACACCGGCGACACCGGCACCGGCCTGCGTGTGACCCATGTTCGACTTGATCGACCCCAACCACAGTGGCTCGCTGCGGTCCTGCCCGTAGGTCGCCAACAACGCCTGGGCCTCAATCGGATCGCCTAGGGTCGTCCCGGTCCCGTGGCCTTCGACGACATCCACCTCGGCCGCGGACAACCCGGCATTGGTCAGCGCAGTACGCACCACCCGCTGCTGCGACGGACCATTGGGCGCAGTCAACCCGTTGGATGCACCGTCCTGATTGATTGCCGAACCCCGCACCACCGCCAGCACCGGGTGCCCGAGCCGCTGCGCGTCCGACAATCGCTCCACCACGAGCATTCCGCCGCCTTCGGAGAATCCGGTGCCGTCGGCCGCGCCGGCGTACGCCTTGCACCGGCCATCCGCGGACAGCCCGCGCATGCGGCTGAACTCCACGAAGATGTCGGGTGTGGCATTGACCGTGACACCGCCGGCCAGCGCCAGATCGCATTCGCCCGAACGCAGCGACTGCACCGCCATATGCAACGCCACCAACGACGACGAACACGCCGTGTCCACCGACACCGCGGGGCCCTCCAACCCCAGCACATACGACACCCGCCCCGACGCGACGCTGCACGACTGGCCCGTCAGCCGGAAGCCCTCCACGGCTGCTGCGGCGCCCATGCCATAGCCCTGCGTGTATACCCCGGCGAACACCCCGGTGGCGCTGCCACGCAATCCGCCGGGTTCAATTCCGGTGCGCTCCAAGGCTTCCCAAGACAGTTCGAGGAACATGCGTTGCTGAGGGTCCATGGCCAGTGCCTCGCTCGGCGCGACGCCGAAGAAGGCTGGGTCGAAGTCCGCGACACCGTCCACGAAGCCACCGGTGCGGGTGTAGCACGTGCCGGCAACATCGGGGTCCGGGTTATACAGGCCGGCCAGGTTCCAGCCGCGATCGCCCGGGAAATCGGAAAGTACGTCGCGACCGTCGGTCAGCATGTCCCAAAGGTCGTCGGGGGAATTCACCCCGCCCGGATAGCGGCACGCCATACCGACGATCGCGATGGGATCGTCGCCGGTTGCGCGAACTATTGCGGCGTGCTTGATTTCTTGCGAGACTCCGGCGAGTTCGGTGCGGATGTAGCCGGCCAGGCCGTTGGGTGTCGGGTAGTCGAAGATAAGTGTGGGCGAAAGCGCCAGTCCGGTCGCGGTTTTGAGCCGGTTGCGCATCTCCACCGCAGTCAGCGAGTCAAAGCCCAACTCTTGGAACGCCTTGTCCGGGTCGATCGCCTCGGCGGTGGTGTTCCCGAGCACGGTGGCGATATGCGAGCGCACCAGATCCAGGAGCACGGCATGCTGCTCTGCTTCGGGTAGCCCGTCCAGTCGATGCGCAAGCGCCGATTTCGATTTCGCGGCGGCCAGCGAGTCGTCGACTCGGCGTCGGGTTGGGGCGTTGACCAGGTCGGTGAACATCGGTGGCACCGCGACCGCATGGGCCCGCAGCGCGGTCAGGTCGATGCGGGCGGGCGCCATGAATGGTTCGTCGACAATCAGTGCGGTGTCGAACAATTCCATCGCCTCGTCCGAGGACAACGCCAAGATCCCGTCGCGGCCCAGCCGGGCGCGGTCGGCGGCGTCCAGTCCGCCGGTCATGGCGCTGGCCTGATCCCACAGCCCCCACCCCAGCGAGATCGCTGGCAGCCCGTGCGCCCGCCGGTGCGAAGCCAACCCATCGAGGAACGAGTTGGCCGCCCCATAGTTGCCCTGGCCCGACGAGCCAACCAGTGCGGCCATCGAGGAAAACATCACGAAAGCCAACAGATCCAGGTCGCGGGTCAATTCGTGCAGGTTCCACGCCGTGTCGACCTTGGCCCGCAACACAGCATCCACCCGTTCGGGAGTCAGTGATGTGACCACCGCGTCGTCAAGCACGCCGGCCGCGTGAATCACGCCCGAGAGCGGCCGTTGCGCAGAAATATCGGCAATCACGCTCGCCAGCGCCTCACGGTCGGCTGCATCGCAGGCGACCACCCGCACCCTGGCTCCAGCCACCTCCAACTCGGCGACCAATTCGGCGGATCCCGGCGCATCCGGACCACTGCGACTCAGCAGCACCAAGTCCTGAACACCGTGATTCGCCACTAGGTGGCGGGCCAACGTCGAGCCCGCCATGCCGGTCCCACCGGTGATCAACACGGTGCCGGCTGCCAGCACACCACCTGGCCCAGAGGGAAGCGTCATCACAACCTTGCCGATGTGACGGGCCTGGCTCAAGTAGCGCAACGCCGCCCGAGCTCGCCGGATATCGAACGTTGTCACCGGCAACGGCCGCAGCACTCCGGCGTCAAACAGTTCGGCGAGATCGAGCATGTACTGGTGCATCCGGGGATGGCCGGGCTCGAAGAGGTCGAAGGCGCGGTAGCGCACGCCCGGGTATTCCCGGGCGATCACATCGGGATCGCGGATATCGGTCTTGCCCATCTCCAAAAAAACGCCGCCGGGAGCGACCAGCCGTAGTGAGGCATCCACGAATTCGCCGGCCAGCGAGTCCAACACCACATCCATGCCGCGACCACCGGTGACCGCCCGGAACTTGTCCTCAAACTCCAGGCTGCGTGAATCAGAGATGTGGTCGTCGTCAAAGCCCATGGCCCGCAACGTGTCCCATTTACCGCGGCTGGCGGTGCCAAACACCTCCAGCCCCAAATGCCGGGCCAACTGGACCGCCGCCATACCCACCCCACCGGCGGCAGCATGCACCAACACCCGCTGCCCCGGCTTGACGTCAGCCAGCTGTACAAATGCCATCCACGCGGTCGTGAAAACGACTGATATAGCGGCGGCTTCGGCGTATGACCAGTCGGCAGGCATCGGGAGCAGCAGGCAGACGTCGCCGACGACCAGCGTGCCGCTGCCGTCGGGGAAGAATCCGTACACCGAATCACCGGCTGCGAATTCGGTGACCCCAGGGCCGACTTCGACCACCACGCCGGCGCCTTCACCGCCGAGCAGCGCGTGGTGGGTGAACATGCCCAGGGTGATCATGACGTCGCGGAAGTTTGCGGCGATGGCACACAGGGCCACCCGAACCTGGCCCGGCTCCAACGGGGCATCGGCGTTGGGAACCGGCTCGAGGCACAGGTTTTCGAAGGTGCCAGCGCTGCTGATACCCAGCCGCCAGGGTCCGTCGCCGGGGGGTGCCATGATGCTGTCGGCCCCGCGGCTGCCGCGGACCCGTGCGTTGTACGCCTGCCCATTTCGCAGTAATATCTGCGGCTCGCCGACCGCCAAAGCCGCCGCAACCGCCCGATCATCAAGTGGTACATCGGAATCAATCAGCACGATGCGGCCCGGGTGCTCGGTCTGCGCCGACCGCACAAGTCCCCACACTGCCGCGCCCGCCAAATCGGTGACGTCCTCGCCCGCCAAACCCATTGCGCCCCGGGTGGCCACCACCAGCACACCTGAGTCGTGCCCGGTCAGCCAAGACTGCACGGCAGCCAGCGCCAAATGTGTGCGCTCATGGCTTCCGGACACCGGATTTGCTTCAGCGACAACGGATTCGAACAGCTGATAGGACGGCGCGGGGCTGTCACTGGTCAACGTCGTCGCGGCGGGCGACCAGACCACCTCAAACAGCCGGTCAGGACCCGCGCCCGACACCACCACCCGCAACTGCTGCTCACTCACCGGACGGGCGACCATCGCCCGCACTGACAGCACCGGCAACCCCAACCCGTCGGCAAGCTCGATGGAGACCGCCGACGGACCCGCAGGCGCTATGTGCGCACGTACCGCCGACGCGCCCGCGGCATGCAACGACACGCCCTGCCACGAGAACGGCAACACAACGTCGTCGGTTTGGCCGGCAATTCGGTGGCCCATGACCATGGCGTGCATCGCCGCGTCAAGTAATGCCGGGTGTACGCCGAACCCGCTGACGCCTCCCGCGGCGTCCGGCAGCCGCACTTCGGCGAACACCTCATCGCCGCGAACCCACGTCGCGGTCAATCCCCTAAACGCTGGGCCGTAACCGTACCCGCGCGCTGCCAACTGCTCGTACCCGTCGCCGACATCGACCGGGACCGCACCCGCCGGCGGCCACTCCGACAGATCCGCGTTCGGCTCGACCGAGCCGGTGCTCAACGCCCCCTCGGCGTGGCAGACCCATCCGGAACTGGCGTCCGCACGCGAAAAGACCGACACACTGCGCTGACCCGACTCTTCGGCGGCACCGACCACTACTTGCACGGCAACCGAGCCCGACCCAGAATCCTTAGCCGGCAACATCAATGGTGCTTGCAGCGTCAGTTCATCGACCATCGAACAACCGACTTCGTCGCCGGCGCGGATCGCCAACTCCACAAACCCGGCGCCGGGAAACACAACCGCACCGGACACGGCGTGATCGGCCAGCCACCCCTGCAAACTGGGCGACAACCGGCCGGTCAGCACCACCCCACCCGAGGCCGGCAGCTCTACGACAGCGCCCAGCAGCGGGTGCTCGCTGCTTCCCAGCCCCAAGCCCGTGGCATCGGCTGCGACACCTTCCCCGGACAGCCAAAACCGGCGGCGGTCAAAGGCGTACGTCGGCAGCTCTACGAAGCCGCCTCCGTCCAGCGCACCGCGCCAATCCACGCTCACTCCCGCGACAAACGCGGCGGCTGCCGAGCTCAGGAACCTATGGAGTCCGCCGTCATCACGGCCCAGGGTGGGAATGACGATGGCCTCGGTGTCACCGCCGACGCAGTCGTTGGCGGTGTCCTCGATCCCGGCGACCAAGGCCGGATGCGGACTGGATTCGATGAATGTGCGGTAACCCTGCTCGCATGCACCGCGCACCGCCTGGTCGAACTGCACGGTCTGCCGGATGTTGCGATACCAGTACTCGGCATCCAATCCTGCTGTGTCCAAACGGCTTCCGGTCACGGTGGAAAAGAAGGCGGTGCGCGAGGAGTGCGGCTCGATACCGGCCAGAACCTCGGCGAGCTCAGCGCGAATCGCCTCGACCTCAACCGAATGCGAGGCATAGTCCACGTCGATCCGCCGGGTTCGCAGATCCAGGTCGGCACAGAAGCCGACCAGTTCGTCGAGCGCGGCCACGTCACCCGACACCACGACAGCCGATCGGCCGTTGACGGCGGCGATGCCGACTCGATTACCGTAGGGCGCCAATAGCTCCCGAGCCCGCTCGGTGCTGCACGCGATAGACAGCATGCCGCCGGGACCGGCCAGTGACCTCAGCAGCTTGCTGCGCAGCGTGACCACCCGTGCCGCATCTCGCAGAGACAATGCGCCCGCGACATAGGCCGCAGCGATTTCACCTTGTGAATGGCCGATTACGGCATCCGGAGTCACTCCGACCGACTTCCACAGTTCGGTGAGTGACACCATCAATGCGAACAGCACTGGCTGCACCACGTCGACACGATCCATGCCCGGCACATCCGGCGCGCCACGCAGGACGTCGGTCAGCGACCAGTTGACAAATTCCGAGAAGGCGTCTTCGCATGCCTTGATCTGCTCTGCGAATGCTGGTGCGGTATCCAGTAATTCAATGCCCATGCCTGGCCATTGGGAGCCTTGGCCGGGGAAGACGAACACGGTCTTGCCGGCTGGCGTCGCGGTGCCCCGAATAACCGAGCCGGCCAGGTCATCGGTGGCCAATTCATCCAACCCGGCCAGCAACCGGTCTTGATCACCGCCCACGACGACGGCCCGATGCTCAAACGTCGAACGGCCCGCCAACGACCATCCCACGTCAGCGATATCCAGCTCACCGTGAGCGCGCAGATATTCGGCCAACCGGGCCGCCTGGTTGGCCAGCGCCGCCGCCGACTTCGCCGAGATCACCCACGGCACCACCGGCGCGGTGAGTCCGCCCGCGGCGCGCTGTTCAGCCGCGGCTGACTCAACGATCACATGCGCATTGGTGCCGCTGATCCCGAACGACGACACCCCCGCCCGACGCGGCCGACCGTCAGCCGGCCACTGTCGCGGCTCGGTCAGCAGTGACACCGATCCCGCCGACCAATCCACGTGCGGGCTGGGCGCATCCACATGCAGCGTCGCCGGCAACATCTCATGGCGCATCGCCTGCACCATCTTGATCACACCGGCGACACCGGCAGCGGCCTGAGTGTGACCCATATTCGACTTGATCGACCCCAACCACAGCGGCTCGGCCCGGTCTTGTCCATACGTCGCCAATAAGGCCTGAGCCTCGATCGGATCACCCAAGGTCGTCCCGGTGCCATGTCCTTCGACCGCATCGACCTCATCCGTCGACAACCCGGCATTGGCCAACGCCGCCCGAACCACCCGCTGCTGCGACGGACCATTCGGCGCAGTCAACCCATTAGAAGCGCCATCCTGATTGACCGCCGAACCCCGCACCACCGCCAACACCGGATGGCCCAGCCGCTGCGCATCCGACAAACGCTCCACGACCAGGACTGCCCCACCCTCGGACCAGCCGACCCCGTCGGCCGCCCCGGCGTAGGCCTTGCACCGCCCATCCGGCGCCAATCCGCGGTGTCGGCTGAACTCCACGAAGACCGTCGGCGTGGCATTCACGGTCGCGCCGCCGGCCAGGGCCAGGTCGCACTCCCCCGTGCGCAGCGACTGCACCGCCATGTGCAACGCCACCAACGACGACGAACACGCCGTATCAACCGACACCGCCGGGCCCTCCAAACCCAGCACATACGACACCCGCCCCGAGGCGACGCTGGAGGTCATGCCGGTCAGCCGGTAGCCCTCGATCTCTTCGGCGAGCATGCCGTAGCCCTGGACGATGAGCCCGGCGAACACCCCGGTGGCGCTGCCACGCAGCCCGCTGGGATCAATCCCGGCCCGCTCCAACGCTTCCCATGACAGCTCCAGCAACATCCGATGCTGGGGGTCCATCGCCAGGGCTTCAGTGGGCGCGATGCCGAAGAACGCGGGGTCGAAGTCCCCGACATCGTCGACGAAGCCACCGGTGCGTGCGTACGTTTTGTGGCGCGCGTCGGGATCGGCATCGAACAGCGCCCCCAGGTCCCACCCGCGATCGGTGGGAAACTCTGATATCACGTCACGGCCGTCGGCAACCATCTGCCACAGAGCCTCCGGGCTATCAACGCCACCCGGGAAGCGGCAGGACATACCGACGATCGCGATCGGCTCGCTCGACCGCTCCAGCAGTGCACGGTTGGTGCGCTTCAGGCGTTCGACCTGGACCAGCGCTTTCCGCAACGCTTCGGTCGCATGCTGGAGTTGGTCCACCATCACTACCCCTTGCCTAACATTGGCCGTCTTCAACCGCCGGGTGCGGCTGTCGCCGCGTCACGGAAGTTGCTGCACGAAGCGACGTCGTCGTGCTGCTCTCGGACCCAAGAATGTCGCTGGTGAGTATGGCCAACTCCGGCGGGATTTCAAAACGTCCGATACTCCCGGCTGCTAAAGGAGGACCTGCTTCGACACGTCGAACGTCATACCCAAGGGGATGTGACGTTGAGTGGCGACGCGCGCGGTAGCACCGAAGCCCCTGTGATCCGGCGCACCTTCCATGGCGCGACTGTACCCGGCTACGCATCGGTGGTGGTCAGGCGCATGGCGGTGTGGTTCTCGATGCGAGGCGGCGGGGCGCTGCGCCGCGAGACCTCGCGGTCAGACACCCACTCGGCGCCAGCCGTCAGCAGCCCGGGCGGCGCGGATCAGCACATCGCAAAGTTCGCGCAGGTCGGTTGCCTCGGCTCCTTCGTCGAGCGCCGTGGCGACGTCTTCTGCCGCACATCGCACCTGGTAAACGCGATCCGACAGGTCGGCCGCCTCGTCGGCCGACAACACCACCGCGTCAGGAGGTAAGGCCAACGACGTCCCAGCCTCGCCCCTGTTCAACGAGGCCCGTTGCTCGTATGCCCGCTGCCGGCAAGACTGCCGACAGTACTGGCGGCGACGACCCATCCCGGCATCCGTTACGTCGCGACCACACCAGCGACACGGCTGCGGGCGGGCGCGGCGGGTCACGCCTGCCGACTTTAGTCCGCGGTGCTCCGCGATCCCGGTATCATTAATGGCCGCGCCGCGTAGGCCGCGTGTCGGCCCGGGAACTACGACAAGCGCCGTAACGTTTGCCAAGCGGAGAGAATCGCACTACAGCAGCCCAACAGCCCCAGAGGATCTAAAGGAGTAGCGCCCATGGCTGATCGTGTACTTAGAGGCAGTCGCCTCGGAGCCGTGAGCTACGAAACTGATCGCAACCACGACCTAGCACCGCGTCAGATCGCGCGGTATCGCACCGAGAACGGCGAGGAATTCGAAGTCCCGTTCGCCGACGATGCTGAGATCCCCGGCACCTGGCTGTGCCGCAATGGAATGGAAGGCACCCTGATCGAGGGTGACCTGCCAGAGCCGAAAAAGGTCAAGCCGCCGCGGACGCACTGGGACATGTTGCTCGAGCGCCGCACGGTCGATGAACTCGAAGAGCTGCTCAAAGAGCGCCTCGAACTGATCAGGTCCAAGCGCCGCGGTTGACCGGGGCCGATTACGCCCCGGCCGACTTGGTGCGGTTGTCGGCGCGCGCCGCGCGGGCGGTCGGCGTTCGCCCCCGGATGCCCCACCGAGTGACTTTGACCAGTGCCTCGCGGATGTTGGATCCGCTCATCTTGGACACGCCGAGTTCGCGCTCGGTGAAGGTGATCGGCACTTCGACGATTTCGAACCCGTTGCATACGGTGCGCCAGGTCAGATCGATCTGGAAGCAGTAGCCCTTGGAGTCCACACCGTCGAGGTCGATTGCCTCGAGGACTTCACGCCGGTAGGCGCGGTAGCCGGCGGTGATGTCGTGCACACCGATGCCGAGCGCCACCCGCGTATAGGTGTTGGCAGTCCAGGACAGGGCCCAGCGCCGCCAGGGCCAGTTGCGTACCGTCCCGCCGTCGACGTAGCGCGAACCGATGGCCAGATCGGCTCCGGCGTCGACAGCGTCGAGCAGGCGGTGCAGCTGTTCGGGCGCGTGGCTGCCGTCGGCGTCCATCTCGACGAGCACCGAGTACTGCCGGCTCAACCCCCAGGCGAAACCTGCCAGGTAGGCCGCGCCCAGGCCGTCCTTGGCGGTGCGGTGCATGACGTGGACGCGGCCCGGATCGGTCGCTGCGAGCTCGTCGGCCAGCTGGCCGGTGCCGTCGGGGCTGCTGTCATCCACGATGAGCAGGTGCACCCCGGGGCAGGCGTCCTTCAGCCGCCGATGGATCATCGGCAGATTCTCCAACTCGTTGAAGGTGGGGATGATCACCAGGACGCGCTGACTGGGACGGTTGCCCGGGACACGGGGCTCCTGCTGGCCGGTGGTCATGTAGCTCCTCTGTGTCGCCCGAAACCAAATGAGTGTGGGCCGCCCTCGTCGGGCGAAGTGTCGTCGCCGCCCTCTTCTGGCGGAATGTGGTCGCCGTCCTCGTCCGGCGCGGCGTCTTGCGCCATGTCTGAGCCGCCCTCAGCTTCGACCGGGGGCGCACCGGAATCCTCCAATTCACCCGAAGGTCTGGACCTCAGCCGAATCGGACGCGAGAACCACCCATTGTGCCGTATCCCGACCAGAATGACCGCTCCGGCCGCAACAACCAGCACCCATTGCAGGATCGGGCCCCAGCGGGTCGCCGGCGTCAGCTGCGTCTTGAGGCGCACCTGGATGTCCAGATAGCCGGGCTCGAAGAAGCCGGTGCGGACCAACTCGCCACCATCCGGCGCGATGACCGAACTGATCCCGGTGGTACCGGCAACCACGACGTATCGGTCGTGCTCCACGGCCCGAACCTTCGCGAACGCCAGCTGTTGCTCGCTCATCCTCTTGTTGAAGGTGGCGTTGTTGGCGGGCACGGCCAACAACTGGGCGCCGTTGAGGACCGCTTTTCGCGGCTCACGATCGAAGATCACTTCCCAGCAGGTGGCCACGCCGACCGGCACCCCCGCGATCTGCACCACGCCGTTGCTTTTGCCGGGAACCATATGGCCGGCCCGGTCGGCATAGGAGGAGAGATGCGTGAACAGCCACGGCATGGGCAGGTATTCGCCGAACGGCTGCACGATTTCCTTGTCGTGGCGGTCAGCGGGGCCGGTGACCGGATTCCAAACGATCACGGTGTTCGTGTATTCCGCGGGTTCTTGGCTGTGGCCGGGCACGGCGAGGATGGTCCCTACCAAGATCGGCGCGCCGATTGCATGGGCTGCCTGTGCGATCTGTTGTCCCGCGTCGGCATTGAGTAAGGGATCGATGTCGGAGGCGTCCTCCGGCCATATGACGAATTGAGGTTGTGGGGCGACTCCGGCGCGCACATCCTCGGCCAGCCGGAGCGTCTCCTGGACGTGGTTGTCCAGGACCGCTCGGCGTTGCGCATTGAATTCGAAACCGAGCCGGGGCACATTGCCCTGCACGGCTGCGACGGTGACCGCGGGCTCGCCACCCGATCCGGCGCCGGCATGTCGCACCTGCGGCCAGACGATGACGGCACTGAACAACACCAGGCATATGCAGATACCCGGTAACAGCACCGCGGGCGGCGGCTGGTCGGCATTCGCGGCGTCCGTTTCGGAAGCCTTGTCGGAGGCCGTGTCAGGGGCACCGGCACGGGACTGGCCACCAGTTCGCCACCATTTGCTGATCTCCAGCCCGATGGCGGTCGCGCTGAATCCCAACAGCACGACCGCGGTGGACAGCAGCGGAACGCCGCCGAGCTTGACCAACGGTAATAGTGGGCCTTCAGCCTGGCCGAAGGCCACCAACCCCCAGGGAAAGCCGCCAAACGGAAAGATCGACTTCAACCACTCCTGGGCCGCCCAGACCAACGCGAACCACACCGGCCAGCCAGGCAGCCCCCGCACCACGACGGCGAGCAGGCCGAAGAGTGCGGGAAACAGCGCGCACGTCATCGCCAACGCCAACCACGGCACGGCGCCCACCAAAAGGCTGATCCACGGCAGCAGCGGCAGATAGAACGCGAGCCCGAACAAAAATCCGTAGCCCAGACCGCCCGCCAGCGTGGTGGCGGGGTGTTTCAGCACCCAAGCCAACAGCGCGGCGGCGACAACGGCGGCCAACCACCAGCTCAGTGACGGGAAGCTGGCACACAGCAGCAATCCGCCCACGATGGTGACCAGCAGCCGAACCAGACGCGGCAGCAGCGCCGCCTGAAGAGCCGGCAGCCGCGCGACAACCGCGGCGAGCGCCCACGCCGCTGCCTGACGTGCTACCGCGCCCGCTCGCCCGGCCAGGCTCGGAGCGTCAGGCGTGCTCGAGACCTCGGGCGTTGTGCTGACCTCTTCCTCGTGTTCCTCGTGCGCGTGCCCTTCGCCCCGCGCTTGGTCTTCCTGCTGCTGCAGGACGACATGGATCTCGCTGGGCTCTTCCGTCCGCTCCGATTCGGCTTGGTCGTTTACCGGGTCCGTGTCGGGGGAGCTCTTCAGGCCCGCATCCGCCGGGGTGACCTCGTCGGCCTCGTCGGCCTCGTCGGGCCGCTCGTGTCTACCCCTAGCCATAGATGACAGCGCCCCGATGCACGGTCCGGCGACAACTCGGTGAGGCGTCGGCCGGGCCCAAGCGCGGCAGTGCAGGCACTCGCGAGCGCGGGTCGGTAGACCAGCGCTGGACGGCGTCGCGCGGTGCGCTCACGTCGAGGGCTCCGGCGTCCCAGATCGCGTAGGAGGCGGGCGCACCTGGCACCAGGGTCCCGGTGGTGCCGCCGCGGACACCGCTCGCCCGCCAGCCGCCGCGGGTCGCGGCAGCGAATGCGGCCCGTGCCGACACCGCACTGCCTGGGGTGTGATGATTTACGGCCGCGCGCACGCTTGCCCACGGGTCAAGACCCGTCACCGGGGCGTCGGTACCGAGTGCGAGGGGCACGCCTTGGGATGCTAACAGCGCAAGT
>DASXMA010000306.1:0-5835 GCA_036495965.1 Mycobacterium sp.
CAAACATCCGGCCATCAACATCACCTCGATCGTGGGACCCGATGGCCGCGAACTGTCGCACAACGTGGCCGACGTGCTACGGATCCTGGGGGCCGCGCCATGAGACTACGAGACGTCATGACGTTTCTCGCCTTTGGGGCAATGATCGCGGTGGCGGTGGGCTACATCGCCGCACTGGGGGTGCGGATCAGCCCACCCTCAAATCGCGCCAATGTGACCATGACAGTCGCCGACATCAACAGCCTGGCCGTGGGTTCCAACGTCTTGCTGCGCGGGGTACCGGTCGGCAAGGTCACCACCATCGAGGCGGCCGTGGACGGGGCCACCGTCGGCTTCTACATCGACGGCCACTACCACGTGCCCGTCGACAGCGACGTCCGCCTCGAAAACCTCTCCGCGCTCGGGGAAACCTACATCGGGCTGGTCCCCAAGACCCAGAGCGGCCCCATGTTGCGCGACGGGGCGCGCATCGCCACCCAACGGGTGATCGCACCCGCATCGATCTCGGAGCTGACGACAAGCACCGTGCGGGTTCTCAACCAGCTCGATCCCGACGCGCTCAAACGCATCGTCAATGAAACCGACACCGCACTACCCGATCCCAACACCACCCTGCCCAACCTCTCACGCGCCAGCAAGCTGGTACGCAACGTCGCCGCCGACATGCACGGCCAAGGACGCGAACTCCTCGACAACTTCCAAACACTGCTCCAAAACGCCGGATGGCTCGGACCCCTGCTCGCCGACCTCACACCCTTCCTCCCGCCGATCGGCACGCACACCGACAGAATCATTGGCACGTTGCCGACTGCCCAGCTCTGGGGCGCACCATCGCTTGTTTGGAATTTGAATAGGTATCTCGACCGAATCCAGAAGTTTTTGGATGATAGTGGTGGCGATTTCAAGGTGCTGGGTGAAGCGTTGCAGCCGCAGTTGAAGGGGATCGCGGGTGCGCTGATGAACTTTGACACCGGTCAAATTTTGGCCCACGTCCTGCAATCCGTACCGGCCGACGGCGCGATCACGCTACACGTCACCGTCCCCGCGACCTAGGTGAGCAGGTATGGGACATAACGGTTGGACGTTCAAAAGATGCGCGCGTGATGGCGGCGGAGCTAACCAGATTGAACGGGTTCGAGAACCAACGCCGCGAAGCGATCGGCGAGGATTAGCGCGGTGTGCAGCGAATAGCGTCGCGTGGAGAGGTCATAGCCCAGCAGCTCAGTGGCGCGTTTAACGCGGTACCCCACGGTATTGCGGGCTACGTGCAACCGGCGCGCCGCTGCGAAAGGACTGCTTTCTTCTTCAAAGTAGCTGAGCAGGGTGGCTCGCAGATCGGCGGCGTGGGCCGTGTCTGCGGCCAGCGGCCCAAGTTCTCGTTGCACAAACTGGCGAGCAGCGTCGAGGTCGGCGGTGAGCATGGCCGGTATGGCTACCTCGGCGTAGCTGCTTGCCCAGGCACTCTTGCCAGGATCGGAACACCGTGCGACTTTTTCGGCAGCAAGAGCTTCCCTGTGTGAGCGGCGGAAGCCGTCAACGCCGTCGGCAGGCATGCCAACGGCGACGCGGACGTCGCGCTGGGCTGGGCGGGCAGCGCTGACGTCAACGTCTACTGACCTGCCGAACTGACGCTGGTTACCCCACGCCCAGAGCCGTCCGGCGCCGACCGGGACGATCAGCTGCTGCCTCGCTCCGAGATGCAGTAGGAGATCGTGGGCGACGATTTGAAGTTGGGAGGTGTCGACCCGGTTGAAGGACGGCTCATACCACAGGGTTAGGGCGAGGTGGTCTCGATTGAGGTAGTAGTCAAGGACTTTCTGGGTGGCGGCGGTATCGACGGGTTCATCATTGAGGATCTGCCTGACGGCTTCGTCGCGCGCCGCGGCTGCGCTAGTCATCCAGCGGTCGCGTTCGCGAATATAGGCGTCGACAATCGATCCGCAAAAGTCGTCGAAGTATTCGAACAGCTGCTCGGAGACGCACTGCATGTGATCGGTGCAGTCGCTTGCCGGCACGAGTTCGCGGCATGCAGACAGAAAGCCGCGGGCCATCTGGGCCTGACCGAGCCGCGCCCCCCGCAGAACCCGATCAAGGCTGATTCCCCGGCGGACCAACTGCACGGCACTCAACAGCGCCTCATCGGTGACGGCGGGAGCGTCGGGTGTCATTCCAGACACCCGGAGCAGGCATTGGATCATCTGAGATTCGATACCCATCCGCAACAGATCGAATTGCTCGGGGCCGCCGCCCAGTTCAGGCATCACGTCGAGGATGTGGTTCGTGTGGATGACGCTCAATTCGCACGCCCATTGCACTGGTCCGATCCCGATACGATCAACCGCGTCGGCGATGGTGGCGCTCGAGCTCGCAGGTTGGGGTGGCTCTGTCAGCGGGTGTAGGTCGCGAAGCCACCGGCAAAGGTCGGTGGATGTGGAGTCACGGACGACCATAGAACAATCCTGGTGCTTCCCGTCGTAGAGCAGGCACAAAACGTTACCCCAAAATTGGGCCTCTTTGCTCTCGTGGTTGGCAACTCCACGCGTCGGATCTTCGCAGGGTTGGTGCGAGGTCACACGAGGATTCCTCCTCGCCGATCGCTTCGAGGCCTTGGTTCAGAAATCCCCGGTTAAATCAGAGGTGTTACCTGTTGCTCCACGTTGAGCAGCGCCCGACCGTAGAGTTCGGCAGCGATGCCAGCGTTCAGCACCGCGTGGCGCGAACCCGTTTCCAGGTCACGCCACTTCTGCTGCAGGGGGCTCACCTGGGCGAAGCTGCCGGCACCTTGAACATTAAGGAGCAGATCCATGGCTTCGCGTGCGCGGGTATGGACGACAGCAGCGTCCATGCGCACCCGTGCGCGGGTAGCGAAATCCATGCCGTCGGTGGTTTTGCAGGAATCATCGATGTCGGCGGCGGCGCGGAAGCAATGCAGCTCGGCACTGTCAATCAACGAGGCCGCATGGGCCATGCTGATCTGGACCGAACCCGAATCGACGCCTTTTTCGTAGAAGGTGTAGGCGATGGTGCGCCCCTTCGCCAGGGAGTCTTTGACAAGCTCAAGCGCCCCCTTGGCGAGCCCGAGCAGCGGGGCGACCAGCACCAGCGCGAGAACGGGTACAAACGGGGCTCGATAAAGCTCTTCGTCTTTGTGCTCCGACGCAGAGTTGCCCGCGAAAGCTTGGCTGGCGGACAAAATCCGGTATGAGGGGACGAAGACGTCCTCCGCGACCAGCGTGTTGCTGCCGGTGCCGCGCATGCCGACGACGTGCCAGGTGTCTTCGATTGTCAGCTGGTCCATCGGGATCAGGGCAAGGCCCTGGTCGATTGGCGTTCCAGACGAGTCGACCACCAGAACACCAACACCCCCCCAATGCGCATGAAGGCAGCCCGAGGCCGTAAGCCATCTGCCGGAGATAAGCAAGCCACCTTCGACGGCCTTGCCGGTGCCGCTCGCCGCAAAAACTCCTGCGATGCGCGCGTCGGGGTTGGTGTCGAACACGTCGTGCTGAGCGCGATCCGGCCACAGGCCGATGGCCCAACCGGAGCCGTTGATGAGCGTTGCCACCCAGGCGGTTGAGCCGCAAAACTGGCCTAGCGTGCTGATGACCTTTATTAATGTCGTGAAATCCGCCTGGTATCCGCCCAACCACCGCGGCACCAGCACCTTGAATAAGCCGGCCGACGTTAAGGCGTCGATGTTCTCATCGGGTATCCGCCGCTCAGCATCGGCGCGCGCGGCATTCGAACGCAGTAAATCACCAAGCGCTGCCGCGCGGGCGCGCAAATCGATCGCCAAATCCGAAGAAGCAATCGGGTCAGAGTGGGAGACGGCAGCCATAGAAATCCTTCGGGACGGGGAAACAGCGGGAATGCGCGCTGCATCACATTTTCGGGCATACCGGATCATTAGGCTTGTGCGCGGTGACTAAAAGATTGGCCCGGTTATGGCGAAAAGCCCACCGGCGCCAGTCGCGCCCGGCCCGCTGACGAGTGCTCGCGGGAATGCTCGCTGTATCCATCACCCCTGACCAGAGGCAGGACGGGCGTGTCACTAGGCACTTCTGCTTTGAGACCGACAGCTCTTCACGGCTGACCATGGACGGTCAATTCGCCGCTGTGCCACCGCAGACGCGCGGCAAGATGGGCGCCTCGCTAGGCGCTGAATGCCCGCCGGTTGTCACAGTTGACCGTCACAACAGCACATCGACGCGGTCGTTCGGTCTGGCATGCCTCGGTTAGATCAGTGGTGTTACGGGTTCTTCCACGTTGAGCAGCGCCCGACCGTAGGCTTCGGCAGCGATGCCAGCGTTCAGCACCGCGTGGCGCGACGCCGTTTCCAGATCACGCCACTTCAGCTGCAGTGGGCTCACCTGGGCGAAGCTGCCGGCACCTTGAACATTAAGGAGCAGATCCATGGCTTCGCGTGCGCGGGTAGCGACGACACTAGCGTCCATGCGCGCCCGTGCGCGAGTGGCGAAATCCATGCCATCAGTGGTTTTGCAGGCAGCATCGATATCGGCGGCGGCACGGAAGCAATGCAGTTCGGCAGTGTCAATCAACGAGGCGGCATGGGCCATGCTGATCTGCACCGAACCCGAATCGACGCCTTTCTCGTAGAAGGTGTAGGCGATGGTGCGCCCCTTCGCCAGGGAGTCTTTGACAAGCTCAAGCGCCCCCTGGGCGAGCCCGAGCAGCGGGGCGACCAGCACCAGCGCGAGAACGGGCGCAAACGGGGCTCGATAAAGCTCTTCGTCTTTGTGCTCCGTCGCAGTGACGCCCCCGAGAGCCTGGCTGGCGGACAAAATCCGGTAGGAGGGGACGAAGACGTCCTCAGCGACCAGCGTGTTGCTGCCGGTGCCGCGCATGCCGACGACATGCCAGGTGTCTTCGATTGTCAGCTGGTCCATCGGGATCATGGCAAGGCCCTGGTCGATCTGCATTCCAGACGAGTCGACCACCGGAACACCGAGCCCCGCCCACTCTGCATGAAGGCAGCCCGAGGCATATGGCCATTTGCCGGTGACAAGCAAGCCGCCTTCGACGGCCTTGCTGGTGGCGCTCGCCGCAAAAACTCCGCACATGCGCGCGTCGGGGTTGGTCCCCAACACCTCGTGCTGAGCGCGATCCTCGTACAAGCCGAGTCCGAAGCCGGTGACGTTGATGACCGTTGCCTCCCAGGCGGTTGAGCCGCAAAACCGGGCCAGCGTACTGATGACCTTCATTAACGTCGTGAAGTCCGCCTGGTGCCCGCCCAACCGCGTCGGCATGAGCACCTTGAGTAGGCCGGCCGACGTTAAGGCGTCGATGTTTTCATCGGGTATCCGCCGGTCAGCATCGGCGCGCATGGCATTCGAACGCAGTAGATCACCAAGGGCTGCCGCGCGGGCGGGCAAATCGATCGCCACATCCGAAGAAGCAATCGGGTCAGAGTGCGAGATGGTAGCCATAGAAATCCTTCGGACGGGAAAACAGCAGGAATGCGCGCTGCATCACATTTTCGGCCGTACCGGGTCGTTAGGCTTGTGCGCGGTGACTAAAAAGATCGGCCGGGTTATGGCGAAAAGCCCACCGTCGCCAGCCTCGCTCTGTGGCGGGCCAACCCGCGGTCACCGTCGATGACGTGATCGGACCGGCCAGGGCACCGGCGCACGATTGAAGCGGCTACGCGACGACCCCGGCGCTGAGGCCGAGATAATTCGCACGATCCCGGCCAAAGCGAGCGTGAATTACCCAATGCATTGGACTCTTAGTTCTCGCTCTCAGTGCTGCGAGAGTCATCGGCGAATTCCGGCCACTCGGTATCAGGCCCGCATAGCTGCAAGTGCCCCGACGGCA
>DASXMA010000307.1:0-13471 GCA_036495965.1 Mycobacterium sp.
AGGTGGCAACGCTCATTTGACGGGTCCCATGTGCAGCTGCACGCCGCGGTGCATCTCGTAGGTGCTGCGCACACCATCGGGTAGTTCGATGAACTCGACCGGTGTGCCGTCCGGGTCCTTCACGAAAAACATTCGGACACCGCCGATCTCGAACGGCGCCTGGTCGGGGGTGTAGCCGGCGGCGGTGATGCGGCGGTGTGTCTCATCGAGATCGGTCACCGACAACGACACGTTTTGGACTCCGATGATGCCGTGACGGGCGGCCTTTTCGGCAGGGGGTTTGGTGCCGAGTGAGAGAAGCTCCACCATCAGCCCGCCCAACAAGCCGCCGACCACCCGTCCTTCCCGCTTGCGGGTCGCGTGCAGCACCGCGTCGAAAGGCTCTCCGGAGATCGGGGTTTCGAAGACGACTTCCATGCCGATCACATCGCGGTAGAACGCCAGCGCGCGATCCATGTCGGTGACGCCGACCACGAGGTGACAGAACGACACGTCGTCGAGGATGCTGGACGTCATAGCGGCGCAGTAAGTTTGGGGACCGGGCGTCCGGCGAACAGCGGCAGGTCAAGGTAGGTCTTGATGCCAGGCTCGGCGGCGCAGACGTCTGGGATGGCGTTGACGCAGTGGTTGGCCGTGGCGACGACGCCGGGGTTTCGCTTCAGCCCTTCGGCGATGGATGGCGGTTGCAGACCTTTGAAGGTGAGGTTCACTGTGGGGTCGCCGGTGATCTCGACTTCGAAGCGTTCGCCGCGCCCGCCAAAATTCCAGCCCGGGTCCAGGTTGGCTTCACCCATCAGCCAGTTGACCGCCGCCGTGATGACTGGCTCGCCGTCGGCGAGGGCTTGCCAGCGGAAACGGCGTGCGGCCACCGTTCCCACTGTGATCGGAAATGGTCCGTAGTCGATGTCGGAGGTCGCCACGGCGGTCTCCTGAATAGTCCTGATGTTGTGATCGATGCGAAAACCCATGTGGTCGGCGATCATTCGTACCGACATCTTGAAGCCCGATTCGAGCAGGCTGGCCATGGGTCCTTGCATGGCTTCCTCGGGGGTACCGCCGAACCCCATGATGTGGCGCACGACGTCCGGGGCGTTGTAGGTGCGTATGTCGGAGAACTCCTCGGCGCGCACGTGGGTGACCGCCGACGATAGTGAAGACAGCATCAGCGGAAACCGCTCCGTGATGCCGCCGGGGTGGATTCCCGACCCGTGCAGGGTCACCTCACCTTCGAGCGCGGCGTCGGCGACGGCTTTGTGACGCGGGTTGCTCAGGTCGGGGTATACCCAGCCGACCGGGGTGACGACATTCTTGGCGGATCGCAAAATCGCAATGACTTCTTCGTCATTCGGGATCAGCGGGCTGTACATGACGCAGTCGGCGTCCAGGGCCAGCACGTCGTCGATGCTGGAGGTGGCCTTCACACCCAGCTCATCCGCTCCGATGATCTGACCGACGTCGAGGCGGTTCTTATCCGCGGAGTGGACCCAACATCCGACGAGCTCTAGCTGTGGGTGATTCAGCACGCACTCGATTGCGGCCTTGCCGACGCCTCCGGTCGCCCATTGAATGACACGGAGCTTGGACTGGCTACTCATTGGTGACCTCCGGAAGGGACACGGCACGGAAAGGGCAGGCATCGACCGCGTTGTCGATCTGTTCGCGGGCATGATCGGGGGCAGGTCTGCGGGGTAGTCACTCGTCCACCTGCCCTTTACACGTCGATAACTGAAATGGCACAGTATGACTGGATGGCAGTAACTGTCAATAGTGGCTGTTGCGAGAAGGAACGCTGATGAGCGAACGCAACTCAAGCATCGAGGTCGTGGCGGGCGGGCTGCACATGCCCGAATGCCCCCGTTGGCACGACGAACACCTATGGTTCTCTGATATCCGCGGCGATGCCGTCCATCGCATCGACGACGGTGACGTTTCGGTCGTGCATCGTTTCCCAAACGGTGAGGAGCCCGCGGGTCTCGGCTGGCTGCCGACCGGGGACCTGTTGGTCGCCGGTATGGCCAAACGCGTGATCTACCGGGTGACCACTGGACGCGCCATCCTGCACGCCGATCTGAAACAGCTTGCGCTACATCAGATCAACGACATGATCGTGACCTCCGACGGCACCGCGTTCGTTACACAGCTCGGCTTCGACCTCGACGCGTCACAACCTAGCCCGCAGCCCACCGTTGTGATCCGCGTTGAACCTGATGGCACCGTCAGCACCGCGGCTGACGATCTGATGGTGCCCAATGGCATCGCCGTCGACGATGCCGAACGCACGCTCGTGGTCGCAGAATCTGGGGCCGCCCGCCTAACCAGGTTCGCCCTTCGCGACGGTGCGCTGTCGAAGCGCACCCACGAACCACTGCCCGCCACCGCGGCCGTCCCGTTTTGCGCCCCCGACGGGATATGCCTCGATGAACAGGGCGGGCGCTGGGTGGCCGACTCGGTCAACAAGCGAGTGTTTCGGGTTCATGACGGGGCCATCACTGACGAGCACAGCTTCGACCATTTCGTTCTGGCGTGTGTTCTGGGCGACCGCGACCGTCGCAGCCTCTACGTCTGCGTCACCGACGCCTGGCACAAGTCCGATACCCGCGACCAGCCGACTGGGCGCATCCTGCGACTTCGAGTCATGGTTCCCGGCGTGGGGCGTCCGTAAAGCCCACGCCACCCGCCCTTTACAGCCGCACTACTGAATGACACGCGCAGGAAGGTCGATTGATGAGCGTCCTCGATGGCAAGATCGCGATCGTCACTGGAACCAGCCGCGGCGTCGGTGTCGGCATCGCGCATGAACTGCTACGCGCCGGCGCCACGGTCATCGGCTGTTCGCGCTCGCGGTTGGACAGCATCCCCGGTGTGGATGCCGAGCCCGACTGGGCGGCCCGGGTCTCCCAGAAAGTCTGCGATCAAGGTGACTACCGCTCGATCGATTCCCTCGTCACCGACGTCGTGGCCACCTACGGCCGAATCGACATCTTGGTGAACAACGCCGGCGGTACTGTCCCGGCGCCGCACGTGGAGAACATTCCTGAACTCGTCCAACGCATTCAGGGCGCACCGCAAAGCAGCGACGACTTTGAGCGAACAGCGCTATTCCACGCTTACGCGGTTCAGATGAACCTCATCAGTCCACTCTGGTTCGCCATTCGGGTGTACCGGCAGATGGCCACCCAGGACGGCACCGGCTGCATCATCAACATCTCCAGCGGCGCCGGACATCCAGCGGGATCACCGACCTTGGTCTCCTACGGTGCGGCCAAGAGCGGGCTCAACCATCTCACCCGGTCGCTGGCTGAAGAGTGGGGACCGAAGGTCCGAGTCAACTGCATAGCGCTAGGCCCGACCATGACTGAAAACTTCCGGTCGTTTGTGCTGCCCAAAGACGATCCCACCGGTGAAAGGTACTTCGCCGCTGTCCCATTGCGCCGCGCGGGCGAACCCTCGGAGGTGGGCCGCGTCTGCGTTTTCCTCGCGAGCGGAGACGCGGACTTCGTCAACGGCACGACCATCGAACACGACGGAGGCATGCTGCCCGGCGTGCTCTACGACGCGGGCCTGAAGACCATCACCGATCTGCTGTAAACCGCTGCACAGCTCCGGCTGTCCTCAACTGTCAAAAAGCTGTCCTCTGCTGTCAATACTCCGACCGCTGTAATGCCGCACAGTGGCTTCAACGGTAAGCCACCGCCTCCGACAGCAGAGTCAAGGAAACAGCCATGAACTCCAGCAGCATCGAACACGTCGACGTGTTGATCATTGGTGCCGGCATCTCGGGCATCGGCGCCGCCCGTTACCTGCGGACAATGCAGCCGGGTAAGACATTCGCAATCCTGGAGGCCCGTGACGAGATTGGTGGAACGTGGGATCTGTTCCGGTACCCGGGGATTCGCTCAGACTCCGATCTGCACACGTTCAGCTACGAGTTCAAGGCGTGGGAGAACGAAAAGGCGATCGCCAGCGCGGACTCGATCATGGCCTACCTCCGAGAGACCGTCGCCGAGAACGGAATTCGTCAGTCGATCCGATTCCACCACAAGGTGATCAGCGCGGCGTGGTCTACCGGCGACGCGCGCTGGCTGGTGGAGATCGAGCGCGTAGACACCGGCGAACACATCACCATGAGTTGCGGATGGTTCTTCTGCGCCAGCGGCTACTACCGCTACGACGAGGGCTTCACGCCGGAGTTCCCCGGACGGGAACGGTTTACCGGACAGATTGTGCACCCGCAGCATTGGCCGCAGGACTTGGACTACCGCGGCAAGCGGGTGGTGATCATCGGCAGCGGCGCCACCGCAGTCACCCTGGTACCCGCCATGGCCGAGACCGCCGGGCACGTCACCATGTTGCAGCGCTCGCCGACCTACATCATGCCGGTGCCGTCGGAGGACCGCCTGGCCAACACCCTGCCGAAGCTGATCGGGCGCGACCGGGCTTACGCCGTTACCCGGCGGAAGAACGTCGCCAAGCAGCGGCTTGTCTGGCGGTTCTGCCAGCAGTACCCGCGTGCCGCCCGGCGACTGATCCGCCACCTCAACGCCAAGCAGCTGCCGACCGGGTATCCCGTCGACGAGCACTTCAGGCCGGCCTACAACCCGTGGGACCAACGGCTGTGCGTGGTGCCGGACGCCGACATGTTCAAGGCCATCCGCGACGGCCGAGCCTCGGTGGTCACGGACCAGATCGACACCTTCACCGAGCGCGGAATCCTGCTGCAATCCGGGCGCGAACTGGAAGCCGATGTCATCGTCACCGCCACCGGCCTGAACCTGCTCGCCTTCGGCGGGATCAGCCTCTCGGTGGACGGCGCGCCCGTGGATGTGGCGGAGAAGGTGGCGTTCAAGGGCTTTCTGATCAACGACGTTCCTAACTTCGCCTACATGTTCGGCTACACCAACTCGTCATGGACGCTGAAGGTCGGGCTGGTATGCGAGCACTTCTGCCGGTTGTTGGCGCACATGGACGCTCACGGTCACACCATCTGCTACCCGCAGCTGCCCGGACCCATGGAGACCCGCCCACTGCTGGAGGTCACCTCCGGCTACGTCAAGCGGGCAGCCGGCCAGTTCCCCCACCAGGGCACCGAAGGCCCTTGGCGCACCAACATGGAGTACCGCACCGACCACAAGATGCTGCGCGATGGTTCGGTCGACGACGACAACCTGCGCTTCGCGACCTCGTCGCCAGCCGGCGCGCTCGAGCCGGCGTTAGCCGGATAACCGTCGTCAAGCTCGCGTCAGTGCTGGCGCGCGAGTTTGGTTGCGGTAAGCGGCTGGGGCCACCCCGAACCAGCGTTTGCAGGAGCGGGTTAGCACGCTTTGCTCGGCGTAGCCCAGCTCACGGGCCAGGTGCGTGAGGCTGATACCGGTGCTGCGCAGGTAGCGTTCGGCGGCGTCTTTGCGGACTTGATCGACCAGAGTGGCGAACGTGGTGTCCTGGTCGGCCAGCCTGCGCTGCAGTGTTTTCGGGTGCAGGCTGAACTGATCGGCGACGACGTCTAGTGTCGCCGCTCCGGTGGGCAGCAGTTGGCGAACGATGGTACGCACCGATTCGACGATCCCAGCATCTTGCGGGGTGATGCTGTTCAGGTAATCGACGACGGCCCGATGGGCGACGTCATCGCGGTGCAAAGGGCGGCGGAGGTCGGCCGTACGCACGGTGAAACCCGCTGTGCGTGCCCCGAACTGAGGTGTGCATCCGAAATACCGGACATAGTGGGCTTTGGGCGTAAGCGGGTCGTGCGGCAGATGCACCGTCAGCGGCGCGTAATCCGCGCCCATTAATAGCTGGAAAACCCGTAGCGAGACACCCAGCGACAGTTCCGTGGTCTGCGGGTGCGGCGGCGGCCTGTCCAGAAGGAACTCGATCGTCAGGAACGACCGCTGCGGGTCGGTCAGCGGCGCAACCCGGATAGCGATCACCGGGCTGTAGGCCGCCATGTACGTGCCGAAGATCCGCAGGGCGTCCGCCACTGTCGCGGCGGTGCGGGCCGCCACGCCGACCGGACCCAGAATTTCGATGCCTTGCCGCTGTGCCAGCCGTTGCCCGAAGTCCGGTGTGTACGTGGTTTGGGCGGCGGATTCGATGGCCTGTATCGCCGCCCGGTAGGGGATGAACGCATCGTAATTGCCGACTTCCCGGCGCCGGATGCCCGCCGCGTGCAGCAGGCCGGCCGGATCACCGCCCAAATCGGCGACCAGGCCCGGATAGTTCGAGAGCGCGGTTCCGCGTACCACGGACATATGTCTTGAATTGTCAAAAGGCTGACGCAAAGTGTCAAGACGCTGACCGGGTCGGTGATGGAACCATCGCTTGATAACCGGCGTCGCCGCGTTGATCAGCAACTCGATGAAAGCGGGATCCCACTTGGCCATCTCCGGATGGGCGATTTCGTTGCTAGTCAACTCTTCCCCTGCGCTGTGTTTGCGTGCTGTCATGCTCACGCAGCAATAGATGTTTCGGCAGAGCCGCAATCCCCCGCGTGTGGGGACGAAAGACCTCGGGCGACGCTGAGCCGTCCCGAAGGCGGCTCGGGAGCCAATTTCTAACAGCGCCTTCGCGTCGTACGCCGTTCGCGGTCTAATTAGTGGATGGAACTGATGATGCCCACCGACTCGGTATTTCTGCTGGGTGAATCCCGTGAGCACCCCATGCACGTCGGAGGCCTGCAGCTATATGAGCCGCCGGCCGGCGCCGGTCAAGGGTTCGTCCGCGAGTTCTACGACAACCTGGTCGCCCAGCAAGATTTCCAGCCCACCTTCCTCAAACGTCCGGCGACCTTCTTCGGCGGGATCACAAATCTCGCGTGGTCCTACGACAAGGACCTCGACATCGACTATCACGTCCGGCGCTCAGCGCTGCCCTCCCCGGGGCGAGTCCGCGATCTGCTCGAGCTGACCTCGTTGTTGCACAGCAGCCTGCTGGATCGGCACCGTCCGCTGTGGGAGGCGTACGTGATCGAGGGACTAAGGACGGCCGATTCGCGATCTACACCAAGATGCACCACTCGCTCATCGACGGTGTCTCGGCCCTGAAGCTGATGCAGCGTGCAATGTCGGATGACCCCGATGACCGCGAGGTCCGGGCGGCCTGGAGCGTGCCCAAACGCAAACGCAAGTCCCAGCCGTCATCCCCGTTGAGCTCACTGATGCGTACAGCGGGATCCATTGCGGCACTGGCTCCTTCGACGGTGTCACTGGCTCGGGCGGCGCTGTTTGAGCAGCAGCTGACGCTGCCGTTCGGAGCCCCGCGCACCATGTTGAATGTCAAGATCGGCGGCGCCCGCCGGTGCGCGGCGCAGTCATGGTCGGTGGACCGCATCAAGAATGTCAAGAGGGCCGCGGGGGTGACCCTCAACGATGTCGTCCTGGCGATGTGCTCGGGGGCCCTGCGTTACTACCTGCTCGAGCAGAACGCGTTGCCGGACGCGCCGCTGGTCGCGATGGTTCCGGTGAGCCTGCGCACGGAAGATGAGGCTGACGCCGGTGGCAACCTCGTCGGAGCCATCCTGTGCAACCTCGCCACCGACACCGAGGATCCCGCCCAACGGCTGGAGATCGTCAGCGAGTCGATGCGCAACAACAAGAAGGTGTTCTCCCAACTGCCCCGGTTCCAGGCGTTGGCGCTGTCGGCGATGAATCTGGGTTCGCTAGCCCTGGCGGCGATGCCGGGATGGGTGTCCTCGACGTCGCCGCCGTTCAATCTGATCATTTCGAACGTGCCGGGACCCAAAGAGCAGATGTATTACGGGGGTGCCCGGCTGGATGGCAGCTACCCGCTGTCCGCGGTTGCGGACGGCCAAGCGCTGAACATCACCCTGGTCAGCAACGCCGACAATCTCGATTTCGGTTTGGTCGGATGCCGGCGCAGCGTGCCACACCTGCAGCACCTACTCGCGCACCTGGAGTCGTCGCTCAAAGACCTGGAACGCGCCGTCGGGGTCTAACGGCTCGTGCCCAAACTCAGCGCCGGCGTGCTGTTGTACCGGGTTCGCGACAGCGTCGTCGAAGTCCTCATCGTGCATCCGGGTGGTCCGTTTTGGGCCCGTAAGGACGACGGGGTCTGGTCGATCCCGAAAGGCGAGTACACCGATGGCGAAGACCCTTGGACGGTCGCGTTGCGGGAGTTTTCCGAAGAGCTCGGGCTGCCGGCACCGTCCGGGCGGCGCCTCGACTTCGGTGCGCTGAAACAGCCCAGCGGCAAGGTGGTCACCGCCTTCGGCGTGCAGGGTGATCTCGACGTCACCGACACACGCAGCAACACCTTCGAGCTCGAGTGGCCGAAGGGCGCGGGCAGGATCCGCGAGTTTCCTGAGGTCGATCGGGTCGGTTGGTTCCCAGTGGCGCAGGCACGCACCAAGCTGCTCAAGGGACAACAGGCATTTCTGGATCGATTGATGACCCACCCCCAGCTGGCAGGCTTGACCGAGGGGTCGTGAACCGACGGGCGTATGTTCGCAGACATGCAGACAGTGCGAACACCCGGCGACCGATTCGACAATCTTCCCGAATTCCCCTATGCCCCAAGGTATTGCGACGTCCCCGACGATGACGGTGGGGTTCTGCGGGTCGCCTGGGTACAAGACGGCCCGGAGAGCGGGGACCCTGTTCTCATGCTGCACGGAGAGCCATCGTGGTCATATCTGTACCGCAAGATGATTCCGATACTCGTTGCTGCCGGGCATCGCGTCATCTGCCCCGACCTGGTTGGGTTCGGTCGTTCGGACAAGCCGACCGAACGCGAAGACCACAGCTATGCACGCCACGTGGAATGGATGCGGGCGCTGGCCTTCGACGTCCTCGACCTTCGCAACGTGACTCTGGTCGGTCAGGATTGGGGCGGTCTGATCGGGTTGCGGCTGGCCGCGGAGCATCCCGAACGGTTTGCCCGCCTTGTCGTCGCCAACACCGGCCTGCCCAACGGAGAGCAGCCGATGGCCGAGATCTGGTGGCGTTTTCGGGAGGCCATTACGACGGCGCCAAAGCTGAACATCGGGATGTTCGTACAGGGTGGTTGCCGCCAGCAGATGAGCGACGAGGTGCGCGGGGGCTATGACGCGCCGTTTCCCGACGACGAGTATTGCGCGGGGCCGCGCGCCATGCCCGGCCTGGTGCCGACCTCACCGGACGATCCTGCGTCCGCCGCCAACAAGGCGGCATGGGCGAAGCTGTCGGTGAGCCCGACCCCGATGCTGGTTGCCTTCAGCGACAGCGACCCGATCACTGGGCCGATGGGCGAGATCTTCGAGCGTGAGATGCGTGGTGCGCAGGGTATCGACCACCCACTGCTTCGCGGCGCCGGGCACTTCTTGCAGGAGGACGCCGGAGAAGAGCTGGCCAACCACATCGTGGAGTTCTTGCGTCGCTGAACCAGTCGAGCGGCGGGGCAGAATGTCAGCATGACGACCGCGCCCCCTCAGCCCGCCGAGCCCGCCGAGAAAGCCGAATCGCAGGAGTTGCTGCTGCAGCTGCTGGATCCGGCCAATCGGGCTGACCCGTATCGGCTTTACGCGCAGTTGCGCGGCCGCGGACCTTTCCAGATGCGCGAGGGCGACGTAGCCGTCTTCTCAACCTACCGGGACTGCGACGAGGTCTTGCGGCATCCGTCTTCGAGCAGCGATCGGACGAAGTCGGCGGTCGTGGAACGACAGATTGAAGCGCAGACCCAGGCGCTGCTCGAGGCCGGCGCGGAGTTACCCCCGCAAACCCCGCCGGGATTTCTGTTCCTTGACCCGCCCGATCACACCCGGCTACGCAAACTGGTCAGCAAGGCCTTCGCGCCCAAAGTAGTGAATGCTCTGCAGCCCGATATCAACGCACTGGTGGATGGTTTGCTTGACCGGATCGCCGAAAAGGGGCGATTCGACGTCGTGGAGGACTTCGCCTATCCGCTGCCGGTGGCGGTCATCTGCCGGCTGCTCGGTGTGCCGCTCGAGGACGAGCCACAGTTCAGTCGCGCGTCGGCCCTTCTGGCGCAGTCGCTGGACCCGTTCGTCACCTTCACCGGCGCGCCGTCGGACGGTCTGCAGGAGCGGCTGCGGGCTGGAAGGTTCCTGCGTGAATACCTACATGGCCTGATCGAGCGGCGCCGACGCTGGCCCGGCGACGACTTGCTGTCGGGTCTGATCGGGGTCGAAGAGTCGGGCGATCAGCTGACCGAGGACGAGATCGTCTCGACCTGCATCCTGCTGCTGGTGGCGGGCCACGAGACGACGGTGAACCTGATCGGCAACGCCATCCTGGCGATGCTGCGCCAGCCGTTGCAGTGGTCGGCGCTGGGCGCCGACGCCACTCGTGCCCCCGCGGTCATCGAAGAGACCCTCCGTTTCGACCCGCCAGTGCAAATGGTGGGCCGAAATGCCGTCAGCGACATGACAATTGCGGGCATCGAGGTGGCCGCGGGTGACGTGATGATGCTGCTGCTGGCCGCGGCCCAGCGTGATCCCGCCGAGTTCGACCGACCAGATATCTTCGACCCGGATCGGGGGGCGCTGCGGCACTTGGGATTTGGCCGCGGAGCGCACTATTGCCTGGGTGCGCCGTTGGCGCGGCTGGAAGCCGGCGTGGCCCTGTCGGCGCTGACGGCACGTTTCCCGGACGCCCGGCTGGACAGCGATCCGCAGTACAAGACGAACGTCACGCTACGCGGGTTGTCGAACCTCATAGTGGCGGTCTGATTCAGTCGCGCTGCTCCAGACCGTGTTTCGTAGTCGGCACGATCCACGTGCCCGGGGGCGCTAGCCCAAGGACGTTAGAGATGCCCGCGTCGGAAAACGCACGTTGGATGTCCTGATGCCCTTGGTGAAGTGCGCCCATCCGTCGGCGTGTGCCGGGATCACGACTTTGGCCCGCAGCACCTCGGCGGCAGCCGCCGCCCTCGCACTGCTCAACGTCAAAAGTCGCCCGTTCTGCCGACCCGGTACGCGCGCAGCGCCGACGAATAGCACCGCCACGTCGATCGGACCCGAACGGTTGGCGATGTCCGCCACTGCTTCCAACGATGCGTTGTCGCCGCTGAGATAGATGGCGGGCAGACCATCGCCAGTGAGGACGAAACCGGTCGTCTCACATGTCACGTGACCGCTGCCATCGCGGTCGCCGTCGGCGGGTCCATGCACCGCTGGCACCGCCTGTACGGTGACCACCGACCTGTCGCCGTCCGTAGCCAAATCGATCGACTCCCACGGGGCGACTCCCTGCGCTGACGGCCCGAGTCGCATGGCCGCCCCCGGATTGGTCAAAATCCGCGGCGCATCAAGCGCGAAACGGCGTCCCTCGACGTCGAGATTGTCCAGGTGCTCGTCGTGGCTGATGAGTACCGCGTCAACCGAACCAAGGGCCGACGGGCTGACCGCCGGACCTGCCGTCTTGATCAGGTGACCGTGCTCGCCGGGTTCATCGAAGGTCGGATCAATGACGAATCGCCACCCGGCCACGTCGACGACCGTCGTCGGGCCCGCCAAAACGCTGATGCCAATCGGCTGCCTATTCGCATTCACAGTGCCCACGCGAACCGCAACACAGCCTCCGCGTGGGATGTTCCGGTCGTCGGAGCCGCTGTTACCGAAGCGGGCGGGTGCCAGCCGCGCTTTATCCGAGGCCCGGCACGATGTCGCCAAGGCTGAAGGTGAGCGGCTGTTCAAGTTGTTCGTAGGTGCATGAGCGTGGGTCGCGGTCGGGGCGCCACCGGTTGAACTGGGCGGTGTGGCGGAACCGTCGGCCTTCCATGTGGTCGTAGCGCACCTCGACGACCCGCTCGGGTCGCAGCGGGACGAACGAGAGATCCTTGCCGGCGTTCCAGCGGGAGAACTCGTTCTTGCGCGGTGTGCGCTCGCCGGCTTCGTGGGCTGCCCAGTTCCACGGGTGGTCGTCGAAGCTGGTGACTAGCGGCTGTAGCTCGGAGAACAGCCGTCGCCGTTCGGCCATCGGGAAGGCACCGATGACTCCGACCGACGCCAGCTGGCCGTCGTCCTGATAGAGCCCGAGCAGTAGCGACCCGATGGCGTCGCCGCCGGATTTGTGGATTCGATAGCCGGCGACGACGCAGTCGGCCGTCCGCTCGTGCTTGATTTTGAACATGATGCGCTTGTCCGGCTGATAGGTAATCGTCAGTGGCTTGGCTATGACGCCGTCGAGGCCGGCCCCCTCGAACTCGTCGAACCATTGCTGCGCGGTATGCGGATCGGTGGTGGCCGGCGTGACATGAAACGAGGGCCCGGAATCGGCCAAGGCGTTGACGAGGGCGGCTCGCCGCTCGCTGAATGGCCGTCGTGTGTAGTCGTTGTCGCCCACGGCGAGCAAATCGAAAGCGATGAAGGACGCCGGTGTCTTGTCGGCGAGCATGCGCACCCGCGAATCGGCCGGGTGGATGCGCTGCTGCAGCGCCTCGAAGTCCAGGCCGTGGTCGGTGGCGATGACAATCTCGCCGTCAATCACGCAGCGCTGCGGCAGCTCGGCCTGCACGGCCGCGACCAGCTCGGGGAAATAGCGGGTCATCGGCCGCTCGTTTCGGCTGCCCAGCTCGACCTGATCGTGGTCGCGGAAGCAAATGGACCTGAACCCATCCCATTTGGGCTCATACGATGCATCCGGTGGGATCGACCGAACCGACTTGGCCAACATCGGCGAAACCGGCGGCATCACAGGCAAGTCCATTGGGACATTGTCGCGTCTCGCCCGTCACCGCCAACCGGAACGTGCTGGAATCCTGATATGGCTGCCGCAGCAGAAGAGCTCGACGTCGATGGCATCACGGTTCGGCTGACCAATCCGGACAAGGTGTATTTCCCCGAACTCGGGTCGAACGGAACGAAGCGACGGCTCGTCGAGTACTACCTCGCCGTGGCAGGCGGGCCGATGCTGGACGCACTGCGCGACCGGCCTACTCACCTGCAGCGCTTCCCGGACGGCATCGACGGTGAGGAGATCTATCAGAAGCGGGTGCCGCAGCATCATCCCGACTACTTGGAGACCTGCCGGGTGACATTCCCGTCGGGACGAACCGCCGACGCGTTGAAGGTGACCCATCCCGCGGCGATCGTGTGGGCCGCGCAGATGGGCACGGTCACGCTGCACCCATGGCAGGTGCGCTGCCCCGACACCGATCACCCCGACGAGTTGCGCATCGATCTGGATCCGCAGCCCGGTGTCTCATTCGAACAGGCGCGCACGGTAGCGGTCGACGTGTTGCGTCCATTGCTCGACGAACTCGGTTTGGTCGGATATCCCAAGACCTCCGGGGGTCGCGGGATCCACGTGTTCCTGCGGATCGCCACCGATTGGGACTTCATTCAAGTGCGCCGGGCGGGCATCGCGCTGGCCCGCGAGGTCGAGCGCCGTGCACCGGATGCGGTCACCACCTCGTGGTGGAAAGAAGAACGCGGCAAGCGCATTTTCATCGACTTCAACCAGAACGCCCGAGACCGCACCATGGCGTCGGCTTATTCGGTGCGGCGCACCCCAATCGCAAC
>DASXMA010000308.1:0-1739 GCA_036495965.1 Mycobacterium sp.
GGTTGCGTCCACGAAGGTGGTGTACGAGTCGGACCCGAATTTGAGGACCGGCGTGTCGTAGCCGAATGATTGAAGGTCATCGCGTGATTCTTCGAGAGACCGTCCAAAGTCACTCGAGCAAAGGAATCAACGCGATGACCACTGCCCACGATATCGACTGGCCGACCATGCTGGCTGATCGACTCACCACCACCCACCCCGACGTGCTGCGCGAGCTGCTGGCGACGTTCATCCACACCCTGCTGGGCGCGGAAGCCGACGCCCTGTGCGGGGCCGGATACGGTGAGCGCAGCACCGAGCGGACGAATCAACGCAACGGATACCGGCGCCGCCAATTCGACACCCGCACCGGCACATTAGATCTAGCGATCCCCAAGCTGCGGCACGGCTCTTATTTCCCGGACTGGCTGCTGGAACGCCGCAAACGCGCCGAGCGGGCACTGACCACGGTGGTGGCCACTTGCTACCTGCTGGGCGTGTCCACGCCGCGGATGGACAAACTCGTCGAGACCCTGGGCATCACCAGCTTGTCGAAGTCGCAGGTCTCGGTGATGGCCAAAGAACTCGACACCACCGTGGAAGCGTTCCGCACCCGGCCCCTGGACGCCGGCCCGTACACCTTCATGGCCGCTGACGCCCTGGTGTTAAAGGTCCGCGAGCAGGGTCGGGTGGTCAACGTGCACACCCTGATCGCGGTCGCAGTCAACGCTGAGGGCTACCGCGAGATCCTGGGCATTGACGTCACCACCGCCGAGGACGGTGCCGGCTGGTTGGCCTTCCTGCGGTCGCTGACCGCCCGCGGGTTGTCCGGGGTCAAGCTGGTGACCTCCGATGCGCACGCCGGGTTGCTGGCCGCGATCGGTGCCACGCTGCCCGGGGCGTCATGGCAGCGGTGCCGCACTCATTACGCGACCAACTTGATGGCGGTGACCCCGAAGTCGTCCTGGCCGTGGGTGCGCACTCTACTGCACTCGGTCTACGACCAGCCGGATGCTGATTCCGTTGCAGCACAATACGATCGGATCGTCGATGCCCTGTCGGACAAACTTCCCAAAGTTGCCGACCATCTGGAGAGCGCCCGAACTGACCTGCTGGCCTTCACCGCGTTCCCCAAACAGATCTGGCGCCAAATCTGGTCGAACAACCCCCAAGAGCGACTGAACAAGGAAATCCGTCGCCGCACCGACGTCGTCGGGATCTTCCCCGACCGGGGCGCCCTGATCCGTCTCGTCGGTGCGGTCTTGGCCGAACAACACGACGAATGGGCCGAATCCCGGCGCTACCTCGGTCTGGACGTCCTCAGCAAATCCCGAGCCGATCAGAACTCACCAACAGAACAGGAGGCCACCTCAGCGGCACTGACCGCCTGAACAACAACGTCGAAGAATTACACGACGACGTCATACACCACGTCCCTGGACTTGACCGCATCGGCAGCCGGATCGCCATGGGTCATCGTTCATCGTCAAGCTCTTTGCGAAGCTGTTTGAGTTCACGCTCAGTGCGGCGAATCCGCTCTTCCAATACTTCTCGGCGACTCTTCTGTCGGCGCTGACGGACCTGCTTCGCAGGAGAAACCAGCCACCCCAATGGCTCATAGGCAACAACCGTGCGTGCAATCGGGCACAGGCGGCAGTTCAGGTAGGTTCCCAACTCGGGCCATCCCGCATCCAACATCTTTTGATCGTGGTCTGGAATCGGTTGGGGAGCATAGACTTTGGCCAACTCCAGCCGCATCT
>DASXMA010000309.1:0-6010 GCA_036495965.1 Mycobacterium sp.
AAGGTGTCGGGCGGCTCCACGATGTGATCGTCCACCGAGATCACCGTGTAGCGCCGCGGCGCCCTAGGCGGGTCCGGAAGAAATGTGACGGAGCGATCCTCGCCAGTCTTGGCGGTGGTGAAGTTCAGGTTGGCGGCTAAATCGTCGATCGATTTCACTCGTCAATCTCCTTGCGGGACGGAGTTGTTCTTTCGTGCGTCACGTCGAGTGTGCGGTGGCGGCTTTCGCTGTGCGTCCAGGGCGGGAATCGGCGTCAAATTGCGCCCAGAGCGCACACGCGACGCCCTCGCCGCACACGCGACGCCCAGGGCTTTTCATGGGCCTACTCGACGCGCAGGGCTTTTCATGGGCTTAGGTGAGCACATCAGGGTCAGCCTTGATGGCCATCCGGGCTGCCCCCGCCCAGTAGACATCAGCGGCCCGTTCGATAAGCGACCGTTGCATGCCTGCCATGTCCGGCCAGCTCATCTTTACCGGCTCCTTGGCTGTGAGCATGACGTCATAAGCCAGCTTGCAAACCCGTTCGATCGATGCCGCTCGGTAGACGGCTTGGGCCAGGTTGCTTCCGGTTGCGATGACGCCGTGGTTAGCCAGAATCGTCAGGTTGGCGCCGCCGATGCGTGCCGCGAGATCGGCTGCGCGGGCAGGGCTGTCGATTTCGCCGTCGTATGTGTCGACCAGGCACAGGTCATCCAAGAAAAGCGAACCGGTCTGGTGTACCAATTCGGGTAGCCTGCCCAGCGCGGCAAGCACACAGACGTAATAAGGGTGGTTGTGGATGACGACCCGAGCGTCGTCGCGGACTCGGTGCAGTTCGGTATGGATGTGGATCGCCGGAGTCACGTCCCAACGACCTCGCACCACTCGCGCATCACGGTCCACTACGCAGATATCCGATGCGGTGAGTTCCTGCCACCACAGTCCCCATGGATTGACGAACATTTCGGTCTGCCCGTCCGGTTGCCAGGTGATGTGTCCGGCCATATTCTCGGCGAATCCGATGCTGGCCAGGTGGCGGAACGCCACGGCGAGCGCCTGTTCGGCGGACAATTCCACTCCGATGGGGGGCACCACCGACGGCGCCCACACCTCCAGACCACCTCGCCGTGCGTCAGGACCATTCATGATCGGCCTCCGTCCTTACTCGGATATCGTGGCGGAGCTTTCCTTTGGCGACCTTTGCGCCGGACGATCGAGGTAGTTCGTCGACCACGATGAGTCGTTCGGGCAGCAGTTCTTTGGAAACCCCCAATGCCAGCAGGTGGTTGACGAGTTCGGGCAAGTCGATGGCCTGCGAGTCCGCGAGTTCGGCGTACAGGCAGACTTTTTCGCCGAACACCGGATCGGGCATGGCTACCGCGGCCGCTAGCGCTATAGCGGGATGGGTCATCACAGCGTCCTCGACCTGGGCGGCGCTGATGTTCTTGCCGCCTCGCAAGATGAAGTCGGATGTTCGGCCGGTGACGCTCAGATAACCGTCGGCATCGATCTCGCAGATGTCGCCCATGCGCATCCACCCGTCGCTGGTGAACAGCTTGTCGTGGTCGGTGCCGCCGAGGTAGCCGAGACTAGTTGCCGGACCGCGGCATGCGGGTTGCCCTCGCCCCGTGTCGGTGACGTCTTGGTCCCCGTCGAAGAGTCGAACCGCCATCTCGGGGACGATCCGGCCACCGGTGCGGAGACGGCGTCGCGGCGAGTCATCCATCGTGGTCCCGCTGAGCAGGCCCGTCTCATTGGAGCCATAAAACTGCAGAATCTTTGCGCCGGTGAGTTGCTCGAATTCGACGGCGGGCCGATACGGTAACGCCTCGCCCCCGGCGAAAACGACCCGCAACGTGCTGAGGTCGTGATCCCGGCACGCGGCGTCGGCCATCAGCATCGTCAATTGTGTACTGACACAGCATAATACGGTGACCTTGTGCTGGGCTATCGCCTCACATGCGGCCTTCGTCGTGAAACGTTCCAGGATCACCGCAGTGGCACCGAGGTAAATGGGGGTGGTGTGGCTGGTCCATATTCCGAAACCGAAGGGTGTGGGTATGACCGGTAAGAAGATGTCGTCTGACGTCAGGAGCCCGTTGGTCACGGCCTTCTGGTGGAAGTAGTACCAACGATTCTGGGTGTGCACGACACACTTGGGCAGACCGGTGGTGCCGGACGTGGAATTGATGAGGAAGACATCGTCGGGACCGAGTCCGGAATCGACTCCCAGCGCCTTAGGCTCCACGTCGACGTTCAGGCGCAGCGCACCGGCAGAATGACCCAGAACCAGCAAGAAGACCGGGGATTCCGCGGCCAAACCGGCGGCGGCCTGCTTCGCGACACCGCGGTGCTGGTGGTCGCTGATCAGGAGCTTCGGCTGCGCGCCACGCAGTATCGCTGCGACCTCACGGGTGCCGGCACGCGCGCCGATGCCGACGACGACGGCACCGCAGCGTTCGATGGCCAGGAACAGCACGTGGATCGCCGCGGAGTCGCCATGCCACACCGCAACTCGATCGCCCCGCGCCATGCCGACTCCGGCAAGTTGTTTCGCCAGATTGGTTGCCGCAGCGTCGAATTCACGCCAGGTCAAGGAGATGCCGAGATGGTCGACGTAGGCGGGACGGTTCGGCGATTGCTCGGCGTTGCGGCGTACCGCGTCGGACAGCGTCGAGTCAGACCACCAACCGGCCGCACGAAACCGCGCCGGGTCCTCGTCGGTGAAGGCCGGCGAGCCCACGGTATCCAGCCCACCGGCGCTCATACCCAAATAATAGGAAAACCGCGCGTCGTTTAGGCGGCCGAGTGCTGTCGCCGAAGCGGCTAGGGATTTGGAGTGCCAGGAGCGGCGTGTTGCCGATCATGCTCAGTGCCCGCGCGCGCGTGCGGGGTGGGACAACTTTGGTGCCGAGTACACCCGCAGTTCAGGCCGATGATGCAGCCGCCGCCACCGACAGGTTGCACCGGCAGGGCGCCGCCACCAGCACCGGTGCTGCCGCCGGGCGACGGGGGTGCCGGCGCCACGCCGGATGAAGCGTTAATTACGCTGGTCAGCGCCCTATCAAGATCGCCAACACCCGCGACCGCCATCGCAAGCACGGCCACACCACCGCATATTGCGGTCACCGTCCTGCCTTCGCGGTTCAACACAATTTCCAACTGTAGGTTCTGGAGGCGGGATGCGCACAAGGCGAAACCGGACGCCTGCCAAGATTGGGGCGTCTGAGTCGGGCGCGATCGGTGTCGGGAGTACCGGAGGCAGCGGCAATGAAAACCACCCAGATGTCCGAGCTCTGGCGGGGACTGCTGAGCGGCGCTGCCGCCGGCGCCGCAGGCACCACCATGCTCAACGTGATCACTTACCTGGACATCGCGGTGCGAGGCCGGCCCACCAGCAATACGCCCGAAAGGACCGTCGAGGCCATGGCGCACCTGTTCGGCCTCACCGTCCCGGGTAGTGGGGACGTTCTGGCCAACCGGATTTCGGGCCTCGGCGCGCTCATCGGGTATGCCGCCGGCATCGGGATGGGCATGCTTCTCGGGCTGGCCTATGCGCTGGGCTGGCGGCCCGGGCTAGTCATGGCCACGCTGGTGGCGACTGCCATCGCCCTTATCGGCACCAACGGACCGATGACCGTGCTCGGGGTAACCGACCCGCGGACCTGGGGCATCGTCGGGTGGGTCAGCGATCTGATCCCGCACTTCGGATACGGGGTGGTCACCGCCCTGATACTGAATTACCTCTATGCGCTATCTCGGCCCTCCCCAGAGGCGCTACCCTCCGACGCGACCGAGCCGGCCTGAGGTTGTTGGGATCGGTGCGAGATAGCCGGTTTCCCCTTGCTTCAAGACCGCTGCACCAAGGCAGCGACGTGCAAGGAGGAACGCTTTTACCTTCGCAACCCGCTGTCACCTTTCTGAGCGCCTCGAGGAGCTTCAGGCCCTGCATGCCAATGGCGCCATCTCCGACACGGAGTACAGCGCACGGCGTCTGCAGATCATCTCGGAGATGTGCGGCCGACGGCGTTATCCCTGCACGGTGGGGCGGATGGTGATGTCGCCAATCTCCGTGTCGTCGGGCTGTTCGATGGCGAATGCAATCGCTCGCGCCACGGCCGATGGCGAAAGACCGAAGTCGTTCATCGTGCGCCGGATCTGCTCGCGCACCGCCACGTCGTCGATGGAGCTGTCAAGTTGGGTATCCACGAATCCCGGGGATATCGACGTGGTCCGCACTACCCCGTCGGTCGACTCTTGGCGCAGGCCTTCCATCAGGGTGCGGACGGCGTTCTTGGTGGCCGCATACACGGCCATGGTAGGCACGATCTTCAGCCCGGCCGTCGACACCGTCGTGACGAAGTGGCCGCGAGCCTGCCGTCGAAACACCGGTAGCGCCGCGGCGATGCCGTACAGCACCCCGCGAAGGTTGACGTCGATCATCGCTGACCATCCGTCGACGTCCAGATCTGATATCGGGCCGACCTTGCTTATGCCGGCATTACTCACCAAGACATCGAGCTGACCAAACTCATCGACCGCCGTACCGACAAGCCGCTCCAGATCCCCACGTCGGGCGACGTCGGCCCGACATGTCACAGCTGCTCCCCCGCGGTCTCGTATCTCGCTCGCGATGTCGTCGAGGCGTCCGCTGCGTCGCGCACCGAGGACCACGCTCGCACCGCGCTGGGCAAGCAGGCGCGCAGACGCCTCGCCGATACCGCTGCTTGCGCCGGTGATGGCTACGACCTTGCCCTCGATACCGTTCATCCCATCCCCTCACGTTCCGCACGCCGATGAGTACTCCGCACGTCATTGTTGGCGCTACACGATCGTCTAGCCTTACGCCTGTCGCGGCTATTGTCGGTGTGTGCTGATCGGCTTCCTACTCGCGCTGGGCTGCTCGGTGTGTTACGGCACGGCTTCGGTACTGCAGGCTGTGGCGGCGCGGTCGGTGGAAGCAAGGAGTAGCTCGGGTGTCGACGCGGTGCTGCTGCTGCGCGCCGCCCGGCAATGGCGGTATCTCGCCGGCCTTGGCCTTGACGGCCTCGGCTTTCTGTTGCAAGTGGCGGCACTGCGCATGGTGCCGATCTATGTCGTCGCTGCGGCGCTGGCCGCGTCCATCGCAGTGACCGGCATTGTGTCCGCGTGGGTCCTGTCGGCGCGGCTGTCATCAGCCGAGTGGACGGCGGTAGGAGTGGTCTGCATAAGCCTCGCCGTGCTCGCTTGCACTGCCGGACCCGGGCACTTTCGGCGAGCTCCGGCCGGGCTTGGGTGGGCGCTGCTGGGCGTGGTCGGCGCACTGTTTATCGCCGGAGCCGCCGCAGGACGATTGCGTGACCGCGAGCGCGCCCTGGTCCTGGGCCTCGGCGCAGGAAGCGGCTTCGGTGTGGTCGAGGTGGGCGTGCGCTTGATTGACGTGATGGATCCCAAGAAAGGCGCCTTCTACGCCAACCCGGCGTTATACGCGGCGGCCGCAGGTGGAGTTGCAGGATTTCTCTTGCTCACATCGGCATTGCAGCGGGGGTCTGTGACCACGACCGTGGCCGCCATGGTTGTCGGCGAAACGATCGCGCCTGCGCTCGTCGGAGCGGTATGGCTGGGTGACCGCGCCCGCGAAGGCCTCGGCTGGGTGGTAATCGTGGGATTCGCTGTCGCGGTCGCCGCCACTTTGGTGCTGGCCCGATTCGGCGAAGCGCCTAGTCCTCGCGAACCCGACCCAGCCGTCCCCTAAGTCAACGACGCGGATGTGCCGCGGTCATCGACGTTCTCAACAGCAGGGGTATAGGTCGTACCGCGTGCGGGCCGCGTCCACAACACGCCGCCCTGGGCGGTGACGCCGGCGGCGATGAGCTCCCGTTTGAGGATCTTGTTGGTAGCCGTTGCCGGTAGGTCGTCGTTGATGCGCACATAGCGCGGCCATGCCTTCGGCGACAGATCCGGTTGTGCGGCAAGGAATTCCTCGAGATCGGTTGGCTCCAAACGCGTCCCGCTGTGAATCACGACGGCAGCCATCACCTGGTCCCCGACC
>DASXMA010000310.1:0-4074 GCA_036495965.1 Mycobacterium sp.
GCGAGACTTCCGAAACGCGACGCGAAGCAGATTCGGTTGGAGCGCCGCCGACGGCCGGATTCGACCACGCCACCCTTTGCGGCATTTTCGGCGAGAACGTCGCGGTGCAGTCGGGCACCTGATCTGGCGCTAGCGCGGCCATGGCTCGCAACCCGTCACCTCCGACAACCGCCCACAGTCGACGGTGCGATCAAGCCACCGGCGCTGCTAACGGATTCAGTTGGCGTCGCCCCGGGTTTCTATGACGCGTTGGGCAATGTCGGCGAGCTTTATCTGACTTTCTTGAGATAACAGCCGCAGCATGCTCGGGGGCGGCCCGATTGCCCCAGGGAATCAACTTCGGCCACGGCCCACGCCACAGCAAACGCATCAAGATGGCAGATGTTGAGCGGAGGTCCGGCTGGGCCGATTACGTGATTAGAACGGCTTACCGGTGAACCCCCATCGCAGCAGGGCCGCATCGCGGCCCGCCCGTCCGTGGAGAGGTTTGCCTTGATTTTGAACGGAGCGATCGAGATCCACACTTGTTGCGGGCACCCAATGGGCTTGGACGTACGGCAGCGGTCTGGCATGGCCCGCTCGCATGTTGTCCAGTCCAGCCGCCGTCAGCTCAGCTTTGAGCTCCGCATGGGTGAATGCGGCCGCCTCGCTTGCAAATGCGTCCTTCTGCAGCACCGGAGGTATCGACGCGTCCACGCAGGAAAGCAAAGCCGCGAAAGCCGTGGGGTCGTTCAGTCGCTGGAAGTCGAAAATCCACACCGCTGCGCCGCTTTTTCGGCGCAGTGCGACTATCTGGCGTATTGCGGCGCGCAAGACGTCATAGTCGGGAAGTTGGTGCAGCGTCCACACGCACGAGACCCCGTCCCAATTGGCTGTGACCAATCGGTCGGGCAGCGCAGTGATGTCGGCTTCGACTAGCTCGACCCGATTGTCTAGGCGCTCAGCGACGAACAGATCACGAGCGGTGGCAAGCATGTTGGGGGCCAAATCCACCGCGGTTGCCTGCACGTCGGGCCGCCGACGTAAGAGCGCGCCGAGCGCACGCCCAGACCCCACGCCGAGGTCGAGCAGCCGCGCACCCTGAGGCAGTAGCGCGTCGAGCGCGCGGGCGCTGAAGTCATACACCGCCTGCTGGCCGGGATTAGAAGCCCCGCCGGGTGGAATTGCGCCACCGACTCGGGGTCATCCATCACCATCGGTTCGGGTATTCGGCCGCGTCCCGCCGGGTGACGACGTTCCTTCGCAGCGATCAGAGGTATCCGCCAAAGCGGGCGAACTGCACTCATGTGGGCAGCTTCGCGCACGGTACCGCGCCAGCGGCGGGTGATTGGCAAACCTCAACCTAGTCAGACCTATATTTGGGCCAGCGTATGGCCTTTCACCGACGGATTGCTGGCCGTTAGCCCGGTCATCCGTGATCACGGCGTCGAACTGGACGAGCTGCTCGACGAGAGCGTAGGCCACCGCCTGGACTCTGGCGGACCTCGCCGCCCAAAATGGGTACTCATCGGGGCAACTCGTCCTGACCGAGGAACGACTCGCGTTCATCCAGGAGCGCATCCGCAACGTCTATCGACGGCAGCGGGCCACCCCGCTCCCGAGCTGCACGGCGGAGAGCCGCCACCAGTGGCAGCTCGGAGTCGATGGTCTCGGTGTCGCGCATGCGCGGAGCGTAGATCCGCGCCACGGCGGCGGCACTTCACCCAGTCGTCTTCGCAACGAATGCTGGTCCGGTTTCGCTGGTGTCGCGACGGGTACGCCGCGTAGCAGGCGCGCGGCAGAGCCGGCTCTGCTCGGGTTGCTTAGCCCTCGGTAGTCATGAAAAGTGCTACCGAGGGCGCTTTTGATCATGGCCGGCCGCATCGGTCGCTATGCTCCGGTGAATGGGTGTTGACCAGCCTCATGAGCGCCTAGCGCAGGTGTTCGGTGATCTCGCCGTCGAACTGCAGGACCTTAAAGCCACATCCGACATACTGCAGTCGATAGTCGAGGCCGCCCGTGGAATCGTGCCCGGCACGCGCTGGGCGGGCATCTCGTTGATCCCAGGAAAAAAAGTCGTCCCCCAGGTTGTCTCCGGCCGCTTCGTGGCCGAGCTTGACCAACTGCAGGCCGACTTCGATGAAGGACCCTGCCTGACGACGTTACGAGAACACCACAGCGTGCATATCGACGACATGCGCGCCGAGACCCGTTGGCCCGCCTTCGCCCGCGAAGCACAGCAGCGAGGCATCCTCAGCCTGTTGTCATTTCAACTATTCGTTCACTCCGAAAACCTTGGGGCCCTTAACCTCTACGGCGACCAGCCCGGTGTCTTCTCGGAGGACTCATTTCTCTTCGGCGGAATACTTGCTCAGCATGCCGCGGTCGCAATGATCGGAGCAGCCCACCAAACGCAGTTCGAAGACGCACTTGCCACCCGCGACGTCATCGGCCAAGCCAAAGGGATACTGATGCATCGTGAAAACCTCACCGGCCTTCAGGCATTCAGCCTGTTAACCCGTGCCTCCCAACACACCAACGTGAAACTGGTCGACGTCGCGCACTGGCTCGTCGACCAACACGAATCAGGACTGGACCGCTCCTAAGCAAGAGGCAGACTGCCGACGCACCAAGACCACGACCTGGAGGCTAAGGCAAAACTAGATGGTCCCTCGCTGTGCCTAGTCAGGGGGCTCGTCGGGCTTCATTTCTGGCGGCTTGGGCTTTGGAGCGATCTTTTCGGGCGGCCCGGCGGTGTTTAGTGGCAGCGTCGCTATGCAGGTCGTCGCTACTGTCGGGCTCGGCGTGAGCGGCCCACTCATGGCCTTGAGCGACCTGCTCGTTGAGTTGCGCTGCTCGATCGCCCGCGGCCGGGGCCTCGGAGCCGTCCTCGGGCTCATCAACATCTGCGGCCGGTGGGGGTTGTTCGTCACCTTCGGGTCGCGGCTGTTCGGCGGTGGTCACTCGTTTCTCCGTCCACGTGGGTTATTCGTGTTGTGTCAGCTACCCAGCTCCACAGGGTGAGAAACCAGACCGGGTCGCAGTTGGTCATTTTTTACCTGTGGTTGGTTCAACCTCGCCAGCGGCTGCCATGGTCCACGACGACGTCAGTGACTAGGCGTTCGATACTGGCGATAGCTTCACGCGCGGACGGCGGTCGTCGTCGCGGTCTTATTCCGGCATCTCGAAGCGGATTGCTCATCGGCTGGGGACTTGCTCCGGCCCCCTGGCGTGTCCGACGGGCTGGGCCACTTCTAAATCGGAATCAGTGACGGGCCTCTCCCGCTGCCGACGTCTGCACCGCCTGCGCCTTCGGCGCTTGCAGGCGGGACCTACCCGGATTCTTTTCGTCCCTCGTATGGTGGGACAGCCTGGCCGGTGTCTTGTGGTGGCAGTTCACCGGTGCCCCCGTAGGTATCGGAGGCACGGGGATCGCTCACCGGTGGATTGGCGTCTTCGTCTACGGTCCCCACTGGGCGGTCTCCTCCGCCGGGTTCAGGGGTGTCTTCTCCTGTGTCGCGCGCGCCGCTGCCCAACTCCGGATTGTCGAAGTGTTCGAGCCGCGAATTCGCGGACTCTTCGGGACCTTGACTGGGCATGATTTACCTCCTTGTGCTGCCTCACCAAGTGGCTCGGCTAACGTCGCGGGGTACCCGGAACCTTTCCTCGAAAACGGCTGCACTGAGTTCGTCGAACCGGCGTAGGCCCAAGCGGCGCCGGGCGGTTCGGCGGCTGGATTCTGGTCACGCGAGTCAGAGGAGTCGAGAGGGGCCCGGCGATGGCTAAGCCCACTGGCTCGCGTCGTTACCGCCGTCCCGACCAGGATGCGCGCCGCCTTCACGTTGCCGCGCAGTTCGACTCGCCAAGTTTCAGATGGCGGTGGCCAAATCGCCTGGCGGGACTACTTGGTAGCTGTAAGACCACTCGACGTCGGTGCCCTGTTCGCCGCCAACCGGATTGCCGTCGCCGAGTTGCAGGTCGGCTACCCTACTGCCCTTCCTGACCTTGGCTTGCGCCTTTTGCATCGCGAGCGCCAGGACGTGGTTAACGGACATGCGTTGCGGCACCGTGATTTTGTCGTGGCGCACCTCGGGT
>DASXMA010000311.1:0-3132 GCA_036495965.1 Mycobacterium sp.
GTGACCCATACCGACGCCGAGTGGCGAAAACTCCTCACCGCAGCCCAATACGACGTGCTGCGCAACGCAGGCACCGAGGCCCCATACAGCAGCCCGCTCAACGACGAACACCGGCGCGGCGTGTTCAGCTGCGCGGGCTGCGCGCTGCACCTCTACTCCTCGGACACCAAGTTCGACAGCGGCACCGGATGGCCCAGCTTCTGGAAGGCCATGGGCAACTCGGTGCTCGAACGCCCAGATACCAGCCTGGGCATGATTCGCACCGAAGTTCTGTGCAGCCGATGCGGAGGCCACCTCGGCCACGTGTTCAACGATGGACCACCGCCGACCGGTCTGCGGTACTGCATGAATGGCGTCGCGATGACTTTCGAGGCGATCTGAGGCCGCCGCGGCGAACCCCGGAGCATTAGCCCGCGGGCACGGTTGTAACCCGTTCCGTCCACTCGCGGCGTTCATCCAGCAGCGCGTCCGCCACATCTATCGACGGCCGCGGCCCACCCCGCTCCCGAGCCGCTTCGGCGAAGAGTCGCCACCAACCGAAGCTCATCGTCGTCGAGGGTGGGGCCGGTCCCACTCCCTCCTGGTGCCAGCTGGGACCGGCCCCACCTAGGCGTTCACGGCCGTGGACACTTCTCAGTTCAACGGCGACGGCCCCGGCTGGGCTTACTCCCTCAGCCGGGGCCGTTCGTCGCCAGGTCGTCTGACATGGTTCGGGCCGCCATCGAGGGGGAGGAAGACCGGGGGCGGCCCGAACAACTATTAGACGCGGACTAGGCCGATCTGGTTCAGTACGACCCGGTTCAGCCGGCGCCCGTCCCCTGCGCCGCCGCCTAAGGCCTGGCGGCGCCGTCGAGGAGTGCCAACCCTGTTCGTAGCGGGTTTCTCCCGCGCCGCCGAGAGTGGAGCCGGCCTCAGTAATCGCGCTGGGGCCGGCTCCACGCATATCTGGCGTAGCGAGGACGGCACAAGGGAGCTTTGTGACCACACAACATCAAGACCTCTACTGAATGCCGGTTGGTCGGCGAACCCTCAAAAGCATGGACGCTGCAATGATATGGACGTTGCTCTCTATCTTCGTCATCGCTCCCCTCGGTGCTCTTGCTTTTGACAGGCCCTTCTTCGGCAACTGGATCTGGCACATCGACCCTGAGAATGCGAGGAACTATGAGTGAGCATTCCGGCGTCACCGGCAAGACCCCACACCAGGTAGCTCGGGCCGATTCGCTGCGCGAGATCACCGACGCCGAGACGGTGCGCGGGGGGATCATCGATCTGTGCGCGTACCTTCACGAGTTCTGGAAGAACGACATATTGTGACCGCCCCCGAGAAGAGCAGGGGCGGCCCGATCAACTATTCAGACGCGGGCTGGGGCGCCCTGGTTCCGCCAGCTAACTTTGTCGCAGACCACTGCCGCACGCGCCGTGTATTCGTGGCGTGCGAGGGATGAACAGCTATACGCGCTACTTGTGCGCGGGCTCCCGTTCGGTCAGGTCTACGACCTTCGCGTCGGGAGCACTTGCCTTGACTGACTCAATGCCCTTGTGGGCACTTTCCTTGGTCTCGTAGCCCTGGCTGGCGGCGATGATCTCGCCGTTGGCGGCCTTGAGGTGGAACCGATACTTGCCGGATTTGTCCTTGCTGATCTCGAACTTGGCTGCCATGGCAGTTCTCCCTGTTCGTTTACTCGAACAGCGAAAACGCTACCCCTCGTTGGCATCTCGCGCACCCACGGAGCTTAGTCACACTGCGCCGCGCGGCATCCGTCGGCAATGCCATGCCTTGCGCACGGAACTAAAGGTCCACCGACACCGGTCCGTGGTGCAGCGTGGTCGCGGAAAGCATCGGCTCAAACATTCGGTCACTGGTCTGCGCTTCTACGGGTCGGCAGTACGAGCACAGATCGGGGCCGGTCGTGGGATAGCCGCACGCGCGGCAGACATCGATGGTCACGATCCCGCACCTCCTCCTAGTGAGATGTTTCTCCGCCGAGCCCGCTACCGGCGAAGCAACCTGGTGCGGCGGGTACGGCGACCCCTCACGGTTTCCCAGATCGCTATCAGGACGATGGCAGCACCGATTCCGATGAAAAATGGAATCCAGGCGATTCCGCCATTGGCATTGTGGTATCCGAACTTGCTAGCCACCCATGAGCCGATCAAGCCACCTAGGGCGCCGAGTACAACCGTCATGATCATGCCGATGTCTTGTTTGCCCGGCATGATGAGACGCGCAATCAAGCCGATGAGCGCGCCCACGACGATGGCGAGGATTATTGACCCGATCATTGCAACTCCTGTCGTAACGGCGCCCCGAGTAGGCCCGTCTTCGACTACGGGTTCCCTGAACCGACAGGTTTATAACACACACGTCGAACGGGCCCTAAGCGTCTTACGAGAGGTCAGAACACGTCGATGAGTTGATTGTGCGCTGCGCTCATCCAGCAGCGCATCGCCACGTCTATCGACAGCAGCGGCCCACCGCGCTCGCGAGCCGCACGGCGAAGCGCCGCAACCAATCGCAGCTCCGATTCGGATGGCCTCGAGGTCGCGACCGCTCAAATTCCACAAAACGCGAGACACCGTCTGGCCCCCCGAATAGCCTCGATCTAGGTTTGGGCGCACCCCACTGCCTGCTCGGAACTCCGGCTACGCCCTAAACGGTCCCCGGAAAGAGTTGTCGAAAAACTGTCCAATTGGCGGGGATGGTCCTACCTGCAGGGCGGCCCACCGGGGGCTGCGATCACAAAAAGGAACATCATGACCACCACCGATCACCTCGACCGCACCACTCAGCCCAAACTGACAAAATTAGCCGCCAGAACCGTTCTCGCCGCTGGGTTGGGGATGGCTGTTATGGGGCTCACCGCGGCCATGGCCAACGCAGACCCCGTACCGCCAAACACTCCCCGCCCATACCCAACCGCACCCCAAAATCCGCACTCAGAATCAGGCCTGTGTAATCAAACCGTGGTTCCGCGCGACGCCCCGTCGCCGCCCCCTGGGTACTGCGGGTAGCACCGCACTACCGAGGAGGGTCGACGAGTGAACTGGATAACGTTGGTGGCCAACGCGCTCGTACCTCTTGCGTCCGTGATTTCGACCGCCACCGTCGCGATCTGGACGAAGCGCATC
>DASXMA010000312.1:0-10348 GCA_036495965.1 Mycobacterium sp.
AGGCCGTCGAGATTCGTGTCGTTGAAGTTGCCCTCCTCGATGTGGCCGCCCATCAACGCCTCGCAGCGCCCGTAAGTTGGTTGCGCACCGAACTGGCACGGGCAGCCCCAGGCGCAGGGGCAATTCTCGAACTCCACACCGCGAAGCGTCCATTGGTCAGCCACCGGATTCTCCTCGTTTCTCCCAGGTTCTGAAATGTCACTAGGTTTTCACGATCACGGTGCCGATTTTTCCGGGCGCATTGACGTGCTTGGCCGCGTCGGTGATCTGGTCGAGTGGGTAGGTGCCGGCAACGTCGAATTCTGCGGATAGCGCGATGGCGATTGCGGTGACACTGGCGATGTCGGAGGCGCGGCGTTCGGGTGCGACGCCACTGAGCCAACGGCCGATGGTTAACCCGCGGATGCCGATTTCGCCGCCGAGTAGGGCTGAGGCGTGCACCGGAATGTTCTCTTGGGCTATCGCTCCGTAGGTGATCAGCGTTCCGCCGGAGGACAACAGGGAGATCAGGTGGCCGGCGATTGTGCCGCCGACGGGATCTAGCGCCACGGGGATGGGGCGGCCGTCGGCGATGGCGCGAATCTGCTGGACCCAGTCGGGGTTGTCGGTTGAGACGACAGGCACGTTCGGGTAGCGGGCGGCAAGCTCGTGGGCGCGGTCGGCGCTGCGCACGACGCTGATCGTGGCGATCTGATGATGGTCGGCGCTAGCGGTGAACAACCGGCCCACCGAGGAGTTGGCGGCGTTGTTGATGATGATGCCGTCAAATCCGACCGAGAAGTGTTGCTGGGCAGCGCGGTAGAGCAACACGGCCGTTAACGGGTTGCACACCATCTGGGCGGCGATGTCGTCGCCGACAGAGTCCGGCACGGGGACAGCAACTTTCGCAGCCGCGTTAATGCGTTGCGCCCACGACCCGGGGTTAGGGAACACGGTCACGCGGGTGCCGACAGTTGGGGCGTCGACGCCGGGTCCGGTCGCAACCACGACGCCGGTGGCCTCAAGGCCCGCGACCGTGCGCTGTCCGGGATGCGGTGGCCCGGATCTGACGCCGATGAGGTCTCCGGGATGAATCGGGAAGGCGCGGACTTCAACCTGGATTTGCCCGGGCCCTGGCGTCGGCGGATCAGGGATTTCGACGGCTTCCAGGACGTCGGCAGGGTCGCCGGCGGTGGCGTAGGTGATGGCCCGTGTCACCGTTGGTCACATCCTCAATATCGGCAGTGGCGACTCCACGTGAAACAACTTACTTTACTTTGCGTGATAAGTCACGCACAATGAGAAGGTCAGACAGCCAACGAAGAGGCATCATGACAGAGGTCAACGAGTTCAACCGCCACAACATCGAAGAGTTCCGCAGCAATCATGGTCGCCTCGGTGGACCGTTTGAAGGCGCACCGGTTTTGCTACTACACACGACCGGAGCACGAAGTGGCCAAGAACGGGTGCACCCACTGATGTATCTCGCCGACGACGGTCGCTACGTGTTGTTCGCCTCGGCCGCCGGTGTTGACCGCAGCCCCGCGTGGTACTGGAACCTCACCGCCACCCCCGACGCCAGCATCGAAGTCGGAGATGACCACCTCGAAGTACATGCCGTCGAACTGAGCGGCGCAGAGCGCGATGCGAAGTACGCTGAATACCAGCGCATGACGACGCGGACCATCCCAGTTGTCGCACTTGCGCCTACCGGTGGGGCAAAGCCGCGCGAATGAAGGTCCGGGCTACCGTCGCCGCTGGTTCGCATCAGTCCAACTACCATGCGTGATGCATCAAGTGATTGTTCCTGCGATCTCAACCAACCGCTGGCGGTCGCTGACGACGCGTCGAAGCAGTTAGCGGGCATCATCGCGATATCCTCAGCGGAAAGCCCGAAAAAGGAACTAGCCGAAGTGTCACCTAATCAGCGCCGAAAGACCGCTCAAGAACCTTGGCTGTCGCCCGCCCAGCTGCAAGCTTGGCGTGCGTTCATGCGCGTGCAGATGCGGATGAACTATGAGATGAATCGGCAGCTTCAGAGCGACTGCGATTTGTCGCTTGCCGACTACCACGTTCTTAATGCGTTGACTTCGGCACCTGGCGGGCGCCTTCAGGTGTCTGACCTCGCGGCCCTGATCGGTTGGGAACGGAGCCGCGCGTCGCATCAGCTGCGGCGGTTATGCGAACGCGGCCTCGCTGAGCGGGTTCCATCAGAGGACGACGGCAGGGCAACGGATGCGATTCTGACAAGAGCGGGACGCGAAGCCATCGACGCCGCCGCTCCCGGTCATGTGGCCTTGGTCCGGCGTCTGTTTTTCGACCCGCTGCCCGACGAGCTGCTCGCACCCCTTACTGCGGCGTTGGAACACATCCACATTCATATCAACTTCAATAGCTCGTTGCCGCCGGCTCCGTGGTGAGCAGCCGCGGGCAACACAGAGTGAAGCATCATCCGCTGCTCGAGGCGCTGACGCTGCCCCGTTAGATCCAGATCCACTTAATCTGAGGGCTCTCGATATGAGCCTGCCCGGAATAAGCACGCAGTCTCTTGAGATATAGATGATCTATCACGTATTCTAGCCAAGATCGGGCCTGGAACCAGGAAAGGATCACCATGGGTGCGACAACCCGCCCCAACACGCGCGACCTGTTCGCCACGGTCGACTCGATGGATGTGGCCGCGATAGCCGCACGCTTCGCCACCGACAGCCGCGTTGTTTTCGGGAACGGCCAACCGTTGCTCGGTATCGACGAGATCCGTGCCGGGATAACCGCTTTCTATGACACGATCGCGGGCCTGCATCACGGAATCGTGAACGAATGGAACGTCGGCGACGACGCGATCGTCGAATTCAAGGTCAGCTACGAGCGCAAAGACGCGCAAGAGGTCGCTATCCCGTGCGTCACGATCTTCCACACAAACGCCGCCGGCAAGATCGACAACTATCGCGTCTACTTTGACGCGGCGCCCATTTATGCCTGACTATTCAGTGCGCCGTGGTCCAGTTCGCGAGCAGCGGCAATGACGACGCCGCGGCAAGAGCCCGATGCAGCTCAGGATCCGGGCGGCCCGATCCATATGCGCTATCACGTTGGCGACAAATCGGTTTGGCGCGTTGGGTACGGGGCAATGCAGCTGGCCGGAGACGGCGTCTTCGGCCCGCCCCGAGACCGTGATGAAGCCATCGGGGTGTACGGGCCGCGGTGGATGCGGGGGTAGATCACATTGACACCGCGCAATATTACGGTCCCGGGGTGGTAAACCAGCTGATCCGGGAAGCACTCTTTCCCTACCCCGACGAACTAGTTTTGGTCAGCAAGGTCGCCGCCCGCCGGGACGGTTTCGGCGCGGTTCTGCCTTACGATGACCCTGATCAGCTCCGCGCGGGCATCGAAGAGAATCTTGCAACGCTGGGTATCGAGCAACTCGCCGCTGTAAACCTGCGGGTGATGGACAATGCCGTGCCTGACGAACGGTTTGTTGACCAGCTTGGCGCCGTAGTAGACGCGCGCAACGACGGCTTGATAGCGGGAATCGGGATCAGCAACGTGACCCACCGACACCTGCTGCGGGCGCTCGAGGTCACCGACATCGTCTGCGTGCAGAACGCGTACAACCTCGCGGATCGGTCTTCGGCTGCCGTCCTCAAGGAGTGCGCCGCGCGAGGCATCGCGTTCGTTCCGTTTTGTCCGCTGGGCTGGCCGAAGAAGCAGCACGATGCGATCCGCACCAATCCGGTCGTCGCTGCCATCGCTGTCAGCCACGGCGCTACACCGGCCCAGGTTGCTCCCGCCTGGCTGCTGGCCATCGCGGACAACGTGCTGCTGATCCCGGGAACTAGCAGTCGCGGCCACCTCGCGGAAAACCTTGGCGCTGTTTCATTGTCGTTGCGTGACGATGAAGTCGCCAGCCTCAGCGCGGCATTCAGTGAACCGTGAGACGTCCGCGATTGCGACTGCTTAACGGATACGAAATCGAAAGCAATCCAACCAATCTGCCCATTCACATCTACAAGGAGGACTTCGTGAACTTGGCGCTATGGATTATCGCGATTGTCTTAGCAGCTGTCTTCGCCGGAAGCGGACTGATGAAACAGTTTGTGCCCAAAGACAAGCTCGTCTCGGCCGGCCAGGGCTGGGCGCAGGACTTCAGCCCGACCAGTATCCGATTGATCGGGCTCGCCGAGATACTCGGTGCCATCGGACTAGTGCTGCCGGCCGCAGTTCACATCGCTCCGATACTGGTACCGCTGGCCGCTGTCGGGCTCGTACTGGTGATGGCCGGTGCGGCCGCGGTGCACGCTCGGCGCAAAGAAGCGCCGCAGGTTGTTGTGAATGCCGTGCTGCTGGTGCTCGCCGTCGTCGTCGCTTGGGGCCGATTCGGACCGTATTCGTTTCCAGCGTAACGAGGTTCCAGACATATCGACCTGACATTTGAATCGGCTGATCCGCAGTACGATGAATCGCTCGGTAGTGCGACCTGTGCACAACGACATGGAGCTCATGTACAGATGACGATGCCCGCGGTGGTGCTTACGACACAGGGACGGATTGCGCTGCAGGACCGGCCACGCCCGAGGCTGCGACCTGATCAGATCCTGATCGAAGTCGATCTGTGCGGCATTTGCGGCAGCGATCTGCACGCCTCTCAGTTGCCGCAGGTGTACCGGGGCGACTGCATTCTCGGACACGAGTCCACCGGCCGGGTCGTGGCGGTCGGGGGCAACGTCGCGGACTGGACAGCGGGCCAGAGGGTAGCGGTCAACCCCAACGGCAACGTGGACGGGTCTTGTGTCTACTGCCGGTCCGGGGGGCCAAACTTTTGTCGCCAAGCCACTTTAGAGACTGCGCTGGGCCTGCAGGCTGACGGAGCGCTGGCACCGCTGATGGCCGCCTTCCCCGGCCACCTGCGCCGAATCCCCGAAGAGCTGGGAGCTCTTGAGGCGGCCTGGGTCGAACCCACGGCGACTGCACTGCGAGCGGTGGAACTTGCCGGCGAGCTCGCGGGGCGCACGGTGTTAGTCACCGGCGGAGGCCCGATCGGGCAGCTCGCTTGCAGGCTCGCTCACCTCAGATCGCCTGCACAGATTCTTCTGATGGAGCCGGCGCAACAGCGGGCCCAGTTCGCGACCGATTCCCATGCTGTGTTGCTCGCCGCCGACGCGGCCCAGGGCGACGTCCGCGGATTGGGGGTCGACGTCGTGCTCGAGTGCTCTGGCAGCGCAGCCGCCACCTCTGCCGCGCTCAAACTGCTACGGCCCGGCGGCATTCTGGTGGTAGTCGGGGCGGGGCCAGACCCTGGCCTCGATTCGGCGACGATCCTGCTCAAAGAGATCACGGTGCGCGGGTCATACATCTACACCGACGAATTCGAGCGCGCGATCGACCTGCTGGCCACCCAAGAAGTCGACGTCGCAGACCTCACCACGGTAATCACTCCACTGGCTGACGCACTAACTGCCTTCGATGCACTGCGCGCGGGCCGAATCATGAAGGCCCTCATTGCGCCCGGCGCCCTCCACACTGGCGATCGCACGCAAGCCAAAGGAATGAAGAAATGAGCATCCATCAAACGTCCAGGGCGGCGGCGTTTTTGATTGCCGAAATCTGCGGTGCAACCGCCCAGCCGGATGCGCAGGGAGATTCGGCCGCGTCTAGCGGGGGAGCCGGAGGTAGCGATGCACGAGGGCGATCGCTATGCCGCCTTCACCGACGGATGCTGCCACGCGCTTCACTGATCCCGAGCGAATATCGCCGACCGCGAAGATTCCCGGGGCGCTCGTTTCGAGAGCGAACGGCTCGCGATCGGCCTTCCACTGTCCCGCCTTCATCGCGTCGGTCCCCGTCAACACGAAGCCGTGCTGGTCGCGCGAGATCTCCGAGGGGAGCCAATCAGTCGCCGCTTCGGCGCCGATGAGCACAAAAAGCACCCTCGCATCCCGTCGAGATGTCATGCCGGCGCTTCGATCGATCACCTCGATCGCCTCGAGTTGTTCGTCTCCGTGCGCGGCGACAACCTCGGATCGGGTTTCCACCCGAATGTTCGCTTTTGTTGCGATCCGCTCGATGAGGTAGTGGGACATGCTGTCGGCGAGCGACTCGCCCCGCACGAGGACCGTGACCGATCGGGCGTGGTTGGAGAAGAAGACGGCGGCTTGCCCGGCCGAATTGCCCGCACCGATCAGATACACATCGTTTCCCTGCGCCAGACCGGCGTCGCTGCGCGCCGCGCCGTAGTAGACACCGGAGCCGACGAATCGATCGATCGAAGCGACCCGGAGGCGTCGCCACTCCACGCCCATCGCAAGCACGATCGACCTCGTTCGGAGAACGTCGCCCCCATCCAGCGTGACGGTCATGTCGGCGGGGTCGATGCCTTCGACCTGACGGGTCACGACGATCTCGGCGCCCAGCCGTTTCGCCTGTTGCAGCGTCCGCGTCGCGAGCTCGTCACCAGAGACGCCGAACGGGAACCCGGTGTAGTTCTCGATCCGGGTTGAGGTGCCGGCCTGCCCGCCGGGGGCGAAGGATTCGATCAGTCCGGTCTGCAGACCCTCGGAGGCGCCATTGACCGCCGCCGTCAGACCCGCCGGCCCGCCGCCCACGATCACCATGTCGTAATGCGCCCGGCTTGGCTCGACCGTCAGTCCAGCGACCGTGGCAACCGCCCGCATCGTCGGGGTAGTCAGCCGGGTACCGTCGCGCAGCACCACCACCGGATAGGCGGCGGGTTTGCCGCCGGTGCGTTCGAGAGCTGCAGGATCGTCCGGGTCTAGGCGTTCGTAAGGAATCTGGTTGCGGTGCAGGAAGCTGTCGCAGTCGTGCACTCCCGGGTCGACGCGCGGGCCGATTACGAACATTGCAGGCTCGCGCGGGTGCGAGGTGGCGTTCTTAAGCATCTGTATGCGCTCCAACGCGGCGGCGCCGACCGTTTCGGAGACCTGGGGGGCCATGGCGGCGAGCGTGTGGAACACCTCGACGGTCAGTTTTATTACGCGCGACGGCTCGACGGCTCGCATGCTGGCGGGCAACGGCGTACCGAGCGTCATCGGGATCTCGCCTCCGACTTCGCCCGGAAGCCGGACGCCAATCACCTCCTCGATTCCGTTCACCAGCTTCGTCAGCTCGGCCTTACCTTCGACCACAATCGCCAGGGACCGGCCTTCGCCCTCGTGGCCCACGTACTCCCCGGGGATGAGGTGGATGTCCTCCACGGCACCAGCAAGGTACTCCAGTTCTTTCTCGCCTAGGGTCGAGAAGAGCGGAATCGTGGCCAGCTCCTCGATAGTGAACATGACTGCCTCCAAGCTCTTTCGCGGGGACCGCCGATTCACGAGAGCGGCTTCGCGTGCGGTGTCGAAATTTACGATGCAGGAATCGTCCACCGCACACTCATGGCAGCACATGAGGCATCCGCCCCAAAAATGTTGGGGATCGACCCCGGCTGGCGGACGTTCAGCTGGTGTAGCAGTACGAGTCGCTGGAAGCGTCGCCGCCTTGCAGCCGGGTTTGGTGCACCCGCAGGCCACGGAAATCGCCGCCGTGCGGGAAGAATCGGACATCAGGGACAAGACCGCCCGCGGAGACATCGGCGTCGAGCTTGGCCATCCATGCGCCGACGCCGTCGGGGTAGAACACCTCGTCCCATGCCGCATACAGCGAGTTCGTGACATACACCCGGCGGCCGTCTCGGCTGATCTCGATCATCTGCGAGCCGCCGCCGAGCGGTAGGTCTGGTGCTGCTGGATGCGGTGTGCGCTTGACGATCCCTCCGAGCCGAACCGATGCCGTCTCGCGAGGTTGGAATGGGTCGCTGACATCGTATTGCTTGAGTTCTCCTGTGCCCCAACAGGAGACGTACAGCCAGTGATCATCGACGGACAGATCGATATCGCTGACCAACGGTGGCACCGCACCAAAGGGCTTGAGCAACGGTGGTAAGGCGTCCGCGTCGGCTGGCTCGGCGGGGATAGTGATCACCTTGTCGACAGCCCACTGATCACCGTCCTTGTGCCACAACCACACCGACGCCGATAGGTCTTCGGCGTTGGCAACCACACCAACGAAGCCCCACGCTTTGGCCGGGTCGTGTGCGGGCCGTAACTCGAGCACCATCTGGTGCTGGTCGCCGAGGTCGACGCGCTGGGTCAGTTTTCGGCCGGACATGCTCCAGAAGTTCACGTGGTGTCCGAACTTCCTTCCGAGCAGGTCCTCGGGATTAACCCCGTTCTCGACCATCGATGGCGTCCCCCACTCCGATGTGATCACGGTGTCGTAGTTCAGGTGCCACCACACGTCGTAGGACAGGAATTGCGGTCCGCGGTCGACCTCCCACGGTCCGATGACCTCGAACGTGTCGTGGTCGATCAGCGCGATGCCGCCCGGACCGTCGTCGCCGTTGGGGCCACCCAACGCCGACATGAATACGCCGTCCGGTCCGCAATGCACCGTGTGCGGGCGGGAATATCCGGCCTTAGCTGCCAGTTCGCTGGCCTCGATTGTGTGCATGAGCACTGGCTGGCGAGGGTCGGGCTTGGTGTCAAGGACAAAGGTCGCCGACGAGCGAATACCGGGGACGAGCAGATATCGCCGCTCGATCGCCTCGTGATGGCCATGCCCTTCGTGGCACAGCGCGCTCGAGCATGCGCTCCACCCGAAGTGATGCAGCTCGTTGCCCGCCGTCGGCATCTCAGCCCAGCCGACGACGCCGCCATACGTGGAGGAGTTGGTGTCGCAGTCCAGCACAGCGAGCGCATCCTTCGCCCTGCCCGTCGGGTCGAAAGCGGCAACATAGGCGAGTTGCTCGGGTGCGGCCGAAATGGCGGCGGCTGGGCTGCGGTAAAACGTGGGATCCACTGCAAGCATGATTCTTGCCTCCTCGCGACAAGTCGCCGGCTCGCCGTCTGGGTACTTGGTTAACCCACGCGGCCGCGAGGGACCAGTGTCGATCCTTGTCCGCAAATGCGGGGCTGTCTATTCCCTGGGCATCGTCGTCAACTGGTTGGGAGCCCGCGGAGCCGGGAGTGCAAGGCCGGCTAGAAATCGCCGTCTGGTGCGCGAGGAACGGGCGGCACAATCGCTCATCAAGTAGCTCAGCAGGTTGATGCGGTGTTCAGATCATCACCTCAGCAGTGCAGCGGCCACCTGGACCGGGTTCTCGGCGAGGTCACCAGCTCACCGTGATGGGGGAGGGACACCGGCGCGGATTCTGCCGACCTCGGCACGGGCGAACCGGACCCGGTCGGTGTCGGCACCGTGCGCGGCGGCCAATTCGTCGGCGAGGCCATACGCGGCGTTGAGGACGTAGCGGGCGCGTTTGCGGTCGCGACGGTTGCGGCCAGTCTTGCGGTAAGTCTTGCGGGCCTTGCGGTTACCGGCGATTGCATCGAGTTCTGCCTCGGTGATCACGTTGCGGGCCGCCTCCGGGGTCATGACGTCGCGCACGAAGTCCCGTTCTCGCTTCACTGTCAACTTGTAAACCCGCACACCGATGACGAGCGCGAAGACGACCACCCCGATGAGCAGTCCCACCAGCGCCAGCCCGTTCGGGCCGGCGATGGACGCCAGCGAGTCCCAAATCCCGTGCAGCAGCATCGGCGTCGCCACCAGTAGCAAACCCCGCCCGACCTTGCGTGGTTCAGCGGGCCGGCCGAGAAGATAGATCAGACCGGCACAGAAGATTGCGCTGTACAGGATGTGCGCGGCGACCCCGCTGACCATTCGCAGAACGATGGTGCCGATCGACGCCCCAATTTGATTCGCGCCGAACTGGGTGCTGGCCGACGTCATTGCGTAGGAGATGTCCTCAACGATCTGAAATCCCAGACCTATGAAGGCGCCCAGGATCAACCCGTCGAACGCGGTTCGTACCTGCCGTGGCGCCAACGCGATGAGCAGCAGCAGCCCCGAACCCTTCGCCGGTTCTTCGGTGAAGGGGGCGGCCAGCCCGGCACCCCAGTTCAGCGCCCATACCTGTCCGAAGACTTTCCCGTAGAGGGCGAGGATCGCGTCGTTGGCGTTAGCCGCCATCGCCCCGGTGGCGGCGAAGCCGCCCCACAGAAAGGCGACGACCATAAGCTTGGCGGGGAGTTTGGCGTAGCGGTCGATGTACTGGGTGAACCACCAGAACAGCGCGGCGTAGATGGCGAATGACGTGACCGCCAACGCGATCGCCGGGCCGTAGGCGTCGTACTCGCGGGCGAGCGTGGAGACGAAGACAAGGATGCCGATCCCCACCAGCATCAGATATCCCCAGAATGCGCAGTTGCGTGGCTGGTAGAAGGTGAACCGCCTGCCCCAGCCGGAGAGGTCGAGCGCGATGTCGCGTGTGCGATCGAGGTCGGCAAGTGTCGTCGTTGTCACCGCTTCC
>DASXMA010000313.1:0-8102 GCA_036495965.1 Mycobacterium sp.
GACAAAGCACTGGCCGAGATTGTCCTTCGCGACTTGATCGCCGACGCCAGCACCATGCAAATCAGCGCGGCGACCATCATGGCCGCCACCGCCGAATACTTCGACACCACCGTCGAAGAGCTCCGCGGCCCGGGCAAGACCCGAGCGCTGGCTCAGTCACGACAAATCGCGATGTACCTGTGCCGCGAACTCACCGACCTGTCCCTGCCCAAGATCGGCCAGGCATTCGGCCGTGATCACACCACCGTGATGTATGCCCAGCGAAAGATCTTGTCCGAGATGGCCGAGCGACGCGAAGTGTTCGATCACGTCAAGGAACTCACCACTCGCATCCGCCAGCGGTCCAAGCGCTGATTCCAGGCATTCAAGCCAAACTTTTTCCAAAAAAACTTCTCGCACCCCTGTCACTCCAGCCACACGCAGGCCATGTGCGCAGCCCTGTGTACAGACCAGCCAAATAGCGGTGTAGCAATCGCGCCTCGGTGCACACCCGTCGTTCATCCCCAACGACTCAACACAGGGCACACAGTTATCAACGTTGTCATCCACACCCCGGCTCGTGGCCTAGCAGCAGCAAGACCAGGCTGTCCCCAGAATCCACACCGCTTAATACTGTTACTGAGTTATTTCTGTTGTTTCTTCTTTGAAGTACAGCGCTGGGGAGGCTTCGTTACGCTGGGCCCGCGAGGCGCGCGTTGACCGCGCTTGTCGGGCTTTGCGATTAGCTTTCAAGATGGCCTCAGAAGATCTACGGTTGTTCTTCGACTGCCGTTGCGGTCGCCGTGGTGCAGTAAGCGCCACCGGCGTTCGTGGCGGTAGGGCCCCAAGGAGCGGGGCGGCTAGCCACTGGATTTCGGTAGGTGAGTGGACGCTATGGACGCGGCGACGACAAAAGCTGGCCTCACCGATCTGAAATTTCGTCTGGTGCGAGAGTCTTTCGCGGACGCCGTGTCGTGGGTGGCGAAGAACCTGCCGACCAGGCCGGCGGTGCCGGTGCTTTCCGGCGTTCTGTTGACCGGCTCGGATGATGGCCTGACAATCTCCGGGTTCGATTACGAGGTGTCCGCCGAGGCGCAGGTCGCGGCTGAAATAGCTTCTCCTGGAAGCGTTTTGGTGTCTGGAAGATTGTTGTCAGACATCACGCGGGCATTGCCGGACAAACCGGTCGACTTCTACGTGGACGGTAATCGAGTCGCGCTGACCTGCGGAAACGCCAGGTTTTCGTTGCCGACGATGACGGTTGAGGATTACCCAACGCTGCCCGCACTGCCGGAAGATACCGGGAGTTTGCCGTCCGACCTGTTCGCTGAGGCGATTAGTCAGGTTGCCATCGCGGCCGGCCGGGATGACACGCTGCCCATGCTGACCGGAATTCGGGTCGAGATCTCGGGTGACACGGTAGTTTTGGCCGCCACCGACAGGTTCCGTCTGGCAGTTCGCGAATTGACTTGGACGGCGCTGTCACCGGATGTCGAGGCGGCAGTGCTGGTGCCGGCGAAAACGCTGTCCGAGGCCGCTAAAGGCGGCATCGACGGCTCCGATGTTCGTCTGTCGTTGGGCGCGGGGTTGGGCGTCGGGAAAGACGGGTTGCTGGGCATCAGCGGTAACGGCAAACGCAGTACCACCCGGCTACTGGACGCAGAGTTCCCGAAGTTTCGTCAACTGTTGCCGGCCGAGCACACGGCGGTGGCCACCATCAACGTGGCTGAGTTGACCGAGGCCATCAAGCTGGTTGCGTTAGTTGCCGACCGCGGCGCACAGATACGCATGGAATTCGCCGACGGCATGCTGCGGCTTTCCGCGGGTGCCGACGATGTCGGCCGAGCCGAAGAGGACCTCGCCGTCGACTTTGCCGGCGAGCCGTTGACGATTGCATTCAACCCGACATATCTGACCGACGGCCTTGGGTCGGTCCATTCGGAGCGGGTGTCGTTCGGCTTCACGACTCCGGGTAAGCCGGCGTTGCTGCGGCCGGCGTTCGACGACGACAGCCACCCAACGGGCAACGGTCCTTTCCCCGCCTTACCGACGGACTACGTGTACCTGTTGATGCCAGTCCGGTTGCCTGGGTAGGTGTACGTCCGGCATTTGGGACTGCGTGATTTCCGGTCCTGGGCGCAGGCCGACCTCGAATTGGAACCGGGCCGGACGGTGTTCGTCGGTCCCAATGGGTTTGGGAAAACGAATTTGATTGAGGCACTGTGGTATTCGAGCACGTTGGGTTCGCACCGGGTGGCAACTGATGCGCCGTTGATCCGGGTAGGCAGCACGCGTGCGGTGATTTCGACGATCGTCGTCAACGAGGGCAGGGAATGTGCGGTTGACCTGGAGATCGCAGCGGGGCGGGCCAACAAAGCCCGGCTGAACCGTTCACCTGTGCGCAGCACGCGTGCGGTGGTCGGGGTGTTACGGGCGGTGCTTTTTGCTCCTGAAGACCTCGCTTTGGTCCGCGGCGATCCGGCGGACCGGCGGCGCTACCTGGATGACTTGGCAACGGTGCGTCGGCCGGCGATCGCCGCCGTGCGGGCGGATTATGACAAAGTGTTGCGCCAGCGCACGGCGCTGTTGAAGTCGTTGTCCGGGTCAAGGCATCGAGCGGACCAGGGTGCGCTGGACACCCTTGACGTGTGGGACAGTCGCTTGGCCGAGCACGGCGCACAATTGATGGCCGCCCGTATCGATCTGGTTAATCAGTTGGCGCCCGAGGTGGAAAAGGCCTATCAGTTATTGGCACCGGGATCGCGGCCAGCTTCGATTGGTTACCGGGCAAGCATCGATGGCTTGGGTGTCGAAGGCACCGACCACGAGTTTCTGGAAGCAGCGTTATTGGCTGCGTTGTCGGCACGGCGCGACGCGGAATTGGAGCGCGGGATGTGTCTTGTCGGCCCCCACCGCGACGACTTGGAGTTGCGACTCGGCGATCAACCCGCCAAAGGCTTTGCCAGCCACGGTGAATCATGGTCATTTGCGGTCGGGCTGCGGCTGGCGGCATACGAGTTGCTGAGGGCCGACGGAGGCGAACCGGTGTTGTTGCTTGACGATGTGTTCGCCGAACTCGATGCGACTCGGCGCCGTGCCTTGGCATCGGTAACGGAAGCAGCAGAACAGGTGTTGGTAACCGCGGCGGTCATCGAAGACATACCGGTCGGGTGGGACGCTAGACGGGTGCAGATCGATTTGCGTGATGAGGACTCTGGACGGGTATCGGCGGTGCAAGCATGACCGGCGCCGACCACGGATCTGACCCCGACCGCATCGCATCATCCGGCGGACTGACCGGTATCGACTTGGTGCGGCGCACCCTTGAGGAAGCCCGCGCGGCTGCTCGCGCACAGGGAAAGGACGCCGGTCGCGGACGGGGCCTGTCCCCTGCCCCGCGCCGCGTCGCAGGGCAGCGGCGCAGCTGGTCAGGGCCCGGGCCCGACACTCGCGATCCCCAACCGGTGGGCAGGTTGGCGCGCGATCTGGCGAAAAAGCGTGGCTGGTCCACGCAGGTCGCCGAAGGCACCGTGCTTGGCCACTGGCCGTCGGTGGTGGGACACCAAATTGCCGACCATGCGACCCCGACGGCCCTCAATGACGGGGTGCTCGGCGTGGCAGCCGAATCGACCGCCTGGGCGACCCAGCTGCGGATGGTCCAGGCTCAGATTTTGGCGAAGATCGCCGCGGCGGTTGGCAACGGCATCGTGACATCGCTGAGGATCACCGGCCCGGCCGCACCGTCCTGGCGGAAAGGGCCGCGGCACATCGCCGGCAGAGGGCCTCGTGACACCTACGGGTAAAGCATTCGGGAGCCCAATCGGGCTGCCGACACGCCGTCAAGAAGTCGTAAAGCTTTGGCCCGCTCAGATCGGCCAGAACGAAGCGGACCACCGTAACGCACGTCGGGACGCGCCGGGAATGGAGAAATCGAGCGCACGGCCCGTCCAGATAGGTAGAAACGCTCCCAGAAAATCGGTGCGGACCACCGATCACGGTAGAGTGAAGAAGTGCGACTGTTGCGGTGACTGGACCGCCCGCATCAAACCCCAAGGAGAGCATTCCGACCGTGGCTGCCCAGAAGAAGAAGGCACAAAACGAATACGGCGCTTCAGCGATCACCGTTCTCGAAGGGCTGGAAGCCGTTCGCAAACGCCCCGGCATGTACGTCGGTTCCACCGGTGAGCGAGGACTGCACCATCTGGTCTGGGAGGTCGTCGACAACTCGGTGGACGAGGCGATGGCCGGTTACGCGACCCAGGTCGATGTGCGCCTGCTCGATGACGGCAGCGTCGAGGTCGTCGACGACGGGCGCGGTATCCCGGTAGCCATGCATGCCACCGGCGCGCCGACCGTCGACGTGGTGATGACGCAACTTCACGCCGGGGGCAAGTTCGGTGGTGAGAACAGCGGCTACAACGTTAGTGGCGGTTTGCACGGCGTCGGTGTGTCGGTGGTGAACGCGCTGTCGACCCGGCTGGAGGTCGATATCGCCCGCGATGGCCACGAGTGGTCGCAGTTCTACGACCACGCTGTGCCAGGAACCCTCAAACAGGGTGAGGCCACGAAGAAGACGGGAACCACGATCAGGTTCTGGGCTGATCCCGACATCTTCGAAACCCTTGAGTACGACTTCGAGACGGTGGCGCGCCGACTGCAGGAAATGGCCTTTCTGAACAAGGGATTGACGATCAACCTCACCGACGAGCGGGTCAGCAACGAGGAAGTTGTCGACGACGTTGTCAGCGACACGGCCGATGCGCCCAAATCCGCCGAAGAGAAGGCGGCCGAGTCGACTGCCCCGCACAAGGTGAAGCATCGAACGTTTCACTACCCCGGCGGCTTGGTGGATTTCGTCAAGCACATCAACCGCACCAAGAGCCCGATTCAGCAGAGCATCATTGACTTCGAAGGCAAGGGCACGGGCCACGAAGTCGAAATCGCCATGCAGTGGAACGGCGGATATTCGGAGTCGGTACATACCTTCGCCAACACGATCAACACCCACGAAGGCGGGACTCACGAAGAAGGCTTCCGCAGTGCTCTGACGTCGGTGGTGAATAAATACGCCAAAGACAAGAAGCTGCTGAAAGATAAAGACCCCAACCTCACCGGCGACGACATCCGCGAGGGTCTGGCCGCGGTGATCTCGGTCAAGGTCAGCGAACCGCAGTTCGAGGGCCAGACCAAGACCAAGCTCGGCAACACCGAGGTCAAGTCATTCGTGCAGAAGGTCTGCAACGAACAACTCACGCACTGGTTCGAAGCCAACCCCGCGGATGCGAAAGTGGTTGTGAATAAGGCTGTGTCTTCGGCACAAGCACGGATCGCGGCACGCAAGGCACGAGAGTTGGTGCGCCGCAAGAGTGCCACAGACCTCGGTGGACTTCCGGGCAAGCTTGCCGACTGCCGATCCACCGATCCGCGAAAGTCGGAACTGTATGTAGTGGAAGGTGATTCAGCCGGCGGCTCGGCGAAGAGCGGACGCGACTCGATGTTCCAGGCGATCCTTCCGTTACGCGGCAAGATCATCAACGTCGAGAAGGCCCGAATCGACCGGGTGCTGAAGAACACCGAAGTCCAGGCGATCATCACCGCCCTGGGTACCGGGATCCACGACGAGTTCGACATCACCAAGCTGCGCTACCACAAGATTGTGTTGATGGCCGACGCCGACGTTGACGGCCAGCACATCTCCACGCTGCTGTTGACGCTGTTGTTCCGGTTCATGCGGCCGCTAATCGAAAACGGGCATGTGTTCTTGGCGCAGCCGCCGCTGTACAAACTGAAGTGGCAGCGCAGCGATCCCGAATTCGCCTACTCCGACCGCGAGCGCGACGGTCTGCTGGAGGCGGGACTCAAGGCCGGCAAGAAGATCAACAAGGAAGACGGCATCCAGCGCTACAAAGGTCTGGGTGAAATGGACGCCAGGGAACTGTGGGAGACCACGATGGACCCGACCGTGCGGGTGCTGCGTCAAGTCACCCTGGACGACGCGGCGGCCGCCGACGAGTTGTTCTCCATCCTGATGGGTGAGGATGTCGACGCTCGCCGAAGCTTTATCACCCGCAACGCCAAGGATGTTCGCTTCTTGGATGTCTGATGAATCAGACACGCCAACCCAAACGAGGAACAGATGACTGATACGACGCTGCCGCCTGGTGACGAGCCCGTCGACCGGATCGAACCGGTTGACATTCAACAGGAGATGCAGCGCAGCTACATCGACTACGCGATGAGCGTGATCGTGGGCCGCGCGCTGCCGGAGGTGCGCGACGGTCTCAAACCGGTACACCGCCGCGTGCTCTACGCGATGTACGACTCTGGGTTCCGCCCGGACCGTAGCCACGCCAAGTCGGCGCGGTCGGTCGCCGAGACGATGGGTAACTACCACCCACACGGCGACGCTTCGATCTACGACACGCTGGTGCGCATGGCGCAGCCGTGGTCGCTGCGTTACCCGCTGGTGGACGGGCAGGGCAACTTCGGCTCGCCGGGCAACGACCCGCCGGCCGCGATGAGGTACACCGAGGCGCGGCTGACCCCGTTGGCAATGGAGATGCTGCGTGAAATCGACGAAGAGACAGTCGATTTCATACCGAACTATGACGGCCGGGTCCAGGAGCCGACGGTACTGCCCAGCCGGTTCCCCAACCTGCTGGCCAATGGTTCCGGTGGCATCGCGGTCGGCATGGCGACGAACATCCCGCCGCACAACCTCCGCGAGCTTGCCGAAGCGGTGTTCTGGTGCCTCGAAAACCACGAGGCTGACGAGGAAGTCACCTTGGCTGCCGTCTGCGAACGCGTCAAAGGTCCCGACTTCCCCACTGCCGGACTGATTGTCGGCGCCCAAGGCATCGCCGACGCCTACAAAACCGGCCGCGGCTCCATCCGGATGCGTGGCGTTGTGGAAGTCGAAGAATCCAGGGGCCGAACGTCTTTGGTCATCACCGAGTTGCCCTATCAGGTCAACCACGACAACTTCATCACCTCGATCGCCGAGCAGGTCCGCGACGGCAAGCTGGCCGGCATTGCCAACATCGAGGACCAATCCAGCGACCGGGTCGGTCTGCGTATCGTCATCGAGCTCAAGCGCGACGCCGTCGCCAAGGTAGTGCTCAACAACCTCTACAAGCACACCCAGCTGCAGACCAGTTTCGGCGCCAACATGCTGTCCATCGTCGACGGGGTGCCGCGCACGCTGCGGCTCGACCAGCTGATCCGCCACTACGTCGCGCACCAATTAGACGTCATCGTGCGGCGCACCACCTTCCGGCTCCGCAAGGCCAATGAACGCGCCCACATCCTGCGCGGTCTGGTCAAAGCGCTCGACGCGCTGGACGAAGTGATCGCGTTGATCCGGGCGTCGGAGACCGTCGACATCGCGCGGGCCGGCCTGATCGAGCTCCTGGACATCGACGAAATCCAGGCCCAGGCCATCCTCGACATGCAACTGCGGCGCCTGGCCGCCCTGGAACGCCAGCGCATCATCGACGACCTGGCCAAGATCGAGGCCGAGATCGCCGACCTGGAAGACATCCTGGCCAAGCCGGAACGGCAGCGCGGGATCGTGCACGACGAGCTCGGCGAGATCGTCGAAAAGCACGGCGATGACCGTCGCACCCGGATCGTGGCGGCCGACGGAGAAGTGAGCGACGAGGATCTGATCGCCCGCGAGGACGTCGTCGTCACCATCACCGAAACCGGCTACGCCAAACGCACCAAGACCGATCTGTACCGCAGTCAGAAGCGCGGCGGGAAAGGCGTGCAGGGCGCCGGGCTCAAGCAAGACGACATAGTGCGGCACTTCTTTGTGTGTTCGACGCACGACTGGATCCTGTTCTTCACGACCCAAGGGCGGGTGTATCGGGCCAAGGCCTACGAGCTGCCGGAAGCATCGCGGACGGCGCGCGGTCAGCACGTCGCCAACCTGCTCGCCTTCCAGCCCGAGGAACGCATCGCGCAGGTCATCCAGATCCGCGGCTACGAGGACGCGCCGTACCTGGTGCTGGCCACCCAGAATGGGCTGGTCAAGAAGTCCAAGCTGACCGACTTCGACTCCAACCGCTCGGGCGGCATTGTGGCCATCAACCTGCGCGACAACGACGAGCTGGTCGGCGCCG